>NZ_JACKXD010000004.1 GCF_014212355.1 Halobellus ruber
GGGAAATAGAACGACGAACGTCTTCGTTTGCAACGAGTTTCAGTCATATCGACCCACCGACAGCAGAATCGTGGCTCCAAGCTCTCGCTGTCCGGCACAATTCACGCCAAATTTAACGCGACCAATCACGATCCACGAGAGAGGAGTCCTCACTCGATACTTTCTGTTATCGGAAAGGCAACATATTCTATCATACAGTGCATTGTCCCGAGTATGGAACGCCGCGATTCCTTCGTAGCGGCTGCTGCTACGCCCATCGTGGGGTTTCCCGACTTTGAGAGGGCGGAGGGCGATTTCTCGGAACTTCCAGAATCAGATGATCCGATGGTTTGGTTTGGTTTGGTTTGGTCTCCGTGGCTGTAGAAGCGCCGGTCGACGAGGAGGAGGCACTTGAGGCAGCTGAGTGGATTCGTGTTGACCGCGAGATAGAGGAAGCGATACGACGAGCAGCTCGGGACGAGTACGACGAAGATGAACTGATCGAACGGTTTGTTGCGACATCGGACTGGGTGGAGTATGAGTGACGACCTTCCTTCACACTATGAATTGGATGACTTCCCGGATCCAATCCTTGAGCCGCCAGAACGGTTCGACCGCATCGAGAACCGGATCGGGTGTTGTGGCGTGAAACCGAACCTCGTCTATGGTGGGTATGTCCATCGGATTTGGGTGACGCACGCCGTCGATTTCGTTCGGGAAGTGTATGACGGAGATGTCGACGCCTATGTGGATATGTTCGCGCCCAATCTCTGTTCCCCAGAGGTGGAGAAAGAAATGCGGGAAGCTGTCGGGCAGGCTCTCGAGTTCCACGACGAATACGAGAGAGAATTCGAGATACTGCGTGAGTACCGAGAACAGGAGTGGCAGCGGATCCGTGAGGAGACCAGTAACAGTGGCTCAGATACCGTCCAATAGCTCCTGTAGCTCCCGCATTTTCTGCTCAACTTCCCACTCCTCCGTCTCCTCGTGTTCTCCAGCGATTCGATAGGAATGGGCGACGAGCGAGTTCACGCTTGCCAGAAAGTTCTGCATATTGTGTCGTAGCTGCTCATCTGACTTGCTGCTGTCCAGATCCTCGTAGTTCCTCCTCAGGATCTCCAATGTCGTGCCAAGGTCATCGGGCATATCCGGATCCGATGACTCGACCCTAATGAATGCCGGCCTGCAGCTGCTCTGACGTCTCTTTGACTGTGATGGCGTTCTAGATTATCCCCGTAGGTACCATACCAACTCCACGGGTTTAGTCAGTACGTCACAAGCGAGATTTTACAGTTCCAAGAGAAACAGAGGGGGTTGGAGTAGATTTCATTCAAGACGTGGGGTGTGTGGGTACCGCGCACAGGGTAAGCGGTGAGTGAGAATTACCGCGGTTTCATTCAAGACGTGGGGTGTGTGGGTACCCAACTGGACTCCGGGACTGGTGAACTGTATTCTTGAGTTTTCATTCAAGACGTGGGGTGTGTGGGTGCTCAATTCAACTGGGGTGTCGATGATCTGTACTCCCGAGCTTACATTCAAGACGTGGCGCGTGTGGGTGACTTCGATAGTTAGTCCTCGCGCGGGTCGCCAACTGGAACATCACCGTATTCCGGACAGGAGACCCAGCCCTGTCCAAAGGCACCGCCGAGCCCCTCGTCAGGTCGCCACTCGTGTTTCTCGCCACAGTTGGGACACTCGACCACGGGTGGATCGATCTCGATCGCTTCTCTGCGAATGTAGTGGTTGCCTTGATAGGAATCGCAGTGCTGGCAGACGTTTCCCCACACCTCTTTTTCGAGAGTGTTGCTGTAGACACGCTCGACGGGGGTATCGTAATTCGCAAGGACATCGCCGATTGGTGTATCGAGATGATCGTGCCGCGGCCAAACGACAGGAGTGTCCTCGCCACACTGCCAACACTCCGTGTGCCACGTCAGCAACTGATCGGGGTCAACAGGAAGGTCGTCAGGGAGCACATTGACTAAGATTCCCCAGCACAGTATTTGATTGCTATCATCAGAGTGAGTGATCGCGCATCGGTATTTGCAGTACAATTAGTATATTTGGCTATCGAGAGTGTTATAGAACTCTTGCTTATTGAGGAGCATCGTAGTCGAAGCAAACGCCCACGTAGATGTATTTTGGATACTCTCCAAACGGTTAACTATCATAGAGGGGAACACTCAGTATGGTCGGCTCTACGAAACTTAGGATATCATACCGTGACAGGATGGTAAACTACGATCTTCTGGAACCGGATGATAAGCGGGTGGCTCAGGGGATGTCGAATACAATCGAAGATGATACGAGAATCGTTTATGAGGGGACGAAAATCCGGAAGGGAGTTGGCGGGCCAGAAATTTCTGAGTGGGTTCTGCAGGTTGGGGCTGGCGTATCTGCCAGTGTCATAGGAAACTGGATTTATGACCGTCTCAAGGATAGAGATGTAGAATTTCTCGAAATTGGGGGAGAACAAGTAGAAGTTGATGAGGAGTCAATACAGGAAACGTTAGACAAGTATACAGACGACTGAATCTGCTGGAAGTCCATCGTCGATGACTGCATCCCTTGTATTGAAGAATCCTGCTTGGGTGTGGGAACGCTCTATGTGACTCCCTGCTATAAGCAAATCCATATACCTAATACGTACTACGATTGCAAATGATGAGCGACGCGGAACTATTAGACGACCTCTCCGGCTTCGAGTTTGAGGATCTGATGGAGGATGTTTTCCGCAATCTCGGCTACGAGAACGTTCGACAGGCCGAGCGTACAGCCGACAAGGGACGGGATATCCTTATGGAAGAGGTCGTCGACGGAACGCGTCGGGCGATCGTCGTCGAGTGCAAGCACACCGGTTCGGTTGGCCGACCCGTGGTTCAGAAACTCCACTCGGCGGTGTCGACGTTCGACTTCGACGGCCCCAAGCGCGGCATGGTCGTGACGACGGGGCGATTCACTGCTCCGGCGCGGGAGTACGCGACCAACCTCCGCGAGGCTGGCGATCCCCATCCCATCGAACTCATCGACGGCACCGACCTGCGAGAGATCGCCGACGAGATCGGGCTTGATCTCTACAACGGCCGCATCGAGATCATCTGTGACGAGACCCTGCGCCCGTTCGATCCCACCAGCGGTGTCGATGCTCCCATACGCGAGGCCTTCCGAGACATCGACAACATCGACGCGGGTGGGATATCGACGCCCCAAGCACGGGCGGAATTCCAGCCGGTCGTCCTGATCACGGCAGATGTCGGTGCTGTGTTCGAAACGTCGGTCGGCGTTATCCACCGCATCGACGAGACCGATCGGTTCGTCGTCCACGCTCGGCGGGGACGACCCGACATAATGGAAGGGGCGGTTCGTAGGCTCATTCAGGAGAACAGACGCCAGACGACCGAGCTGGACGAAGAGGAATTCGCCGATGTGTTCGATACCATCGACGTTCACCGGTTCGGCCAGACGGAGACCGAGTACAAAGACTGGGCTGTCGACCGACTGCGGGAGCGTCACACCACGACGGTCTCCTACACCGGAGACAACAACGTCACCTACACCAAGACCTGCGAGCCGAATCAGTCGGACATCTCAGTGCAGTCGATCACACCGATCTATCTCCCGGAGATCCGCCAGACAACACGTCTCCAGCAGTACGAGTACCCCTACGAGTACTACGCCGCTGGGCCGTCACGCGTGACGGTTGAAGATGGCATCCATCGGTGCGTCCACTGCGAGACGGCCGGACAGGATACCGACTACACGTTCTGTACCAACTGCGGGAGCATCAACTGTCCAGACCACACCAAGACGGAGCGGCTGGAACAGGCGCCCGTCTGCACGGGCTGTGCCGTCACCGAGCGATTCGCGTTCAAGACGAAGTACTTCTACGACGAGGGGAATTTGGAGACATTCCGTGCCGAGTATGAGGAAATGCCGCTTCACGAGAAGGCACGCGAAAATCCGCCGTTGGTCGCCGGTGTACTGGTGTCGCTACTTCTTGCACCCATATTCGGTCTCGTCAGTGCAGGCATCATCTGACTGACGGAGAATCCCCATCGCAAATCGAGCCCCTTCAGGTGTGTCGTTTGCCGTCGAATCGCTCTGTGAGCTGATCCCTCTGTGGAATGCCTCAGCAAGATAAGGTAATTCGAAATAGGGTATTTTGAAATACCGTATTTTGAATCACCTTAGTCGATGCCAATATTGTCGTGACAACGGATTGTATGCGCATAAGGGCATTCGACCCTCTATCGATGATTTCTCCTTACCGATCAAACTTCACTCGGTATTCTCCGTTCTAACTCGTCTAATCGTCAGGGAAGAGTCTTTGAGCGGCCGCTCACAGTTATCGATAATGTCACTGATCGGCTTTCGTCGTGAGGACGGCGAAATTGAATATCTTGAGGAGGTGGAGTACAGCGAGGAGCATCTGGAGGACGACCTCCACGAGGTGATCCACAGCGACCCGCGGTTGGTGATGGGGACGCTGACGACCCGCGAGAACGTCGTTCTCGGGAGTAAAATTCAGTTGCCGACCGGCAAAGAGCCCGATTTGCTCGTGTGCGACAAGCGAGGGACGCTCACGACGATCGAGTTCAAGCGCGACCGCTCGCCGCGCTCGGCCGTGACGCAACTCTTCGACTACGCGTCATCGCTGGCCCGGCTGGATCAGGACGAGTTCTTCGACCTCACCACCTACGAGTCGCTGGAGGAACTCTACGAGGCCTTTGACCACGAGGAGGATACGGAGTTCGACATCGACGACTTCGAGCGGGAGTTCGCCGAGGGACTGGAGTCGCCCCAGCTGATGCTGGTCGCGTACACCATCACCGACGACGTCCGGCGGATGACGCGCTGGCTGCGGGACGCCCACGACTTGAAGATCAACTGCGTCGAGTTCGATTACTACGAGCGGAACGACGCCGAGATGTTCGTCCCAACAATCATCGGCGCCGACGAGACGCAGGAGATCAAGGAACGGGAGGCGTCGCCGAAGCAGAAGAAGTACCGTCGGTTCTTCGGTGATGTACTCGAACGCTTCAAAGAGGAACTTCCCGGCGTCACGAGCAGAAGTGCCAGCAGCGACAGCTGGCTCACGATCCCGGCTGGCCACTCGGATGTCGAATTCGTGTGGCACTTCAAAGGCGACCCCGGCGACAAGGAGTTCCACGTCGTGATGAACTTCCAGTTCGACGAGTCCGCACGGAACGAGGAAATGCTTGAGACGATGCTGGCGGCGATCGAAGACCGATCGCTGGATATCCCCGAGGAGATCCACTCCGAAGAGTACGGGAGCAGCGGGTACACGCGGCTCTATGTCAGACGCGAGGTTGGCCGACTGGACGACGCGCTAGAGGACGAGGAACTCAAGGAGTGGGCCGTCGATAGGTTGGCGGAATTCCACGAACAGTTGACGCCGGTCTTGGACGAGGAACTGCGATAGGCGCATTGAGAGAGGAATGTTTGCCCAATTGCATTCTATATATTAGAACCGAGGAGGGTTGTGGATCAGCGAAAGACGGCCCTCTAAGGTGGAGTCAGTTGGTAGTTCATACAGCTATCTGCTGCATTATTGCGTATCGGACGTGAGACCCCGAAAGTCAAAACGTAGGAGTGTCGAGGTCTTCACCGATCATTTGCCTTCGTAGAGACGGTCAGCGAGCTTCCGAGGCAGGTACTCTTTGGTGTGCTCAGCGATCTCATCGACGTTGTACCATGCCTTCCTGATTTCAGCGGACGGTTTTTCTGTTTCAAGGACAGCAAATGATGCCCGAGGATCACGGTCACGAGGCTGACCGACGCTTCCCGGATTG
The DNA here is from genome assembly GCF_014212355.1 of Halobellus ruber. Lineage (NCBI taxonomy): Archaea > Methanobacteriati > Methanobacteriota > Halobacteria > Halobacteriales > Haloferacaceae > Halobellus > Halobellus ruber. The sequence goes on from NZ_JACKXD010000004.1 coordinate 5,793, forward strand.
AGAACAAGAGTATCTCCGACCTTCTTTACGTACGGCTTATGGGTGTGTCCTAAAACGACCACTTCGGGTGGATTCTCGAAGCTGTAATCTAGAAATTCTTCTGAAATGTCCTCCTCGTGAATGTACTCGCTGATCGGATTCCTCGGCGATCCGTGGGCGATAAATACCTCCCGACCACCTATCTCTGTTCGAATCGTCGGTGGAAGTCGTCGAAGAAACCGCATACCCTCTTCGGTTAACTCCCGTCGATTCCAGTCCAGCGATCTCTTAGCGTAATAATTGAACGAGGTGGGTGTCTCAGTCGTCACTCCCTCATCATGGTTCCCCCGTACAATCAGGGGGTTGACCTCCTTAAGAAGCGAGATAGTTTCGTTCGGACGTGAGTAGTATCCAACGACATCGCCTGCGCAAATGTACTCCTCAACATTGGCATCTTCTAACCGTGACAGAACCGCTTCTAGCGCCACTGCATTCGAGTGGATGTCCGAAAGGACGCCAATCTTCATATCCTCGCTAGCACTCTCTCGATCTCTCTGATGTCTGCTTCTGAGCGTACACTATCGAATGCCGTCTCCCAGTCCGCGTAGATGTCTTCTTCAACGGAATCGAGCGGGGAGACATCCGTCTTGATCTCGTCATACAAGTTGCTAGCGTTCTCCAGAACCGACTCCGTTGTTTCGATTCGCTCGCGGAGAGACTTATCCCTGTACTTACGAGACATCTGGTAGCACGACCAAATCCAGTGATCCCACTCGGCCCCGGCCGCCTTCCATTCGGCCTCTTCGGGAGAGGTTGAGCCGAACAGATCGTTCTCGTACGGGGAATACATACGGATGCGGTCAATGTCGAATCCGGGGGATGCATACAGCACCTGAAGATCTTGCTCGACGCGGAGATCGGCGAGAAGTTCATCCGTGTAGTAGTAGAATACGCTGCCGCCTCCGAACCCGCTGTCCTCAGGAATCCAGCGGTCGGTGTCAAATGCCCTCGTATTCTTGTAGTGACCCGACGCAAAGGCGTTGATCCCAAGCCCGAGGGCCAAGTGTGCGATCTGATGAGTGTGGCCGAGGACGATGTCGAAGTGGTTGTATCGGAGATTCTTCAGGAGGTCGAGATAGGAGTAGACCTCCGAGGCGCCGAACAGGGGATGCTGACGGTATCTGTCATACTCGACTGACACGTAGAAACCATCGGGCGTGACTGACGTAATGCGGTCGAGAAGCTTGTCCCGTGGATCCTGCTCGTTCAGGCTGGCGCCCGAGATCGGAAGAGATGCAAATACTGGGATATCCCTGCCTTCCTCTTCGGCGACCTCGAGGAACGTCTTGGTCAGACGCACCCATCCCTCGATTTTCCGGTCGGAGAAGGTGTCCAAGTACCGTGCCGGGGTGATGTACGCATCAACGTCTATCGTGTCCTGCACGTTGATGATCTGCCGGCACAGTTCCTGCCTGCTCTTCTTTTCGGACACGACAACCGTTTCGAAGTTGTCGCCGCCTTTCTCTTCGAAGTAAGGATAGGTCTCAGCGGCGGGTCGTTGGGTTCGTGGGATGTAGAACTGTGGATCGAAAAGGACGGTTCCTCCCCACCGGTTTACTTTACGAGCGAGATTCTGGTTCTTGTCGTACTCGTAGTCGGTCGGGCTCAGAATCACTCCATCAGCGTGGTCACCCTCAAAGGCTCGCTCCACGAGCGTTTGTCCGTTGTATCCGAACTGGATCAGGAAGGTGGGCTCGTCGAACATCATGCTATCTCCTCCATAACTCTCTCTAGCTCGTCGAGTGCCATCTCCGGTGTCAGGAACCGGCGGTGCATCTTGGTCTCGATCATCTTGTGGACATACCACTCCAGCTCCTGCAAGCCGTCTGCGTCTGGATTGGGGAAGTGATCGCTGAGATTTCGGTGGGTGCCTGCCTGAATGGCCTCCTGTAAATCCATCCCGTCGACATCGAACGGGTGAACCCCAGTCATCGTGGCAAACATCGTGATGCCAAGCGAGAAGATGTCCGTCCGCGTGTCCTGACGCTCCTTGTCGTTCATCATCTGTTCTGGGGCTCGGAATCCGGGGGTACCGGGGGCCGCTGGCCGGTCGGTCGGCGTCAAGTCAGTGTCTGCCTCCCCGATAGAGCGGACGATTCCGACGTCAAGGAGTCTGACCTGACCATCAGGCTGGATCATAATGTTCTTCGGCTTGATGTCTCGATGGACGAAATCCTGTTCGTTGAACTCCTGCAGTACGGTCAGGACATCGCGTCCGACCCGAGCCGCCAGCTCGACACTCGGCCCCTCCTCCTGTAGCTGGTCTTGTAGAGTTCCTCCCGGAACGAACTCCTCAACCATCACGAACACCTCGTGGTCGTCGATGACATCTTGGAAATCCTGCCGGAGACCGACCATAATATCGGAGTCGATCTCCTTCATAGCCCGAATCTCCAACTCGGCCCGCTTGGTGGCCTCCCAGTCCTCTGCGATGATTGTCTTCAGAACGATGTCCTCACCGTCGAACTCTCCCTTGAAAACCTCTTTCTGCCCACCGCTGTCGAGTTTTGTTTTGAGGTTGTGTCGGGGATATTTGTCCTGAACTTGACTAAGCGTAATCGAACCGCCCATATTGGCGATTGCGCAGGCGTCCCGTAAAGACTCTGTGGTGAACGTGAGACTACACTTAGGCTTCGCTTGACTGTCGGAGGGTCTTCTCGTTCAGTCTCCACGTATTCAACTCCGAGAATGGTCGCTGCTTGTCTGGAGCGTGATGCTCGACGAACGTGCCCTCGGTGTCGACCGAGGCCAACCCAATTCCCTGATTCTCGAACATATCTATGTTTTTGAGGGCAGGCGAGACGTGATCAGCATCGAGTACGACGTACTGGTACTCAGAGAACGACCTTCCTCGGAGAGCTTGTCTGAATGCATCTCTCCACTTTTCCAGTTTTAATTCGACAGCGATTGCGGTTGTGATGTGCCGCCGGAGGTAAGGGACGGTACGAACCTTGCCGTCTGGTGTCCGTTCTGCGAAGCCGTTGTCGAGGAGCCATTCAAGCGCCTTTTCGCTCTCCCGGCGGCTGTTCGCTCCGAGTTGGCAGAAGTACTCCTCGGTGATCTCACCACGCTTATGCAGGCGGAGGAAGGCCTTCAAATGCGATTTGTCTGTGATCGGTATCCCCACGCCTAGCTCTTCAACCCGCCGACGGAGATACGCATCGGATTTGTAGGTGAACACGAGGTCTGTCCGTCCGGCGCTATAGGAGAACTCTTCCACGACCTCGGCTTCGTTTCTCGCTAGTTTACATTTCAGTACCGGCGTTGCTGTTTCCTTCAATGCCGATTCCGAGTTGAATCCCATAATGGCTGTCCCTCGCTTTGTGGACTGGTTGTAATACAGTTGGGATAATATTTGGTGCTATGTCGCCGAGAGTGTTCCGGCCGCGGAACACTATGAAGCCCGTTGCGATGGTCAGATCCGCATAAAGTGACTAAGTCGTTGTATTGCCGACGTATGTAGTGCGCTAGGGTGGGTTGGTCGCATCGTTGAGCGGTTCGGCAGTCCCACTCTCGTACCCAGCCCGCCACAGCTGGTGGACGGCACGCGCGACGAGCACTATCTCCGTGACTCGGATACAGGACTCCGAAACGTCATCGTCATCGCTCGATGCGTTCGGCGGTGGGTGGTAATGCCCGTCGCCATCAGGTTCGGTGTACTCGTGGGGATGCACGTCCCATCGAAGGTTTCGACCCGTATCGTCGCTGTAGTGAACATTGTAGTCGTTTTGTACCGACCACCGAACGGTGAGGTTCGCAGATGTCGCCTCGCCGATGCCGTCATCGAGCTGGAGACGCAGTTCGTCGGGATTCACCGGGACATCCAGTGACCCACTCGCAAGGGGTTCGAGGCGTTCAAATTCGGAACGAAAATCATAGAGTGCGCCTGCGTCGACGGGCCCTCGCAACGAGTGCGACTCGGAGTCCTCCATCGTGTCAACTACTGATGCCTGCTGGTTCGCCCTGCTCGCCCGATCCGGTGCCATCCTCGACGGCATCCGTCGCATCCGCAAGCGCGAGGGCGGCCCGTGCGAGTTTCAGATTTCGTTGGGCAGTCTGCCACTCCGTCATCGCCGCCGGTTCCAGTCCGATGTCGTCGACTGCCGCGGCACGGGGGGACTCGGCCCCCGTCTGCTCCTCGAACTCGCGGACGGTCTCGCGAAGCTCCGCGATACGCGTCGACAACGTTTCGACATCGACCGAGTCGAGCAATTGCTGGGCGCGTTCGAGAACGACCGAGCGGGGTGCTCGCCTGTACCACGTCCCCCGCTCGTCCGGCCGGGAGACGGACTCGACGAACCCGTCAGCGGCGAGAATATCGAGGTGCTTGCGTGCGGTCGTTTCTGAGGTCAGCGCCCGCTCGGCGATCGTGGCGACTGGCTGGGAGTCATATGTCCGCTTCATCACCGTGCGGACGCGTTCGCCGGGCGTGGTATCCGCTTTCCACTCCTCAGTGACGCGTTCGTTCACGTCGACGGGGCGGTCGTCGGTCATACGTAGTCTTGCAGACGTGAGTATATTAGTCTTGGGAGCAATATACTTGTCTCGGATGTTGGGCACACCATCCCGTCGGCCTAATTTTCCATCTTCACTAAGAACAACTCGTAGTGGAAGCGAAAACTGGTACTTCGCGCAGTCGGTTCACCAGACGCCGCTCCTCACCGTATCGGCGGCGTCAAGTTGTAATCACGACAGCCCGGGCCGAATAGTTGAAGCGGATTTCGAGGTAGGAGTGATTCGGTGTTTACCCTCGGTAGCGTCAACCCCGACTGAAGAGCTATGATTCGTTGTGAGGGGGGCTCCCGGTGATTTATCCAGATCGAATCAGAACAGCTGAGTGGTCGGGAGAATCCCCGTAATTGCTGGGTAATGCCAAGCCCCTGCCAGCGAGGCAGGGTCGGGGATGTTCCCGCCCCACGCAGGCGGTGTGGGGACAATCAAACCATGAGTGACGGCGATTCATCGCTACGCGAGCTGGTCGAACGACAGGCCGAGGGCGAGCTGACGATTCGGCAAGTTGCCGAGGAGGCCGGTGTAGACTATTACGAGGCGCTCGAGGCCATCGGAGAGTGGCATCGCCAACGATACGACTCAGAGTGGGTAGTGTCTCCAGAGGAATTGCCCGAGGGAGAATTCGACACGCTGGATGATCTCCAGAAAGCCATCAACGGCAGGATGGGTGAGGCAGAGCATCATCGCGAGAACATCAGGCGTGGCACTGAGCGATCTTCTGATCCCGACGCCGGCAACTAAGTTATCGCACGGCGGATTCGGATTCATGACCGATGATCTCCCTGACTCCGTCCGAGACGCGCTCAACGATGCAAAAGAGGCATTCGAGCCACCTTCCGATCCCGACGAGCTGGAGCCAGACTATCCCGCCGATATGACTCCAGAAGAGCGAGTCGATCACGTCCTCACGAACGAGTACCCGCGGTGGCGAGGGATGGAGTGGATCGCCGCTGCCGCCGACACCGACATTGAGCAGGCGCAAAGCGTTGTCCGAGAGCACCTCTCAGAGGGTGAAGTTGAGGTCTCCGGCGAGGGAGTCAGGCGGAACCGGTATCACGTCTACTTCGAGGAGGTCGAGGAGCTGACCGAGAAGCTGGACGATCGGGGCCAGATCTGGTAGTCTGGCCGGGAATGCGCTGTCACCCAGTCGACCGACAAGTCGGGAAATATGCTCGAGTGACCGTGACCTACTTGCTGCTGAACGTCTCCTGTATGATGGCACCGCTGAGTCGCATCATATCTCGGTGACGGGAGGCGACCCGACCCACCATCATTTTCGTGTTCGCCTCTGCGTACTCGTCCATCTCGGTGACGATCCGCTCCACGTCCTCGTCTCCATCCCACACTCCCTGATCCGCCATCCACGCGATGTCCTCACAGAACGCAATCTTCAGGTACTCCCTCACAACATCGATGTCGACCTCGCCTTCAACACCGTACTCTTGGACGAGCTTGGGAGCGACCTCGTCGGTTTTGTCGAACAGTTTGTCGATCAGCGCACGACTGATTCCATGAACTGTGGCCAGCGCGTCTTTGCCGTCCTCGCTGGAGTCGAACTTGGGCCCTCGCATATGGCGCCGACGTCACTGACTTCGGATAAATGCCGGCCCGGTCACTGGGAGCCCACATAAGGTAATTCAGAATTAGGTATTCTGAAATACCCTATTTCAATCTACCTTATTCGACGCTGTTATTGCGATGGCCCCAGACTGTGAGCATATGGACGCGTTCGTCGACCGCGATGCGGACATTGCGGCCCTCCAAGAGCGGTACGACACCGACGAGCCCTCGCTGATCACCGTCTGGGGCCGCCGGCGTGTCGGGAAGACGGAGCTGGTCGAACACTCCATCCGCGACAGGGACGATGTCGTCTACTACCAAGCCACGGAGACGACGAAGCAGGTGCAACTCGACGATTTCGTGGCAGAGGCCACACGAACCTTTCCGGGTATCGAGCGCATCCGCCGCGAGTGGGAGGATGTCCTCGGCTACCTGATCGAGCAAGACGCGCTGATCGTCCTCGACGAGTTTCCGTTCCTGATCGAGAGCGACGAGAGCCTTCCCTCGGTCATCCAGCGGCTGTGGGATCACGAGGTCGAGGGCACGAGTGCCACGCTGGTGCTCGTCGGCTCGTCGATCAGCATGATGAAGGAGAAGGTGATGAGCGGCGGAAGCCCGCTTCACGGCCGGTTCGACATGCGTCTCCAGCTGGAGGAACTGTCGTTCGACGCTGCCACGGAGTTCTTCCCCGACTACGACCCCGAGGAGACAGTGCTGGCGTGGGGCGTCTTCGGCGGGACGCCGCACTACCTGCAGGCCGTTGACGACGACCGACCACTGCGGGAGAACATCCGGGATGCCGTGCTCTCGAAGCGTGGATTCCTCCACGACGAACCCGAGTACGTGCTGCGCACCGAGCTGGAGAACCCGAACCGTTACTTCTCGATCCTGAAGACGATCGCCGCCGGGAACGAGACCCCGAACGAGATCGCACAAGCAGCTGGCATCGATTCTGACCAGATCAGCCACTACCTGAAGAACCTGCAGGACTTGGAGATCGTCGACCGGGAGGTGCCGGTGACCGAAAACCCCGCGCAATCGCGACGCGGGCAGTACGTGTTGAAGGATGCACTGTTCCGATTCTGGTTCCGATTCGTCTACGGGCAGGGTGACAAGTACGACCGGGCAGGCACCGATGCCTACGAGGAGTTGATCGAACCACACCTCGCGGACGCGGTCAGTCCGAAGTTCGAAGAACTGTGTCGGAACGCCGCGTATGACCTCTACGACGGGTACACCTTCGATCGCGTCGGCCGCTGGTGGTATCAAGAGCAGGAGGTCGACGTGGTCGGACTGACAACCGGCGAGACGATGGTCGCCGGCGAGTGTAAGTTCACCAGCCAGCCGGTGGGGTACGACGTACTGCACGACCTCGAAAGCGACGTGGAGGACATCCGTTGGACGCCGCAGGGCGGGGGAGACGTCACTCACGAGTTCTGCTTGTTCTCCCGGAGTGGCTTCAACCGGAGCCTGATTGAGGCCGAAGAGGAACGTGACGACCTCCGCCTGTTCTCGGTCGCGGATGTCGTCACCGCGTTCTGATTCCGCGACTCAGGCGGCCAACACTCGTTCCTTCCAGAAAGTGACGGCGGACGGTTGTTTGACGTCAGCTGTTTCCTGAGCAAGCACGAAGAAGAACCGATCACATACCAACTGGTTTGAGCGAGAGCGGCGGGAGAGTCAGTCAGTCACCGGGGTAAATGGCTTGCTCGGTTGGAGTATCCCCACCGAAGAGCCGGATCGTTTCGCCGACTGTCGCCTCGTCGTCGAGACAGGCGACTCGATGAGTCATATCGCGTTGGTTCTCGTGTCGCCGTGGCGGAACCCATCTCGTCCGCACAATTGTAGGTCTTGAGCACGAACCGGAGTGTATGGGACGGAATATGCTCGTCGACGGCGAGTGGAAGACAGACCTCGAACCGTACACCGACGAGGATGGTGCGTTCGACCGGGTCGAAACCTCGTTCCGCGACTGGATTCGCGGTACGTACCGAAGCGCGGACGACATCGTCACAGACGGGCCGGAACCCGAGGCCGGCCGCTACCACCTCTACGTCGCGCGGAACTGTCCGTGGGCACACGGGGCTGCGCTCACGCGCCAGCTGGCCGGACTCACCGACGCCATCACGATGGACATCGTCGATCCCGTCCGCGAGGATGAGGGCTGGGAGTTCACGCCCGAAAAGGAGGGCTGCACGCCCGACACCGTCAACGGCGCCGACTATCTGCGCGAGGTGTACGTCGCGGCCGATCCCGAGTACACGGGACGCGTGACCGTGCCCGTGCTGTGGGACACGCAGGAAGACACCATCGTCAACAACGAGTCGATCGAGATCATGCGGATGTTCGCCACCGCGTTCGACGGTGTCGGTGACGAGGGTCTCGACCTGTATCCCGAGGGCTACCGCGAGGAGATTGACCGCATCATCGACGCCATCTACGACTCCATCAACAACGGTGTCTACCGTGCCGGCTTCGCGGAGTCGCAGGAAGCCTACGACGAGGCTGTCACCGACGTGTTCGATGCGCTCGATTACTGGGACGAGGTGCTGGCCGACCAGCGGTACCTTGCGGGCGACCGGCTGACTCTCGCAGACGTGCGGATGTTCCCGACGCTCGTCCGCTTCGACCACTGCTACCATACGGCCTTCAACTGTGATCGGCAGTACCTCCACCAGTACGAGCACCTCTGGCCATACCTGCGCGACCTCTACCAGACGCCGGGTGTCGCAGAGACGGTGCGAATGGAGCACATCAAGGATCAGGGCTACTATCAGGGGGAGATCACGCCCATCGGCCCGGATATCGACTTCGACGCGCCGCACGACCGCGACCGGCTGTCGAGTGAAGAGCCAGCAGTACAGACATAGGACGTGGGTACGGCCAGCGGCGCCATCGAAGATGAACAGCTCCACCGAGCAGATCCGTGATCCCCGCACCAGCGAGGTATCTACAGGTATCCGGGCGAAATGCGTTCCTTCTTTCTATCAGAGTCTGTCGAGTTGGGTTCGCAAGAACTGGATTAGTTCGTTGATGTCGTCTTCTGGGAGTTCCTTCTGTTGGAACACACCCTTAAACGAGTCCGCGAACTCGTCACTTTCGAGTTCCGCCAGCACGCGTTCGGTTTGCTCGGCCAACTGGTTCGGATTCCCGCGATGGATGTGTTGTTCGATGCTGTCGAGATCTGCCTCGGCACCGACGATCACCAGATCCCGTGCATCCGCGAGCCGACCGCTGTGGAGCTTGAGCGCGAACAGCAGTGCCGGCTCGGGAATCCGAGCTGTCAGACCCTCCGCTACTTCGAGTGACTCAACGATGCTGTGTTCGTGGAGATAGCGGTACGACCATTCCGCATCGGTCTGGCGACAGCGAAGTGCGCCGACGAGTGCGTCAAATTCGACCGCGTTGTCGCCAACTGGTTTTTCGTACCGGACGATTCGTCCCTCGTACACGTTTGCCACGTCGTTATCGAACGCTTTGCTGTACCCCAACTCGTCGAGGAGGGCGTCGTACGCATCGAGTTCTGTTTCAGGGATCACCATATCGACATCAGTAGTGAATCGGGTCTGAAACGCCGAGATTGCCCATCCTCCGACGAGGACGTACGGTAGTTCTTCGTCCTGTACGGCGCGGTGTGTGTCGATGAGTTCGGCCTGACGCTCTTGGAGGCTCATTGGTGGCTCGTTCAGTCAGCAGTCATCTGGTCGTGGTGACTCACGTCGATCTCCACGTCGTGCTCGTCGGCGATCATCTCCAATGCCGGTTCGTACGCCGGCCGGGCCTCCATCATCTGACTGACCGCATCGTCCATCGGAATCACGGGATTGCCGTCGACCCACTCAACGTCGATGCCCTCTGCTTGCGGGAACAAGACGTAGTGGACGCTCCCGTCAACATCGGCCGCGTCCGGGCGCTCACCCACGGTCGTGTCGATCCCGAACCGCTCGAAGAACTCGATCCACCGATCGACGTCGCGCTCGTGAACCTCGATAAACACGGGGTAGTCGTCGTGGCCTCTGGCGATCTGGAATCCGCCGTGCGTCCAGACGTAGGCGGCATCGATCTCCGTATAGGCGAACTCCATCCCGGTGAAGTGGGGGATCACGTACGCGTCCTCCTGTGAAACATCATCGCGGCTGTACAACGTCCCCATCATCTCCTCGTAGCGCCGTCGCATCTCGTAGTCCCGAACTCGAATTCCGCTATCTGTATTTGAGATGATTTCTGCGTCGTCTAAGCGACCGATCCAGTCGTAGACCCACGAATACGACGTACCGATCTTATTCGAGATTCGGTTGATTGAATCCCCACGCTGTGCCGCCAAGACGATCTTCGCAGCGGTGGGATTCATGAATTCGGTCGTCGTCATCGTCTATCTAGTTATCTCGAACGAGATGATAGCTAATGAATCCATCGGCGAATCCTGAATGGAGGGAGTCTGCTCGCTACCGATTCAGGCACTGTCTTTTCGGGATAGTACCGACAACTTTGACGCGGCTGCCGCTTCAGGGAGGACATATGCCTGTTGACATCGCTATCTCTGATGCGCTTGTTCTCACCGTCGACGAGCGCAACCGTCTGTACGAACGTGGGACGGTGCTCGTCGACGACGGTCGAATCACGGAGGTGCGCAAGTCCGAGGACGGCGATGGGGAGATCGAAGCAACGCACACGATCGATGGCGACGGAAAATTGGTGATGCCCGGATTGGTCAACGCCCACACCCACCTCGAACTGACGCCGCTAATCGGTGCGTTCAGCGATCTCGACCTGCTGGAGATGATGGGCAGTATGACGGCCATCTACGGCCGTCTTGGCGAGGGCGACTTCGACTATCTGGTCGAGGCAGGGTACGAACTTGCCGCTCTGAATTTCCTCCTCGGGGGCGTCACGACGATCAACTCGATGGATGTCCGGCCGAGTTCGGGCGCGGAGACGTTCGGCGAAGCGGGCCTCCGCGGCTTCTTCGGCCCGACAATCACGGATCTGTTCTGGGACGTCCCCGTCGACGAGCAGTTTGACCGCGCTCGAACGTTCATCGACGAGTACCACGATACCTACGACGGCCGGATCCGGGCGACGATCTGCCCGCACGATGACTGGTCGTGTACGCGCGACCTCTGGGAGCGCACGGCCGATCTCGCGGCCGAGTATCCCGACCTGCTCGTCCACACCCACTTACTGGAACTCGAAGAGAGCAACACGATGGCGCGAGCAAATGGCGGCGAGGATTCGCTCGATCTGCTCGCTGACGTCGGATTGCTCGACGACCGACTGGTTGCGGCGCACTTCCGCGTCGCCGATGAGGCGGACATCGAGCGGACTGCCGAGGCAGATGCGTCTGTGGCACACTGTCCGTCGGTGTTCTGCTACTGGAACCCGGACGCCGAGATGCAGTGGACGCCCGTTCCGGAACTGCGAGAGGCGAATGTCGACGTCGGACTGGGCATCGACGACCACTATTGGCACGACTCCTACAGTATGTTCGGTGAGGCCCGGCAGGCTCGCCTCGCGGCCAACGTCAAGCGGACGACCGGCCAGTTCTCCTCGATGGAGCTGGTGCGGATGCTGACGATCGACGGTGCTCGGGCGCTGGGTATCGGCGACGAGATCGGGAGCATCGAACCGGGTAAGCGGGCGGACATCATCCTCCTCAACGTGGACAAGCCGAAGTTCACGCCGCTGACCAACGTACCTGCCCACGTCGTGAACAACGCCGCGCCGGCGGACGTGGAGACGGTTATCGTCGACGGAGACATCGTGATGCAAGGTGGGGCACCGAAGACGATGGATTCCGACACAGTACAGCAACGCGTGGAGGAGGCAGTCGAGCGCTTTGCCGACGAGACGGGGTGGGAACTGGACATTGGAGGCGGTGAACCGCCGGGGTCGGTCGAGACGATTCGAGACCTCCCAAAGCGTGGGCCCGCCCGCCTGCTCTCTCGTCTCGCCCTCCAATCGGCACGTGACAAGTTCCCCTTCTGATCGACCATGTCCACGTCACCGTTCCCTCCCGGGTACGTCCGGTTCGATGATGTCCACAGCTCGATGCCGGAGCCACGCCGAGTGCAGGTCTCCAAATCAGTCGCATTAGAGACGATACATATGGACGGGTCGGATCCAGCAATCGTGTTCGTCCACGGTGGCCTCGGCTCGCTGTGGAACCCGTATCCGCAACTGGACGCGTTCGAGGGCGAGCGAGAGCTGGTGACGTATTCGCTGGCCGGAAACGGCAACTCCACGACGCGTACCGAGCAGTCACTCACCGGGCACGTCACCGACCTCCGGAATCTGCTCGACGCACTTGATGTCGACCGACCGATCGTCCACGGCCACAGTTACGGCACCGCCATCGCGCTCGAATACGCCAAACGCCATCCGACGGCTGGCCTCGTGCTCCACGCAGGGGGTGATCACGACCTCACACCGGCGTGGGAGAAACCGCTGTTACGGCTGTTCCTCGCGCTTCGACTGTATCACCTGCCTGCGAACGACGCGCTCATCCGTCAACTGGCCTACAGCGTCGGCTTTCATGAGGAGACGGCCGAGGCCGTCGTCGAGGATTTCCTGCAATCAAATCCCTTGCCGCGCCGCCGCTCGGCGTGGACGACCGTGACCGAGGCGTTCTGGGGCTACGATGGACGCTCCGATACCGAGCGGGTCGACGTGCCCGCGCTCGTCATCCACGGCCCTGCCGATGGGATCGTCCCGGTCGATGCGGCACGCGGGACTGCGCGTCGGCTCCCCGAGAGCGTGTTCTGCCGGATGGAGCGCACCGGTCACGTCGCGATGATCGAACGGCCGGCTGCGTACAATCGGCTCCTCCGGGCGCTCCTCGCGGCAATCGAAGCTGAGCGTGATCTCGAATCGGCGGTTCGTGATCGGCTTGGCGAGCATAACAGCGAATAGCCGTCCATTCCCACTAATGTGGGCTCTCGAAGGGGCAACACGACCTACGCCGTGATATCGGCCCGACGCAGGAGTTGTGCGTTGACCGCGACGATGACCGTACTCGCCGACATAAGGACGGCCCCCACTGCGGGCGAGAGCAAGATGCCGATCGGGGCGAGGATACCAGCAGCGAGCGGGAGGGCGAAGACGTTGTAGCCGGCGGCCCACACGAGATTCTCCTGCATCTTCCGGTAGCTCTTCCGGCTGAGGCGGACGAGACTCACGACATCCCGGGGGTCGTTCTCGACGAGGACGACGTCCGCTGACTCGACAGCCACGTCGGTTCCCGACCCGATTGCGATGCCGACATCCGCACGCGTCAGCGCGGGGGCGTCGTTCACGCCGTCACCGACCATCGCAACCAGTTGCTCCTGCTCCTGTAACTCGACGATTTTCTCGTCTTTGTCCTCCGGGAGAACTTCGGCGAAGTAGGTGTCGATGCCGAGTTCCTCGGACACGGCACGAGCGACATCTTCGGAGTCGCCGGTCAACATCGCCACTTCGATCCCCATCTCGTGGAGGGCGTCGATTGCCTCGCGGCTTTCGTCGCGGATCACGTCCGCGAGTGCGACTGCACCGACAGCCTCGTCGTCACGCAGCAGGTAGACGACTCCCTGCCCCCGGGAACCGGCCTCGTCTGCGAAGGCGGTCAGACTGTCGCCGGGATCGATATCGAGATGCCGCAAGAGATTCGGCCCGCCGACGTAGACCGTCGTTCCCTGCTGGACGGCGCTGGACTCGCCAGTACCCACTGAGATGTCGGTTTCGACAGTGGCACGGACACCCCGTCCCTCGAGGGCCTCGAACTCTCGCGTGGATGGGACGGACAAGCCACGGGCGTGTGCCTCCTCTCGAATCGCCGTGGCGATCATGTGTTCTGAATCGCCCTCCGCGGCGGCCATGAGCGTGAGCACGTCGTCCTCGTTCCAGCCGTCCGTCGTCGCGATGTCGACGATGCCCTGTTCACCTTTTGTGAGGGTTCCCGTTTTGTCGAAGACGATGGTGTCGAGGTTGCGGGCCTCCTCCATCGCGATCCGGTCGCGGACGAGCATCCCGTTGCGGGCGGCCAGCGAGGTGTTGATCGCGACGACCAGCGGGACTGCGAGTCCGAGCGCATGCGGGCACGCGATCACCAGCACGGTGACGACCCGTTCGACCACAGACAGGCCGAACCCCTCGGCGAGGCCCCACGCGATCGCGGTCACCACTGCGGCGCCGAGCGCCGCGTAGAAGAGCCAGCCCGCGGCACGGTCGGCGAGTACCTGCGTTCGCGACTTGCTCTGTTGGGCTTCGTCGACTAACCGCATAATCCCCGACAGTGTCGTCTCCTCGCCGGTCGCGGTGACGCGCACGCGGAGGCTGCCACTCTGATTGGTCGTGCCACCGATCACCTCGTCACCGGGCGTCTTCTCGACAGGTTTCGATTCGCCGGTGACCATCGCCTCGTTGACGTTCGATTCGCCCTCCTCGACGACGCCGTCGGCCGGGACGTTTGCCCCGGGTCGGACGAGTACTAGATCGCCCTCGGAGAGATCGTCGACGGAGACTTCCTCGGTATCCCCGGATTCGTCGATCCGCTCTGCAGTGGCGGGCATCAGGTCGGCGAGTTCGTCTAGCGCCCCCGAGGCCCGGCGGACGCTCCGCATCTCGATCCAGTGACCCAGCAGGAAAATGACGACCAGCGTGACCAGCTCCCAGAAGAACGGTTCGCCGATCTCGAAGGCGACTGCGGCGAGACTGTAGACGAAGGCGACGGTGATCGCCAGCGAGATTAGCAGCATCATTCCGGGCTCGCGGTTTCTGGCTTCGACCGCACCCATCCGGAGGAATGGGACGCCGCCGTACGCGAAGATGATCACGCCGAGCACGGGGCCGACGAACGCGCTGCCGGCGAACTGGACGGCGGTGTAGCCGAACCACTCCTGCAGCATCGAACTGTAATAGAGGACGGGCAACGCGAGCAGGAAGCAGACGACGAACCGCCGCTTGAACATCTGCTCGTGGCCGGAGTGGTCGACTATCCCGCCGTGGTCGTGCCCACCGCCCCCGTGGTGGCCTTCGTGAGACGACGCCTCCTCGTCGGATTCATCTCGATAACACTCGCAGACGCGACAACACGGGCACTCGCGGTCGGTCGGCTTCTGATGGGGCGCGTGTTCGTCGTGGTGACCGTGATGGTCGGACATATCGGTCAGTCCTCCCGTTGTAGTCGCTCGCGCCGCGTTTCGAACTCCTCGTCAGAAAGTTCGCCTCGGGCGTAGGCGACCCGCAGTTCTTCGAGCGCAACATCCTCACTTCGACCGTCCGTTCGGCGAATCCCTCGGTACAGGAGGTATCCGAGTCCGAGAACGACGGCCAAGACGATCAGCCACATCAGGAGCCACATCCATCCGGCCCCGCCCCACATTCCCACGTCACCCATGTGTCCCCATCCCCACATCCCCATAGCGGGCATCATGATGGCCATCAAGAGGAACGGCACGAGGAGAACGACAGCGACGATGATGAGGAGGACTCGGAGGAGCTGCTCATTTGAAGACATATGCTAACTCTTCTCTCAGCGAGCATAAAATACTGCCCGGGGCTCCGGAAAACCGATAGTTCCATCTGATCAATCATCCCTGCCTCCTCAATAGTGGTCACCGACACTGCTGCTGTTAGAAATTAGTAGTCACAACAGATCGGGCCGAGTAGTTGTAGTACTCGTCTCGACCTGTCATACGTACCTCACCAGATCCTCTGACACCTTCGGGCCGGTATTCGCCGACGAATGCACTCTCATACCGAACGGGACGCGGCCGACCCCGAAAGGCACATCGGATAGTCCCCGAGATACTCCTGTCTGCGGGTCAGCCGTCCCGTGATAACGGTTTGGTGAATGGATAGCGCATATCACTCGCCGATCACCCGCCTCCTTTCGCACCACTACTTGCTGCCCTCATACGGATTATTGTAGTCAATTACCGGTCATCCCGACACCGTCTCCGGCGATGACCGGTAATTCGTTACAATAATCCGTATCACTGCTCGATGCCACCGGTAACGTAGCCGTATTTCAGCAACGAAACGAAGATGGTGCCGCCGATAACGTTCCCGCCCGTCGCGATCAGTAGAAAACGAGCGTACTCAGAGAGCGTGATAGAGGGCGACACCAGTAAGCCGGCGACGACTTCGACGTTACCGGCGATCGAGTGAGGTAGGTGTCCAAAGCCAATGATAGTCGTAATGGCGACGACCAGTATGATTCGGGCAGTCGAGCCTTTCACCGACGTGACCATCCACGAGAGCAATCCCATCAGCCACCCGGCCAAGACCGCAGCAAAGAGTGTCGATGGGGCAGAGTGCGAGAGGAGCGACTCGGCCAGACGAACGACCGCTGTCGGAGCCACTAGTCCGTATTCCGTGCCGAATGAGACCATTCCGGCAGCGAAAACGGCTCCGCCGAGGAGGTTGGTACAGTAGACCACGCCCCACAGTCGAGCGAGGTCGGAGACCGCCGCATCTCCGTTCAACACCGGCAGGACGGCGAGGGTAGTGTGTTCGGTGAACAGTTCCGCGCCACTGAGAACGACGAATACGAACCCGAGGGAATAGACGAGTCCAGTAGCTACCCGCAAGGACGGCTCGCTCCAGACTCCGGCGGCAGCAGTTATGAGTGCTGTCGCGAACAGGGGGCCAAACCCGATATCGAGCCCGGCCGAGAGACCGGAGAGGGTAAGTCCCCGCGCCGGCCGTGAAAGCTCTTCTTGACCGATCTCCAGCTGAGCCCGCAACGCGTTTTCCTGCGATACGGGGGTATGTTCGGATTCGTCACCCCTCTCGGCTACTGATTCATCGTCGGCGGTTCCCGCTTCACTGAGCTGTTGATTCACGGCTCAAACAGTCCACGAATGGACACGGGTGCTAGTTCACGACGACGGGTAAACTCCGCGCTACCGTTTCCCGTATACGACTGCTCGCACAGTTCCTCTCGTTTAGGTCATACTGTCGGCTATAGTCCCGTGACGGGTTTCGACACCCCGGGTGTCGAAAATCTTCACGTAGTTACAGCCAACAGTATCAGGCTTCCCGTTCCTTCTCGGCTCGTTCCATCGTCCTCGAACGGCCCGTCGCCCGTTCGCGGAACTTGTCGACGGACTGCTGGAGCCGCGATCGCACGTCCAGGTTGCGCTTGGTCATTATGACCGTGTTCGCCGCCCGCGTGGCGACCATCTCCGGGATCGTCCCGAACAGGAACCGCTGGAACACGCCCTCCCGCGTCGCCCCCACGACCGTGAGGTCGTGATTCGCACTCTCCTCGACGAGTGCCGCCACGATGTCGTCGCTTTCGAGCAGTTTCGTCTCGAACGCGCCGCCGCCCTCGAAGGTCTCGCCCGCGGTCGCCAGTAACGACCGTGCCTGGTCGTACGCTCCCTCGGACGCGTCCGGGTTGATGACGTACGCGGCCGTGACTGTCGCGCCGGTGCCACGAGCGAGCGCCGCGGCGCTTTCAGCCGCCAGTTCGGCGTGTGGGCCCCCCGCCGTCGGCAGCAGGATCGAATCGAGGGTGCCGTCGGCGTCCATCCCGATCCGCTCGACGTAGACGTCACAGTCGGCCTTCGTGACGACGCGATCGACGACGGAGCCGAGGACGGCTTCGCTGTCCTTCGATCGATCGCCGCCCCAGCCCACGATGACGGCGTCGCTGTCGTGTTGTGCGACCGTGTTGATGATGGCGTTGGCGGCGTGGTGACCGATCCGGATCGTCCCGCTGACAGGGACGTCCGCGTCCTCGGCGATCGACATCGCCTGGTTGAGGACGTCCCGCTTTTCCTCGGTTCGATCGCGGCCCCGCGACAGCGGCGTCTGCTCGGGTACGGTGACCGCACTCATTACGAGGACTTCACCGTCGTTCTCGGCTGCGAGCGTCGTGGCCGTCCGCATCAACTGTGGTGCGTTCCGCGGATTGGCGATCGGGACGACGATCTGATACCCGCTGCCGCCGGGACTCGTGTACTCGGCGACCGCTGTCGGGGTCTCCTCTTCGAGCTGCTCGACGGGCGGCGTGCGACTCTTCCAGGCGAACCAGACGCCCACACCGATCACCTCCGCCAGGATTCCGAGTGCGACCGCGTACTGCCCGATCGTATCGGTGACGATCGTCCCGATGAGCGCAACGTTTGCGAGGACGGCAAGCGCCGGAACGATCGGGACGAGGGGCACCCGGAACCCGCGGTCGATGTCGGGGTATTTGCGCCGGTTGACCACCAAAGCGACGTTGACCACGGAGAGGCCCGTGATCAACAGGAAGTTGGCGAACTGTGCGAGTCCCTCGATTCCGAGGTGGACGCCGAAAAGCGGCTCCGACCCGCCGGTCTCGCCGAACAGCACCGCGAACACGAAGATGTAGAGGGAAATGAGTCCTCCGGTCAGGAGCACCGTCTTGTAGGGCGTGTTCCAGCTCGGGTGGATCTGCTCGAAGTTCCGCGGCAGATGATCACGGCGCGCCATCGCGAGCTTCACCCGCGATCCGGCCATAATCGTCGCGTTAGCCGCCGACAGCATCGAAAACAGCGCCCCGACGATGATGACGTAGAACCCGGCGTTGTAGGGAAGGCCGAGGAAGTACCGGGCGGCGTATCCCATCGACACCTCGCCGTGGGTGGCGATGTACTCGGCCGCATCGACCCCACCGAGGTCGACGTTCGCGGCCAGGAACTGGACGAAGGCATCGCTGTTGACCGCGATGACGATGACCAGCACGACCAGCGCGTAAATGACCGATACGATCCCCATACTGAGATAGATCGCCTTCGGGATCGTGTCTCCGGGGTCCTTGATCTCCTCGGCGTTGGTCGCGATCGCGGAGAACCCGAAAAAGGTGATGAACACCAGCGCACTCGTCAGCCCGATGTTGGCGACGTCACCGATGTTCTCGGCGATCGACTGTTGGACGACCGAGACGTCGAGTGCCTGGAGGCCACCGTAGAGGAAAAGCAGCAACAGGGCGACCTTCAGCCCGGTGACGACGATCTGGAACTGATTCGACTCCTCGGTACCACGCATATTGACGAACACGAGCAAGGCGAGAATGGCGAGGCCCGGAATCCAGAACGGGAGGGCCTTGGGGATGCTCAACGGCGGGTAGATGAATCGAAAGAACCAATCGGAGAAGGCGGCGAGGTAGAACGCAGCGCTCGCGGGGTAGCCGAGAATCATCGTCCAGCCCATAATGTAGGTGAGATTGCTGTCGAAGGTGTTGGCGGTGTACATGTACCCGCCGCCGCTCTCCTGATAGATCGATGAGAATTCGGCGTACGCCGCGGCGGTAAAGGCAGCGACGAAGGCTGCGATGACGAACGAGAGGATTGCGACTGCGCCGACTTTCTCGACAGCGAGCCCGGACAGAACGAAGATGCCGGCCGCGATCATCGTCCCGACGCCGATGGCGAGTGCGCCGAGCAGCCCGATCTCGGGGTTGAGATCTTCGGTTACGGCTTGCTCCTCCTCACCCTCTGCCCGTGTAGAAGACGATACCGGGGTATCCGGCATACTAGCGGGGCCTGTCTCTAATCACAAAACACCTACGTGTTTGCCGGTGCCGGGGATGCGCTCGACGCCTCTTCGATCGTGACGGCGTTCTACCCATCCCGGTAGGAGCCATACCAATGTCACGGCTCTCACCGGTCGTCACAGGCGGGAACCTACAGTTCCACGGGAAACGGAGGGGTAGAGCAGATTCATCCAAGACGTGGGATGCTCGATCGAATGCCGTCGTGCGATCGGACGTGCATCCAGTTGCAACCGCTACTACAGCTCGGCAGCGGGGCACACCCCGACGTCGGTCCCCGCATTCGATGCCGTAGACGAACTTCGCTGGGGCGAGTGCTGATCCGAACAAACACACAAGTATCGAGACCGTCGACCGTACGGGTATGGCACCATCACTTGCCGACGAAGCGTGCGAGGCCTGTACGTCAGACGACGAACCGCTCACCGGAACGGAGTACGCCGAGTACCTGGCCGAAATCGACGGTGACGTCTGGGACGTCGTCAACGATCATCACCTCGAAGGGGTGTATCCGTTCGAGGACTTCCGCGATGCACTCGAATTCACCTACGAGATCGGGGAACTTGCCGAAGAGGAGTGGCACCACCCGGACATCCAGCTTCAGTGGGGCGAGGTTCGAGTCGAAATGTGGACGCACAAGATCGACGGACTGCACAAGACCGACTTCGTGATGGCGGCGCGTATGGATCGGATTCACGACGACTACGCTCCGGAGTAACCCGTGTCAGTGACGTCCACGACCGTTTGATACCTCTGCCGGTGCCGAACGACGATGAAGCGGGTAGTGAACGTCCGCCGAAGGACGACTCGGAATCCGCCACCGGGGGCTACGAGTAACGGCTGTGCGGCACGGCCCGGGGTCCTCCTGTTCCACCGCGAGAGTGGGTCATTGAAACCCCGAAAACGGGAGACTGCGAACCCTGCCGTTCCAACGCCCGGGATTCCTCCGGCCCGATCCGGCAGAGGACGCCAATCGCCCGAATCGTCCCCACTGCCGAGTTTCCGCTCCAGTTCTGCGACGCGTCGTTCGAGTTCGGCTATGCGCCGTTGCTCGGAATCGGGGGTCCCGGAGCCGCGGCGAGCGAGATACGCGACACTCCAACGACGACCCCCGTCGAAAGACGGGACCGACGACGAACAAGCCGTCTTCCCGTCCGAGAAACCCCTCGCTCACCTCATCGAACTCCGGTTCATCGTTCATACGTCACAGCCGGATCTCCTCCGATTTCCGTCGGCTCATTGAACACGAGAAAGGCGCCCGTACAACCGTTTTGCAGCGGACGTCACCCCCTGTGTCGGACCGTCGCTCCCTCCGGCGCTCACCTGGACCGTGTCAGTAACAGCGTCACCGACTCGGAGCGTCCATTCGGCGGCCTCGTGCGTAGCCATCGCAAACACCGTATGGAGTCCGAAGACAGTTTGCAACGAGTTCGGGCGACCCTCGAAAAATCGTCTTATGATCCCTCTCTCTCGTGAAATCCGGAGGCGATCAACGCCTCCGAGAACCAATGACCGAGCGCGAAAACCCGACACGACGACACGTCCTCGCGACAGGAGCAGCCCTCGGCGTTGTAGGTGCCGGGCTGTCCGTAACCGGAACCGTTGCAGCGAACCCCGGTAACGGGGACGAGAAGGGTGAGGGCACGGAGTTCGGACGCGTGTACGCGAACGACGTGCTGTGGCGGACGAACGTCGTGAAAGTACTCGACGAACGTCCCGACCCCGAGGACAGGATCTACTTCCTGCACGATGGAAGCGAGTCGATCGTGGCCAACGGCGACCAGCGCTCGCCGTTCGTCTCCGAGTCGGCACCCGGCGACCGGGACTGGAACGGCGGTCAATGGACGCACTTCTCCGCAGAGGTGACCGACATCGAGACGTTCAACGACGACGCACCGCTGACCAACGACGGCGATGTGCTAAACAAGGACTACATCGAGATCACTCTCGGCCGCCCCGGCTTCGGCCCGCCAAACTACTTCGTCTGCCCGCTGAACGGTCGCGCGTAGCGACTCCCCGTCCAGTCGCTATCCCCCACGCGCACTTCCACCCGTCGTTCGCCGCCGTCCGTGTTTCCGTCGCCGGAGAGAACGCAACACGAACCGACTGTCCTCGGACGGCCGACGCCCCGGAGCAGCGGCGGGCCTCCCGGATCCACCGGCAGACCGACGGCCTCCCGCGGTCCTGGGGGGACTCCGCCGTCACGAATCTCCCCCGACGTCTTCGGCGTATGCCACCCTGTCGTTGTTCTCATAATGATTACTCTCGTCTCTTACCGCCGAGCGCCACCCACGTTGACCGCGCTCGGCGGTAAATAGTGAGAGTACTGATCATCAGTCTCGGTGGTCTCGACCCGCTGCCGCCCCGTCGCTGATAGAAGAAACTCATACTGTCGGCTATAGTCGCGTGACGGATTTCGACACCCCGGGGTGTGGAAAATCTTCACGTAGTTATAGCCGACAGTATCAGCGACCGCCCGAGGAGAGCGCCGGGACGCAACACAAAACACGGCAGATACTCGGGTATCGTGCTCCCGAGGTACGCTTCCGAAACCGGAGCGTCGTCGATCACACCCGACGCATAGCATCCCGTTACACGGATACCTCGCCGGTCGACCGATCACGAGCGGGCCAAACGCTGGTAGAGTGATCCGGAGCGGGTGACTCCGCACCCGTCGGGTCGATTTCGCGTGGCTCCACCGGCGAATCCGCGTTCACACCGGCTGGAGCGCCGCCGATCCGGAACGGAACGCCGGTCCATCGAGCGGTGTCGGCGCGGTTTCGCTGTTCGCGTTCCAACGGGGCCAACTGTCCGGCCGGTCCCGTCACCTCCGCCCCGTCGGAACCAGGGACCGTCGCCGGCGACGTCGCTGTGGGGTCGCCGACTCACCCGCAGGCCAGCCGCCGCCGTGGTGCGGTCGGTGCCGTCCGTGCGTATGCTCGGCCGTGGATATCAGGGGTATTTTTAATGCCGATACCGTACCATTCTCCGTATGTTCAAGGCCATCGTGGGCGCGTCGACGCTGCAGGACGCGCTTGACTCGGTGAGCGTGCTGGTGGACGAGTGCAAGATCCGGCTCAACGAGGAGGACCTCTCGATCCGCGCCGTCGACCCCGCGAACGTCGGGATGGTTGATCTCACGCTCGACGCCGCCGCCTTCGAGTCCTACGAGGCCGACGGGGGCGTCATCGGCGTCAACCTCGCGAAGCTCGAGGACTTCGTCGGGATGGCCAGCGGCGACCAGCTCGTCGAGCTCGAACTCGACGAGGAGACCCGGAAGCTCAACATCCGGATGGACGGCCTCTCCTCGACGCTCGCGCTCATCGACCCCGACTCCATCCGCCAGGAACCCGACATCCCCGACCTCGACCTGTCGGCGGAGATCGTCCTCGAAGGCGCCCAGCTCGACCGCGGGATCAAGGCCGCGGACATGGTTTCGGACCACGTCCGGCTCCGGGTCGACGCCGACGCCGAGGCGTTCCACATCGAGGCCGAAGGCGACACCGACGACGTGGACTTCCACCTCGACGCCGACGACCTGATCGCGCTCACCCCCGGCGCGGCCGACTCGCTGTTCTCCTTGGATTACCTGAAGGATATGAACAAGGCGATCCCGAAGGACGCCGAGGTCACGATCGAACTCGGCGAGGAGTTCCCGGTGAAGATCCACTACGCGGTCGCCGAGGGACAGGGCAACGTGACGTATATGCTCGCCCCGCGGATCCAGAGCGACTGACTCGCCCCGGTCGCGTTTCGCCCGCACCGTCTCGACCCCGATCGCCCGTCAGTTCAGTTCGGATTCGACCCCGGTCGCCGCCCGGCCGGTTTCTCGGCTGCCGGGCTCGGATGGCTGCCGTCGGTCCTCGAAGGGCGTCTCGATCAGCGTCTCCAGCCGGCGCTCGAACTCCGCCTCGGAGACGTCCCCGGACGCGTACCGGCGTTTGAGTTCGGCGATCGCGTCGTCCTCGCCGCCGGAGTCCGCCGACACGGAGCCGCCGTCGGCAGCGAGCAGCAGCGTCGGCGGCAGCGCCGCAGCCACGAGCGTCAGCACCGAGCCGACGAGCACCAGCAGGCTCGGGAGCGTTCCGCTCCACGTGCTCGAGATGAGCCGCACCGTGTAGTAGAACAGGATCGGGGCGGCGACGGCGCTGACGCCGGCGAAGGTGTAGCGCCACCGTCGGCTGTCGGGCGTGTACCGCGCGAGCCTCCCTGTCGACGACGAGTCGGGGGGTGGAGGGCGCATCGGCCGTGTATATGATTCTGGTCTCAATTAAATTGACCGCCGTCTTACCCATTACTGTTCAGATAAGACCAATCTGAATGGCGATACCTCGAAAGCCCCGACTCGCTGGAGTCGGGGGTGGCGAGGCGACTCCGTCGCCTCGGAGACGCGCACGGCTTGCCGTGCGCGACCCTCGTTGCGCGCGCTCGCTTCGTTGCCGGCGCTTCGCGCCGGCTGCCCGCGGGACCGAAGGTCCCGCGCTGCTCGCGTGCTTACATCGGCCGCCTTCCTCCAGCAGCGAGGGAGCGAAGCTCCCTCGGGCAATCGGGCGGCTCCGCCGCCCGATGACGAGTCGCCCCTTTCGAGGTGATCTCAGTTTCACCCGCTTATCCGAACACGATCTCTCACCCGTGGTGGCGCTCGATCACACGCTTTGCGGCCTCGGCCTTCTCCTTCCACCCGTATCCGGACTCGTAGACGTGGCGCTTGGCGTCGACCAGCTCCCCCGGCGTCGACTCCTCGAACCCGCCGCGGGCCCACGCGCCGCTGTCGTGGAGCCACTCGATCACGTTCTCGCGGGTCTCCTCCCAGGAGAGGCCGACCATCTCGTACCACGCGATCATCGCGAAGACGGCGTTGTCGTGACACCCGGGGACGCTCCCCCGCCGGTAGATGGTCCGCATCGGCTCGCGGGTCGGCTCCGACACCTGCTCGCGGAACTCCGCTGGGGTGCGGATCCGGAGCACGTCGTTGCGCTCGGTGACCCGCTCGTCGCGTTGCAGCCGCTCCAAGGCCGCGCGGTGGAGCGGCCCCCACTCGCCGTCGACCGCGTCGTAGAGCGCCCGCTCCTCGGTCGCCCCGGCGGTCAACTCCGCGACGATGTCGGTGTAGGCCCGCTCGATCTCCGGCCACGCCCGCCCCTCGAACTCGCAGTCGGCGTCGTGGAGGCTGCTCGTGGCCCGACAGTCGGGACACGGGTAGTCGAACTGCGGCACAGACTGAGTCAGGACGCGCCGCGGCTTAGGTGATGCGGTGGCGGGTCGTCGGGGTCGACCGCCACGTTCCCCCGACCGAGCGCCGGGGGAGTCGGGTAACGGGCTCCGTCCCCGGCGCATCCTCCCGAATCGCTCGATACGGACGGCTGCCGTCCCACGCCGGGTCGTTACCCGCTCGACTGCGGTTTCATCCCGTCGGCATCCGGTCGGTGCGCTTCCGGCCGCTCCACCTCCGTCTCCATCCCGAGTTGGTCGATCTCCCACGCGAGGTACTCCCGGAGTCCCTCCTTCAGCGGGCGGTGTTCGATCCCGAGTTCGCGTTTCGCCTTCGAGTTATCCACGAGGTACTGCCGCCCCGCGAAGAACTCCAGCAGTTCCGCTTCGAGCCCCTCGGGCGGCGTCGTGATCCGCTCGACGCCCCGCATCACCGTCGCTAACCCGCTGAACAGCCAGTCGGGAGCGGTCGGCGGCGCGGAGATGCCCGTGATCTCCTCGGCGCACCCGAACAGTTCGCCCATCGTTCTCGGCTCGCTCGCGACGATGTACTCCTCGCCCGGGCGACCGTTCTCCATCGCTGAAACGTGCGCTCGTGCCGCGTCCGGCGCGTAGTCGTACGATATCCGCATCTTCCGCGGAACCATCGGCAACTCCCCCTGCAGGTAGTCCCGGAACGCACTCCGTGCTGACCCGGTTAGTTTGTCGTGCGGCCCGTAGACCGTCCCCGGTTGCACGATCACCAGCGGGAGGCCGTCCGCCATCATCGGCTTTGCGACGTCGAAATGCGCCTCCCACTTGGTCCGGAAGTAGACGCCGAACGTCGGACAGTCGGGGTCGACGGACTCGTCCACCGTCCGGTCACCGGTTGCCGGGTAGACGCCGACGGTGCTGGTGTACACCCCCTTCGGGACGTCGAGTTCGTCCATCAGCTCCAGCACGTTGCGCGTCCCCTCGACGTTGATACGCTCGGCTGTCTCCTCCTCGCGCGGGCCGGGACCGACGTAGAACCAGGCCGCTATGTGGAACACGCCGTCGGCCCCGTCCATCGGTTCGCGCATGCTCTCCTTGTCCGTGATGTCCCCCTCGACCACCCGCACCTCGTCCGGCAGGTGGCTCGCGTTCGGCCGCGAGCGCGTCAGGGCGGTGACGTCGTGGCCTTCGTCCACCAGCTGTCTCACCGTGTGCGTTCCGATGAGACCGGTCGCGCCGGTTACGAAGTACTCCATACCGTGGATATGTCATCGGACGCGAAGAAGTTTCCGTCCGGGGAAGCGGGGGGGCCTGCGGTCCCCGACTCCCCGGCTCGCCCCGACGGGGCGGGCGCCCCGACCGCCGTGTTTATTCGCCGCCGCTCGCAATCACGGACCGATGGACCCGCTTCACGCCCGCTACCCGTTCTTCGAGGCGGCCCGCGAGGCCGTCCGGGAGGCGGACCTCTCGCCGGCCGTCTTGGTCCGGGCGGACGCCCCCGCGGTCGAACGGGGTCGCGAGCGGGTCGAACGCGCGCTGATGGAGGGAACGGTCGCGAGCGAGGCGCCCCGCCGGTGGGACGTTGACACCGAGGTGGTGTCGTACCCCATCGCCCGGATCCTGGTGTCGCTGATCGACACGCCCGCCGCCGTCGAGAAGTACGCCGTCGCGGAGGCGGCGACCGCCCGCGAGCGGTTCGACGCCGACTTCGCGGCCGCCGACGACCCCGGCCGCGAGCGGGCGTCGCTCGACGACGTTCTCCGGGAGTTCGACCTGTCCGACGCGGTCCGCCCCGAACGCGAGGCCCCGTCGGGGTCGGGCCGCCGATCCGGCGGCCGCCGCCGGCCGACCCACTACCGCGTCGGCCTCGGGGCGTATCTGGAGCTCGCGGAGGCCGGATGGGGCCAGCGGTGGCGGCTGGTCAACCGCGAGGTGGCTGGCGGCGAAGTCCGGGTGACCGCCGACGACCTCTCGCGGCTGCTCGAGGCCGCCGTCGAGCGCCGCGTCGCCTCGGGACTGCCCTTCGAGGTCCGCGGTAGCGAGGGCGGCGACGCCATCGCGGCGGCGCTTTCGGGGGCGGTGTCGGACCTCCGGGCGCTTCTGAACGACCACGACGCCGCGGGCCGGACGTCGGTGGAGACGGTCGTCCCCGCGCTGTTCCCGCCGTGTATGCGCACCCTCGTCCAGCGGGCCCGCGACGACGGCGACCTCCCGACGACCGCGGAGTTCTCGCTCACCTCGTTTCTGGTCGCCTTGGGAATGGACGGCGACGAGGTGGCCACCCTGCTCGACGCCGACGGCGAGGACGCCGACCGGATCGCAACCCGCGTCGAGTACCTCGCGGAGCGCGACGGCACCCAGTACCCCCCGCCGTCGTGTACGACAATGAAAGCCTACGGCGATTGCGTCGACCCCGACGAGCGGTGTGAGACCATCTCACACCCGCTGTCGTACTACACCGACGCGGTGCGGGACGCCGGCGACGTCCGCGACTGGCGCGAAGCGGCGGGTGAAGGGTAAAGCGGGGACGGGGGCCGGCCGCTCACTCGTCTAAAAACACACCGACCGCAGCCATTACGACGATAAACAGCACGATCGCCCCGACGAGGACGAGCCCGCCGGTCTCGCCGAGGTCGGGCCCGTAGGTGGCGCCGATGCCGATGAAGAGCGCGAAGAACGCACCGACGGAGACGATGGAGACGGCGATCTTGCGGCGCATCTCCGCGTCGATATCCATACCACCGCGTTCCCTTGGCCGTCTCAAAAGGGCTTCGGATGCGGTCCCGCCGGCGAAGCCCCACGACGGGAAGGCTTAGCCGTCTCCAGCCCGTATCCCATATGAGGAGGATTCCCGGAGATGACGCACCCAGCACACCAATCCGCGTCGACCGATCCGGACCGCACGGCGGCCCCCGATCGCTCCGACCCGGAGACCGACTGTCCGGACACGACCGACCGCCCCGACTCGGATGCCGGCCGCCTCGACGGATCGCGACGGCGGCGGTTCGACCCCGACGGCCCCGGCCCCCGGACGTTTCCCGCCGAGGGGTACGAGGGCCGAGCGTATCGCGCCCGCGCGGAACCGATGACGGTGTGGCCGCTGCGGGACGGCCGCTACCTCGTCGCCCGGGAGGGTCGTACCTACGTCGTCGACGCCGAGCGGGCGACGTGTACCTGCCCCGATAGCACCATCCGCGGCGCCCGTTGCAAACACGTCCGCCGGGTGGCGATCGAGATCGACGCGGGGACCGTCCCCGCCCCCGACGAGCGCGAGCGGCCCTGTGCGGTCTGTGGCGGGCCGGCGTTCGTCGCCGCCGACGCCGACGGGCCGGCGCTGTGTGCCCGCCACGACCACGCGCCCGGCGACCTCGTAGCCGACCGGGAGACGGGGAACCTGCTGGTGGTCGCGTCGGCCACCGGGCGCCGCGCCGACGACGTCCGCACCGACGAGAACCGGCTCGTCGCCGACTACGACACCAACGCGGCGTACGGCCGCCACGAACCGGTGTTCGCCGCGCGGTACGTCGACGCGCTCCCGGGCCGCCGCGCTGCCGCCCCCGGCCGCACGTACCTGTTTCCGGCGTCGCGGCTCCGCCCGGTCGAGGTCGACTCGGCGGCGACCGACCGGTCGACGGACCCCGGTCGGGAACGGTGTACGTCGGCGGCACGGGCGGGATAACGCCGGCTGCAACGGCCCCGGAAGCGGTCGATCCGTTCCTCGCTACACGCAGTTCGGCCGCACACAGTGGCCGATCTGTTCCTGATTATTCGTCCGCGTCGCCGTCGACGCCCGTCCCGTCGACCTCGGTCAGCCGCGCCTGGGCGGGCCCACCGACGAACGACTCGAAGTCCTCGCCCTCCGCGAGGGCGGTCTCCTTTTTCACCCGGTAGTTGCCGCCGTCGGTGGTGTGGAGGTCCCCCGGATGGAAGAAGAACCAGTCCTCGCGGTCGAAGCGGACGCCGACCCGGGCCTTCGCGCCGAAGTTCCGCGCGAAGTAGATCAGCGCCTCGATCTCCTCCCCGGAGAGGTAGATCGGGCGGCCGGAGCTGGATTTCGCCTCGATGGCGTAGAACGTCCCACCGTCGCCCGCGAGCACGTCCGGGAGTTCGCGGTCGGTCGCCGACCCCGACGCGGGGGCACGCATCACCGCGAAGCCCGCCTCGTCGAGCCGGTTGACGAGCTCCCGCTCCCGACGGTCGCCCTTCCGGTTCGAGGACATACCGGGAGCCACTCGCCGGCCGAACATAAACCGGTCGGAGCGGCACTGCGGCTATGTGGAGCGAACGCCAGGACGAATAAGGTTAACACGGGTACGCGACGTTGTCGAAACCGTGACACGAGTTACCGGGCGGACACGGGCCGTCGCCAGCGGCCTCGCGGTCGCCACCGTCGGGTTCCTGCTGACCCGCTCGGCGACGGCCGCCTCGACCACGGCGGCGTCGGCGACGTTCCTCCTCGGCGACTTCCCGTTCCTGATCGTCGGGCTCTCCCTGTCGGCGTTCGGCGTCGGGATCGCGGTGAGCGAGTGGGGACGGGACCACGGCACCACGGTCGCACGGTGGTGTCTGTTCGGCACGGCCGCCACGGGCGCCGCGGTGGCCGTCTCGCTCGCGGGCGCCGGCGTCCCGATGATGCTCGCCGGTGGAACGACCCTCGGACTCGCGCTGGATCTCGTCCTCACCGGAGCGGTCGGCGGCACCATCACCGGGGTGCAGGCCTCCCGTCGCCGCGCAAGCGGTCAGGAACTCGCGGAGCGGAACAACCGGCTCACGCTCCTGAACCGGATCCTCCGACACGAGGTGCTCAACGGCCTCAACGTCGTCCGCGGCTACGCCGAGTTCGTCGGCCGGCCGGACGAAACGGGGTCCGACGACGGCCCGGCGGCCGACGGCGGGGCCACGGCCACCGCCGACGCCGCCCGGGCGATCGAACGCAGCGCCGACCGGATCAACGACGCGGCCGACGAACTGACCCGGCTGTCGCGGCCGAGTGGCACGGAACCCGTCGACATCGCTGCGGTCCTCGAAGCGTGCGTGGCCGACGCGAGAGCGCGGTATCCGGACGCGGAGATCCGGCTCGTCGACGACACCGGCGGCCCCGAGGTGGTCGCAACCCGCCGGGTCGAACACCTCGTCGAACACCTTCTCGCGAACGCCGTCGAACACAACGACGCGGCGACGCCGCGGGTCGAGGTCACTGTCGACTGCGACTGGGACGAGGTTTCGGTGACCGTCGCCGACGACGGCGGGGGGCTGCCCGACCGGCAGCGCCAAATCCTCCTTGACGGCACGCTTCCGGAGTACGACGACCCCGGTTCCGGCTTCGGGCTGACCATCGTCCGCCTGCTGGCGCGGGAATCGAACGCCGACCTCGACGTCACGGCCGGCGTCGACGGCGACGGCGTCGGGATCGAACTCACGTTCCGGCGCCACCGGGCGCCCGACGGGATCCGGGCGGGATCGCTCGACACCGGCGTCCCGACCGGTCCGATCAAGATCGGAGCGGCCGCGGCGGCGGTCGCGGCGGTCGTGATGGGGATCCCGCTGACGACGCTCCAGGGGTCGATCCCGGTCATCGGCGTGCTCTACGGGTCGCCGTCGCCGGTCGTCGGGTGGACGGTCCACCTGTTCCACAGCCTGGTGTTCGGGCTGGGGTTCGTGGCGCTGCTCTCGGGGTCGCGGTTGATCCGGTACCGGTCGCGGTCGCTCGCGACGGCAGGGTTGGGTGTGGGGTACGGCGTCGCCGTCTGGGTCGTCGCCGCGGGGATCGTGATGCCGGTGTGGCTGCGTGCCCTCGGGGTCCCCACGCCGGTGCCGAACCTCACCGCGGCCGGACTTGCCGGCCACGCCCTGTGGGGGGCGACGCTCGGTGGGCTGTTCGCGCTCGGCCGGCGCCGGGTGAGCTGATCCGGCGAGCGAGTGGGTTCAAGCGGCGATTCCCGGCCGTACCGGCAATCCAGGAAATATATACCGTCGGGGGTCACACAAAGGGTAACGCGGTATGACGGCCCGGCGACGCCGGGCTGGCAGCCGGACCCCACCCATGCACACGAACTCACCGGTCTCGAACGTCGTCCTCGTGACGGTCGACTCGCTCAGGGCCGACGCGATCGGCGTGTACGACGGGGACCGACACACCCCGGTGATGGACGACCTCGCGGCCGAGGGCACCGTCTTCGAGCAGGCCTTCGCCACCGGCAACTGGACCCCCTTCTCGTTTCCGTCGATCCTCGCCTCGCGGCCGGTGTTCGCCGACACCGGGGAGATCGGCGTTGGGGACGTTCCCACGCTCGCCGGGACGCTCTCCGACGACGGCGTCTCGACGGCCGGCTTCAACGCCGCAAACGGATTTCTGACCTCGCATTGGGGCTACGACGAGGGGTTCGACGAGTTCGAGCCGTTCGTCGCCAGCGTGGGATCCAGCATCTACAGCCGATACCTCGCCACCCACCCGACCGTCGAGGCGTGGCTCCAACTCGCCGCGTCGCCGATCCGCCGGATCCGCTCGCGGCTCGCGGGCAACGCCGACGACCGGCCCTTCCTGGATACCTCCCGAATGTTCGACGTCGAGAACGCCGCCACCGACTTCCTCGCCGACGCCGAGGAGCCGTTTTTCCTGTGGCTCCACTATATGGACACCCACACGCCGTACGTTCCGGCCCCGCGGTACATCCGGGAGGTTTCGGACGGGTTTCTCGGCACCCACCGGATGCTCCACGCCCACACCCGGACCGGGCTGGGGTGGGAGGTCGACGACCGCACCCTCCGGGAGCTCCGGACGCTCTACCAGGCCGCGACCCGCCAGGTCGACGACAGCATCGGTCGGGTGCTCGAGTCCCTCGCTGCGAACGGCCACGACGACGAGACCGCGGTCATCCTCGCGGGCGACCACGGCGAGGAGTTCCAGGATCACGGCCACCTCGCCCACTACCCGAAGCTCTACGACGAGCTGATCCGGGTTCCGCTGATCGTCGACGTCCCGGGCGTCGACGGCGGCCGGGTAGACGGCCAGGTCAGCCTGGACGCGATCCCCCCGACGGTGACCGATCTCCTGGACGTCGACGCCCCCGAGGCGTGGCAGGGGTCGTCGCTCGTCCCCGCTGCGGTCGACGGCACGGCGCCCGCCGGCGACCCGGTCGTCTCGGTGACGGTCCGCGGCGAGGAGGTCACGACACAGCCGATCCCCCGCTCGCTCGACGACGGCGACCTGCTCGTGAGCGTCCGCGACCGCGAGTGGACCTACATCCGGAACACCGAGACGGGGACCCAGGAGCTGTACCACCGCCCCACCGACCCGGGGCAGACGACGGACCGGTCGGTCGAGCCCGACGCGGCGGCCGACGGCGTCGTCGACCGGTACCGCCCGATCGTCGACGCCCACGCGGAGCTGCTTCAGGCGGGCGCTTCGGCGGCGGACCCCTCTCCCGAGGTCGACGACGACCTCGGCGCTCGCCTCGAGGCGCTCGGCTACCGGTAGATGCTGCGGCGCTTCCTGCGTAACCTCCACTCCGGGCCGCTGGCGCTCCAGCTTCGCCGGTTCGTCATCGTCGGCGCGTTCACCGCGGGGATCCAGCAGGTGCTGCTGTGGGTCTTCATCAACATCCTGGGGCTGTTTTACCTCCTCGCGGCGCTTTTCGCGATCGAGATCACGATCATCCTGTCGTACGTCCTCAACAACGCCTGGACGTTTCAGGTGACGCGGAACACCGGCACCGTCGAGTACCTCGTGGGGCTCCTCAAGACGAACGTGGTCCGCGGGACCGCGATCCCGATCCAACTCGGGATCCTCTACGCCCTCGTGGAGTCCGGGGCGTTCGACCCGCTGGCGGCGGGCGCCGAGGCGGTCGAGCTGTCGGCGTTCGGGGTGATCAAGCCGTTGGTGGCGAGCGTCGGCCCGATCGAGCCGTTGCTGGCGAACGCCGTTGCGATCGTAGTGAGCGGGATCTACCGGTACGTGCTCGACGCGAAGTGGACGTGGGGACAGTAAGACGAGTGTTACTTGCGTATAGGCACGACAAGCGGGAGTGAGGCAGAGACGATCCCGGAAGCCCCCGCGCTCTCGACTTCCGGGACTCGCTGCGCGCTTCGTCGCTCACTACGTTCGCTCCTCAGTGCTTGCGTCGTCCGGGTTCGTCGAGAGCGCGGCCCCTTCCAGTCCCACCCGCCGACGGTTCTTCGGTCAGCACTCGCTCGCCGAAACTCGGTTGTCGCTTACGTCCGGGGCCGGAACGCCAGCGCACGATCCGACCTGATTCGGCTTACGTTCCGTGGCTCCAACTGTCCAGGTACTCCGCCTGTTCGTCGGTCAGGGCGTCGATCTCGACGCCCTCGGCGTCGAGTTTGATCTCGGCGACCTCGCGGTCGAGGTCGTCGGGGACGTCGTGGACGCCGGCCTCGTACTCCTCGCCGCGCTTGACGAGTTCGCGGACGCAGACCGCCTGGATCCCGAACGACTGGTCCATCACCTCCGCGGGGTGACCCAGCGCGATCGGCGACGCGAGGTTGACGAGCCGACCTTCCGCGAGGACGTTCAGCCGGCGGCCGTCCGCCATCTCGTAGGCGCGGACGCCGTCGCGGGCCTCGTACTCGTCGACTGCGAGCTCCGAGAGCGCGTCGAGGTCGATCTCGACGTCGAAGTGCCCCGCGTTCGCGAGTAGGACCCCGTCCTGCATCGCCTCGAAGTCCTCGCGGGTGATGACGTCGCGGTTGCCCGTCGTCGTGACGAACACGTCGCCGACCTCGGCGGCCTCCGCCATCGGCAGCACGTCGTAGCCCTCCATGTGCGCCTCCAGGGCGCGGCGGGGTTCGACCTCGGTGACGATCACGTTCGCGTTCTGACCGGCGGCCTTCTTCGCGACGCCCTTCCCGCAGTTGCCGTAGCCCGCGACGACGACGTTCTTGCCGGCATACGAGAGGTTCGTCGTCATCGCGATCGTGGCCAGGGCGGACTCGCCGGTGCCGTGGACGTTGTCGAACAGCCGCTTCATCGGGGTGTCGTTGACCGCAAAGACGGGATAGTTCAGCTCGCCGTCGTCGTCCATCGCCCGCAGGCGGTGGACCCCGGTGGTCGTCTCCTCGGCGCCGCCGACGATGGTGTCGATCAGGTCGGGGTGGTCCTCGTGGATCGCGTA
Organism: Halobellus ruber; assembly: GCF_014212355.1. Classification (NCBI taxonomy): domain Archaea; kingdom Methanobacteriati; phylum Methanobacteriota; class Halobacteria; order Halobacteriales; family Haloferacaceae; genus Halobellus; species Halobellus ruber. The sequence continues at coordinate 39,720 of NZ_JACKXD010000004.1, forward strand.
CACCATGTCCATCCCGTCGTCGACGGTGATCGTCGGCTCGTGGCTCACGACCGCCTCGATCGCGGCGTAGTAGTCGTCCTCGCCGACCCCGCGCTTCGCGTAGGAGGTGATCGACTCGTGGGCGTCTAAGGCGGCGCTCACGTCGTCGTGGGTCGAAAGCGGGTTACAGCCGGTGATCGCGACCTCCGCGCCGCCGAGCGCGAGCAGTTCGACCAGGTTCGCGGTCTTGGCCTCGACGTGCATCGCCATCCCGATCGTCTGGCCGGCGAGTGGTTCCGTCTCGGCGAACTGTTCGCGGAGCTCCCGGAGGATCGGCATGTGCTGCAGCGCCCAGTCCATCTTGCGGCGGCCCTCCTCCCGGGCGGCCGCGGCGTCGTCGAGCTGCTCCCCGATCGGCGGGTACGACTGCATACTCATACCGTTTCCTTACCGGAGGCGGGGCAAAACGCTACCGACACGGGGCCGTCACGTTAGCGACGGCGACCCGGCTGCATCCGCTCTCGGTTCCGTCACTCCCCGTCGCGGAGCGCCTGGTACGTCGACCGCAACGTCACCGGCGTCACGTCCGCGACGTCGGCGGCCTCGCGCTGGGTCACCCCGCAGTCGACGTCGCGGCCGGCGGTGTACAGACACGCCGCGGCGACGCCGCTGGGGTTCCGGCCCGCCGAAATCCCGCGGTCGGCGGCCTCCGCGACGTACTCGCGGGCCCGGCGTTCGACCTCCTCAGTGAGACCGAGCCGGGAGGCGAACCGGGGCAGGTACTCCGCGGGATCGATCGGGCCGACCGGCAGCCCGAGGTCGCGGTTGATCGCGTCGTAGGCGGCGGTCTGTTCGTCGCGGGTCGCCTTCGCGGCGTCGGCGACCTCGCCGACCGTCCGGGAGACGCCCGCGACCCGGCAAGCCGCGTACACGCAGGCCGCAGCGAAGCCTTCGAGCGAACGGCCGCGGAGCAGGTCCTCCGACTGCGCGGAGTCGAACAGCGAACACGCGTGGTCGCGAATCCGGTCCGGCAGCGACAGCGCACCCGTGAGTCGCCGGATCTCGGTGAACGCGTACACCTGGTTGCGGTCGCGTTTGGTGGCGATCCGCGCACGATTATGCTGGCGGCGCATCCGGGCGAGTCGCTTCCGCTTTCGCCCTTTCACTCGCGTCGAACGGCCGATCTCCGTGGAGAGTCCCTTGTCGTGTCGGGAGCGCGTCAGCGGCGCGCCCGTGCGTTTCGGGTCCGTGTCGTCGTCCGCAAAGGAGCGCCACTCCGGGCCGTGGTCGATGTGGTCCGAAGAGATGACCAGCCCGCAGTCGCCGCAGACGGTTTCGCCGCTCCCGCTTTCGGGGCGGCCCCCGCACTCGGGGCAGGCGTTCGTCGCGGTGTGCGCCTCGGCAGTGGGTGCTTCGCTCATCACATTCGAGAATTGGTCGCGATGGAATATTTAAAGACGGGAGAAAACGGCGTCAGATCCGCTCTCCAACCGAGTAAAACCTACCGGTAACCGGTAGGTTGCTGCACTTCCCAGTATCAGAACCGAAAATTGATGTACCGTCGCCCGGTCATACTCGCCCGATGGGGTTATCGGAGATCGCTGCGGGCGTCGAGTCGACGACAGAACAGGTCGAGCGGGGGGTCGCTACCGTCGACGACACCGGGGTCGACCTCGATCGCCGCCTCCGGGAGCACGAGGCGGACCTCCCGTGTACGGCCGCCGCGGCGTCGACGGTGATCGAGGAGTTCCGGTCGGGGGCCGACGCGGGAGCGGCCGGCGAATCCGCGGCGCTCGCGCCGGTGACGGCCGCGAAGCTCCTGCATCGATGTGGATTCGAGGGGCTCACGCCGCTGTCGCCGACCGCGCGGCGCGTGCTCCGCGACTGGCTCGACGGCCGGATCGCCCGAACCGAGGCCCTGGAGCTGACGGGTGCCACCGACGCGGAGTTCGCACTGGCGGCGTACGTCGAAACCCACGATCCGATCCCCGAACTCGAGGCGGCGGTCCGCCGCGAGGCCACCGAACCCATCGCCGGCGACGCGGCCGTCTCGAAGCGAGACGCCCTCGCCGAGACGATGAACGGGATCGGAGACCTGTAGCCGCTCGATCCCCCCGCGTCCCTTGTTTTACCGGCCCACGTACTCCCCGACCGCCCCGAGCAGTCCCCCGTCGTCGTCCGGTTTCCGGAGTTCCTGCCCCGTCACTGCGGCGGCGACCCGCTCGATGGCGGCCCCGAACGAACCGCCGCCGAGACACGCCGGCGCCGACGCCACGTCGTCGGCGTCGGTCGCGGGGACCGCGATGTCGGCGGTCTCCAACTCCCCCCGTGTCGACACCACGAGCGACGCCCCGCTCCCCACGTCGGCGAGACGCTCGTGGCACTGCTGGACGCCCTCTGTACCCCTGGGGGTCGCGGGCGCGACCACGGCCACGGTGTCGGCGGCGTTCACCGCCGCGACCGCCTGGTTCGCGGCGATCGGCGGCACGTCCACGAGCACGTGGTCGAACCGCCCGGCTGCGGTTCCGACGAGCGACTCGAAGCGCTCGGCGGCGGCGGGTGACTTCGCCCGTGCCAGCCGCGTAAAGGGCGCGTGGGCCGGACAGACGGCGACCTCGCCGGCGACGTCGCCGGCGTCGAACTCGTAGAGCGCCGCGGCGAGGTCGGCGGCGCGTCCGCCGTTGCTGCCTCCGGTGTCGACGAGGAGTTGGGTGACGTCCGGATCGATCCGGCCCGCAACGTAGTCCGCGAGCCCTTGCGTCGCGAACGCGGCGTCGAGAACGGCGACCGATCGCCCGTCGGCCGCGAGCGCCGCCGCCGTTTCCACGACCGTTCGCGTCGTCCCCGCGCCGCCGGTCGCGCCCACGAACGCCGCGACGGTCGATCGCCCCGTTCCCGACTGGTTCGGCGTCTCCGACATACGCGAGGTGGCCGCGTCCTCGGATTTAAAAAGCGCGATCGCGGCAGGGTCGTCGTCGGGCCGTCACTCCCCGCCGATCGCGGCCGCGATGTCGTCGAGTTCGTCCTCGGAGAGGTCCGGCCGACTGCCGGCGACGGCGTGGATCGGGCCGCCGCCGTCGCCCTCGAACCGCGGGACGATGTGGACGTGGGCGTGCGGCACCTCCTGGCCGGCCGCCGACCCGTCGTTGACGCCGACCGTGGTCGCGTCGGCGTCGACCGCCGCTTCGATCCGCGGGACGAGCTCCTGGACCGCAGCCCACACGTCTGCGGCCTCGTCGGCGGGGATGTCGCCCAACCGCTCGTGGGGTTCCTTCGGGACGACGAGGGTGTGGCCGGGCGCGAGCGGGTTGGCGTCGAGGAACGCCGCGACCGTCTCGGTCTCGTGGACGATGCGGGCCGGGATGTCGCCGGCGATGATCTGCTCGAAGATGGTCGGGTCCTCGCTCATACGCGAAGGAAGGGACGAATCGCGCAAGTAAGTTCGGGTCGCTCCTCATACCGATTGCTCGTCGACAGCCGCTTCGATCGCGTCGCATACGGCCCCGCGGTACTCGGCGGCGGTGTACCCGAGGCGTGACCGCCACACGTCCTGATACGAGGGGTGAAGCACTGGCAGGAGCGTGGCGTCGACAACGTCCATCCCGATCGGTTCCAGCACCCGATCGAGGAACCCCTCGAGGTCCCGGCCGTCGAGCGCGAGCAGCGAGACCGTGGCGTGTCGCCCGGTCGCGACGACCGCCGCGGGTTCGACGGTCTCCAGTTCGGTCCGGAGGTGCGTCCGGCAGTTCGCTCGCTCCCCGGGCGTGGGCTCGCGGTTCGATCCCTCGCCGTCGCAGGGGAAACACTTCACCGCGTTCGTGACGTACGCGTCGGGGTGGCCCGCCGCCGCGAGCAGGTCGCGGATCCGCCGGCCGGAGTGGCGCGCGGTGTAGGCCTTCCCGGTCCAGTTGCCGCCGCGCCACCGGTCGGCGTCGGGGTTCCCCGCCCCCGGGGCTTCACCGACCGCCAGCACGTCAGCGTCGCGGTCGCCGGTGCCCCACGAGATCCGCTCGCGACAGGCGACGAGGTCTGGACACCGCGAGCACCCGGGTTCGAGCACGTGGCTGCGGTCGGGAAACGGCGGGTCGCTCATTCGGGATGTGGCTCCACGGACGGGTTACTCGGCCTCGACGGCGTTGACCGCGGCGGCGACGATCGGCGCGACGGACACCCTGCTCACGTCGCGCTCGACGGTGTCGGTCCCCACGATCCGCTCGATGTTCGCGCGTTCGAGCTTGAGCCGGGCGTTTCCGGCGAGCAGCGGGTGGATACACGCCGCGAACACCCGGTCGGCCCCGCCGGCGGACAGGTGGGCGACCGCCTCGCTCATCGTCGACCCCGTGGCGATGATGTCGTCGACGATGGTGACGTCGCGACCGGCGGCGTCGGCGTCGCTCGGGGAGATCTCCACCTCGGTCCCGGAGTGGCGGGTCTTCTCGAAGAAGTCCACCTCGCCCCGGCCGTAGGCGTCGCGGACGGCCGCCGCAAGCTCGACGGCGCCCGAATCGGGCGACAGGAACAACGGGTCGGCGAGGCCGTCGGGCAGGGGATCCGCGAGGCGGCCGGCGGCGTCGCAGACGGTGACGTGACAGTCGAAGAAGTCGGCGACGGCATTTTCGTGGGGGTTCACCAGGACGACCCGGTCGGTTCCGGTGGAGATCGCCTGCGCCATCGCGCGGGCCGACACCGGCTGGCCGTCGGCAAAGGACTGGTCCTGTCGCGCGTAGCCCATATACGGGACGACGGTCACGACCTCCGCGGCGCCGGCCCCCCGGACGGCGTCCTGTAGCTGGAGGAGTTCGACCCACGCGTCGTTGGTGTCGGTCGTCGCGACCACGACCGCCCGGTCGGCGTCGAAGTCGGTGACCGTCGCGAGCGTCTCGCCGTCGGGGAAGCGGTCGTACTCCACGGCCGCAAGCGGTTCGCCCAACTCCGTCGCGAGCCTCGCCGCGAGGGCTTGCGAGGCCGACCCGGGTACGATCATACCGGACCCTCACGACGCGTCGTAATACCCCTTTCCGTCTGTGGTGCGGTCGCGTCCGTCCGCTCGTCAGACCGCGGCCGCCGCGACCTCCCGGACGCCCAGGTCGCGGTCGCGCCACCCCGCACCCGGCACCCGGACCGCGAGCCGCCCGGCGGCGGTGACTGCGTAGGCGGCCTCAGCGCCGTGGGTCACGGCTACGACGGTCGCGTCGGCGTCGAACGGCGGGGCGGCAGCGACCCACTCGCCCGCGTCCGGCTCCCGAGCGTAGAGGTCGCCGTCGCAGACCGCCAACCCCCGACCGTCGGCGGCGTCGACGGCGGCCGCGGGTCCGGGAGCGACGTCCATCCACCCGTTGCCGAGCTTGTAGAGCCCGGACGCGGCCGCGACGAGCGGCTCGCCGTCGACGTCGCGGGCGTCGTCGAGTCCGACGGGCCGCAGTCCCGAGTCCCCGACCTGGTGGGCCCCGTCCGCGGCGGCGACGAAGTCGCCGTCGATCGCCCGGACCGCGCCGACCGTCCCGAGCGCCGTCCACGCGGCGTCCGCCGGCGTGCCGTCGCCGACCGCCTCGGGGTCGACCTCCGCGCGACCGACGCGGCCGTCGTCGTCGCCCGCGAGCAGCGCGCCGTCCCGGAACCCCACCGCCGTCGCGGGGCCGAACCCGGTGGCCGAAAACGCGGATCCGGTATCCGGACCGCCGTCGGCGGCCGCCCGCCGATCACAGACGAACACGTCCTCGTCGGTCGCCGCCGCCACGTACGGGCCGGCCGTCGCAACGTCACGGGCGCGACACCGGTGGGCGACCCCGAACTCGCCGATCAGGTCGTCGGAGACCGACACCGCGACGACCCCGAGCCCGCTTGCGAGGTAGACCGTCTCGGTCCCCGACTCGTCGGTGTAGACCCGTTTCTCGTCGATCGTGGGCATACGCGGCGTTCGTCGAGGCGGGGTAAAAACCGTACGCCCTCACAGGAACTCCCGGACCTCGGAGTACCACATCGCGTGGTGGTCGACCTCGCCGATCCGCTCGGCGATCGCGACCGCGAGCACGTGCCAGCACCGGTCCTCGGGGTCCCCGGGATCGAGGTTGTAGGCGGTGTCCTTGCAGGTGCAGCCGCCGTCTTCGACGACGTACTCGTCCTCGTGGCCGACCACGACCGTGAAATCGCGGTACTGCTTCACGCGCCCCTCGGAGACGGCCTCGATCGCCCGCCCGCCGCGGTCGCCGTGCAGCGAGAGCATCGCCTCCACCGCCGTCGGCGTCAACTCGCCGGCTTCCGCGAGGTCGCGCCGCCACGCGGTCTCGGCGTCGCTTCCGGTCTCGGTCGGGACCGCATACTCCGTCGGTTCGGGGGCGGGTCCGTCCGTCGGTTTCGGGTCGAATTCGTCCACTGCGTCCGGGTCGCCCCCGCCCTCCGCTGGTTCGTCTGAACCGTCGGCGACGTCGCTGTCGGGGGCGGGTGGCGACCCCCGCTTGCCGTCGCCCCCCCGTTCGGACCCCTCCCCCGACCCGTCCCCGTCGGGGTCGCCGTCGCCGTGACTCACGCCCGTCGGTTGCTCCGGGGCGGACAAAACGCCACCGGTGCCCCGCCCCCGCACCGCATCGCTTTTCGCCGCGGAGCGTCCGGCGGGCGTATGGACGTTTGCGAGGGCGACGTCGAGATCTCGGTCCCCGGCGCCCGCGACGGCGCCGCCGAGGGCGCCGGCGACGACGTCTTCTACAACCCGACCCAGGAACTCAACCGCGACGTCACCGTGGCGGCGCTGGACGCCTACGCCGAGCGGGAGCCGCGGGCGAGCACCTACCTCGACGCGATGGCGGCAAGCGGGATCCGCGGCGTCCGGGCGGCGGCCGCGGGGTTCGACGTGACCTGTGCCGACGTCGACCCCGAGGCGGTCGCGCTCGCCCGCGAGAACCTGGAACGCAACGGCCTCGACGGCGCGGCGGTCGAACGCGACGCCAACGCTTTCCTCCACGACTCGGAGACCGTCTTCGACGTGGTCGATCTGGATCCCTTCGGGACGCCGATCCCGTTCGCCGACGCCGCGTTCGCCAACGCCCGCAGCCTGGTGTGCGTGACCGCCACCGACACCGCGCCGCTGTGTGGCGCCCATCAGCGCTCAGGCATCCGGACCTACACCACGCTCCCGCAGAACACCGAGTACCACCCCGAGATGGGGCTGCGGGTCCTGCTGTCGGCGCTGATCCGCACCGCCGCCCGGTACGACACCGCCGCGGTCCCGATCCTCTCGCACGTCACCCGCCACTACGCCCGGACGTACCTCCAACTCGACGCGCGGGCGACCAGCGCCGACGACCTCCTGGCGGACTTGGGCTACGTCCACCACTGCGAGGACTGTCTCCGCCGGACCCACGAGCGCGACCTGATCGCCCACCCGCCCGACGCGTGCGACGCCTGCGGCGGCGACCGACTCCTGACCGCCGGCCCGATCTACCTCGGCCCGATCGCCGATCCGGCGTTCGCGCGGTCGGTCCGCGAGTACGTCACCGACGGGATGGGCGAGGCCGCCCGTGCCCGCCGTCTGCTCGACACCGTCGCCGCGGAACTCGACACGCCGACGCACTACGACCAACACCGGCTCTGCAAGCAGTGGAGCCGGCCGGCCGTCGGGATGGACGAGTTCGTCGACTCGCTCCGCGATGCGGGCTTCTCGGCGACCCGCGCCCACTACTCGGGGACCGCCTTCAAGACCGACGCCACGGTGACGGAGATCCGCGACGCGACCGGGGAGTGACGAGTCGACGCCGCGGGCGGGTGACGGGGGCGTCGGAGACCACGCATACTCTTGTGGCGGTCCGACGAACCGGTTCTGTGAGCGCCCCGACTGCTCCCCGCCTGGCCGTCGTCCGTTCCGTCGTCGAGACAGTCCGCGACCGCGAGGTGACCTTCCTGGCCGCCGGGATCTCCTACTACGTGCTGGTGTCGCTCGTGCCGCTTTTGACCTTCGGGGTCGTGGTGGCGACGGTCGTCGGCGGCGCCGACCTCGCAACCCGGGTGCAGGCTGTCGCCGGCGCGTATCTCCTGCCGACGGGGTCGGATCTGGTCGCGGGCGCGCTGGCGGACCGCTCCGGACAGGGGGCGCTGTCGGTCGTCAGCCTGACCGTGACCACGTGGGGCGCGCTGAAACTGTTCCGCGGCGTCGACGTCGCGTTCGCGCGGATCTACGGCTATCCGACGAGCCCGATCCTCCAGCAGCTCTCCGACGGGGTCGTGGTGTTGGCGACGCTGGGCGCCGCGGCAGTCGGGGTCGCGGTCACGACGGCGGTCATCGCCGTGGCCGACCTCCCGTTCGTGGGGGTCGTGGGGCCGCTCGTCCTGCTTTCGTTCCTGGTCGTTGCGTTCCTGCCGCTGTACGCCGTGATCCCGGACGTTCCGGTCCCGCTGCGGAGCGCGCTCCCCGGAGCGCTGCTTTCGGCCGTCGGCTGGACCGGGCTGAGTGCGGCGTTCAGCATCTACGCCAGGGTCTCGACCGGCGTTGCCGGCGCGCTCGGCGGGGTGCTCCTCCTCGTCACGTGGTTCTACGCGTCGGGCATCCTCGTGCTGACTGGCGCCGCGGCCAACGCGGTGCTCGCCGACCGCGTCGGGGTGCCGCTCCACAGGGAGGATCACGGGACGCGTCGCTTCGCGCCGGCCGCCGACGGGGATCGAGACCGGCAGGTACAACAGCCGCGGGTTCGAGGTGCCGACCGGACGATGAGCGCGGAGGACGCATCCGACGACGACGCCGGCGACCCCGCCGCGGACGCGCCCGACGACGGAGCGACCGACGTCGACCCCCGCGGCGCGCCCGACATCGAACAGCTCGACCGCCGGGTCGAGGAGCTCCGGTCGGACCTCGCGGCGTTCGAGGAGGACGTCGAGTCCCGGACGGTCGACCGGCCGACGCTCAAAGCCGACCTCGAGCGGTACGTCCGCGGCCGACTCCGCCGCGGGAAGGCCCGCGGCTGGGGACCGTATCTCGTTCTCCTCTACGGCACCGCGGCGACGATCTCGGCGTTCTACTTCCTCGAGGACGACCTGCTCGCGGTGGTCGCGATGGTGATCATCTACCTCTCGACGCTCGGGCTCTACACCCTGTTCGTGGTCTTCGGGGTGGGACTCAACGCCCTCGGGGTCCCCGGCCGGTTCGTCGACTGGATCCGCGACCGGCGGTCCTGATCCCGCCGACCGACCCCCGCAGCTATCGTAACGTCTGCAAGTCTTCGCTCACTCGATCGCACGACAGCGTGCGATCGGATGTGCAACCAGTTGCAAACCCTACGATATTTGTCCCTCCGACGGCGACGGTCGGGGCGATGACGCTCCCCGCAACCCCCCTCGCCACCCGCGGCGTCGGCGAGGTCGCGTTCGCGGCGTCGCTTCCGGAGGCCGTGGTCGCGCTCTTCGGACTGCTCACGCATCTCGGCAACCCCTACCTCCTCCTGGCGTGTGTCGCGGTCGCGTACCTGTTCGGCGACCGCGTGGGGATTCCCCGGTCGGGCGCGGCGTTCGCCTTGGGGCTCGGGCTCTGTGCGATCGGGCTCGTGATCGGGCTGAAACAGTTCTTCGGGCTGCCCCGCCCGCCGATCTCGTCCCGCGCCGGGCTGGGGTTCCCCAGCGGCCACGCGCTCGGGTCGACGGCGTTCTGGGGCGGCTTCGCGATCCTCGCCGAGCGCGGTCGGTGGCGGCGCCGACTCGCTGCCGCGGCCGCCGTGATCGTCGTCGTCGCGGCCTCGCGGGTCCTCATCGGGGTCCACTACCTCGTCGACGTCGTTGCGGGCGTCGGGCTCGGGGTCGCGCTGCTCGCGGTCACTGTCGGACTCGGCCCGGGCTTCGACGTCGAGGACGCGGTCGGGCCGCTCGCCCGCCCCGCCCACGGCCACGTGGCCGCGCTGTTCGCGCTGGCGCTGGCGGTGGGGATTGCGGGGCTCGCGGTCGCGCCCGGCGAGAGCGAACTCCTCCTCGGCGTCGGGACCGCCGCGGGGGCGCTCGCGGGCTGGTGGCGGTTCGGCCACCGGGCCGTCGCGGCAACGGTCGCGGTCTCGACGCGGTCGCTCGCGGTCGGCGGCGGCGGGCTGGCGGCCGCGCTGGCGGCGATGGGTGGGACGGCGGAACTCCTCGGGACTGCGGTGCCGACCGTCGGCGCCGGCGCTCTCGGCGTGGTTGTCCTGCTGTGGCTGCCGCTGGCTGCGAGTCGCGAAGGGGACTGAATCCGACCGGAAACTCCGACGCTTCAGTCGTCAGCGCGGGCGGTCTCGGCGTTGCCCTTGTCCTTCCGTCCGCCTTTGTTTCCGCCCTCGGAACTCGCATCGACCTCGGCGGTCCCTCTGACCGGCCGGCCGGTGTCGTTCCGTTTGGCCAACAGCCGAACGCGAACGTCGCCGTCGGGACCGCCGGGCGCCGTGTCGATCCCGGTCCCGCCGGCGGGGAACACGAAGGTCGTCCGGTTGCCGCGCTGGGTGACCTGCCGCGGTTCGGCGCCGCGCGCCCGGTTCACGTCGTAGAACCAGCCGAACTGGACGGTCCCGTCCTCGAGATCACCGGCAGTAACGCCGTCGACGGTCACCTTGTAGTTCTCACCGGCTCGCTTGACGGTGATGTCGACCTCCTCGCCCTGCGGATGCGGCAGCGCGCGCTGTGTCAGCGGCGGCACGAGGTAGTTGCCGCGGCGCTGTGTTTCGAGGTAGCTCGCAATGCCGCTGTCCTCGTCGACGTCGACCAGGGTGCCGTCGTCGTTGAGTATCGCTCCGGTGTTGTCGTGTTCGATCCGCCCGTCGCCGACGAGGCCGAACGCCGCCGAGTCGAAGGGGACGCCGTTCATCGCCTGCCGCATATACGCCATATACGGGTTGAACCGCATCAGCGCGATGAAATGATTGCCCGGGGTGCGGTCCTCACCGGGCGCGAGGGGTGCGGTTCCGACGAAGTCACGGCGGAGCAACACGCCCTCGGTCTCCTGGGCGTCGTCGTGACCTGGCAGGTCGTCGGGGCGCTCCTCCGCGGGGAGGAGTTCCTCGCGGTCGCCGCCCGAGAGTCGCTTCTGCCCCTCCTCGGTGATCCGGGTCTCCATATCGAACCGCGCACGGGCGACCTTCTGTGCGTGCCCGGCAACCCCGTCCTCCCAGTCCGGCTGTGTCTCGCGAGCCTTGTCTCCCCCAGTCGGGTCGTCGGGGGCCTGTGTCACGTCCCGCATCGGCGTGTCGCCGGGGGCATTGGAGTTCCCGAGGTTCTCGCCGACCGCGCCGGTGTTGTCGTCGTCGTGGTCCGGCGAGAACATCCGGTCACGCCGGCCCTCTAAGTCGTGGTCGTCGTAGAACCCATCGAGGTCGATGTTGAGCTTCGAGACGTGCTGGATCGTTCCCTGTGCGAACACGCCCGGCGACTTCGGCTCCACGAGCCGCTGGTCCTCCAAGAGCGTGACGTTCGTCTCCCGCGGGAGACTGTTCTTGTACTGGTCGTTGAACCCCATCGAGAGTTCCGCCGCGGGGTGTTCGTTGCCGACCTCGTCTTCGAGTTCGTTCTCGTTGGGTACGCGGTCGGCGTCGAAGTCGGTGTCCTCGGCCAGCCGTTCCTCGACGTTCTCGTGGCCCGCAAACCCGACACGTCGCGCCGGATACGACTCCGGTTTGGTGAAAATGCCGTCGAGCGTGTGGTCGAAGCCGATCGTCGCCTCGGCCGGGTCCTCGTCCCACACTTCCGCGGGATCGTAGCCGTCCCAAAGCAGTTGCTCGACCAACAGTAGCTTCCGAATGTCGTCGCTTGCGAGGTGGATGACGGCGTCGTAGGTGTCACCCGCAACCGGGCGCTCGTTTTCCAACGTCACCCCCGGCGATTCGATCAACTGCTCGGGGGTCAGAAGCGCCGGCTTCGCGAACCCACCCTTTGGATCGATCCCCTTCGGTAGCGGTTCGCCGAACCGATCGAAGTAGCTCGCGGAGTACCCGACGGTGAACAACACGCCCTCGTGGCTCCACTCGAAGCTTCGCTCGATCTCCCGGAACGCCCCGGCGGCTTCCGCGCGGTCCTCGGGGGTCGGCTCGCCGTCCCCGGTGTAGTCGACGTGGAGCACGAGGTGGTGCTCCGGCGGGAGGGTCTGCTCGCGCTCCGGGAAGTACTTCTCGTACCCGTCCCACGCGTGCTGGCGGTTGTCCCGAGCGGCGACGCCGATGGCCTCGTGATCGCCTTCAGCGGCCGCAACTGACGGTACGCCGGCGACTCCCAACGCCGACGAAAGCGCGCTCGCGCCCCCGATCGCGAGCGCGGACTTCAGGAACGAGCGGCGTTCGACCCCCCGGTCGCGGTCGGGTGTACTGCGGCTCCCCCCGCCGGGTTCCGGCTCCTCGGTCGCCCGCTCGTCAGTCGTATCGTTGTGCTCCCCGGTGTCGGTGCTCCCGCTGTCGTGAAACGGACACGTCATTTGTGACCCAGGCTCCCTGCCCTGACAAATCGTGTAGGATTAGTATGTTTTAGTTCTAATGGCTGTAACGATGGTTCTATTCCAGGCTACCAGGAGTGCGGGCCGGGGATTCGGCGGGGCTGGACGCTCGGCTCCCGGGCGATGTGACGCGGCGGGAAAAAATCCGAGTCGGGATGCCGCTCAGTACGTCTCGAGGTACCGGTCGAGTTCCCACTGGGAGACGTCGACGCGGAACTCGTCGTACTCCTGCGATTTGGCCTCGACGAACTTGTCGTAGACGTGGTCGCCGAGCGCGTCGGCGATGACCTCGTTGTCCTCCAGGGCGTCGACGGCCTCGCCCAGGTTCGCCGGCAGCGTGTCGATGCCGTACTCCTGGCGCTTCTGTTCGTCGAACTCGTAGATGTTCTCCCGGATCGGGTCCGGGGCGTCGAGGTCGCGTTCGATCCCGTCGAGCCCCGCGGAGATCAGGGCGGCGAAGGCGAGATAGGGGTTACACGACGGGTCGGGGAAGCGAGCCTCGATCCGGCTCGCGGCGGGGACGCGGGCCGCCGGCTTCCGGATCAGCGCCGAGCGGTTGCGGTCGGACCACGCGACGTAGACCGGCGCCTCGTACCCGGGCACCAGCCGCTTGTAGCTGTTGACGGTCGGGTCGGTGACGGCCGTGATCGCGGGCGCGTGATCGAGGATGCCCGCGAGGAACGAGTGGGCCGTGTCGCTGAGGTCGAACTGGTCGCTCTCGTCGTGGAACGCGTTCTCGCCGCCCTCGAACAGCGAGATGTGGGTGTGCATCCCCGAGCCGTTGATCCGCGGGATCGGCTTGGGCATAAAGGTCGCGTGGAGGTCGTGCTGGGCCGCGATGGCGCGGACGACCGTCCGGAAAGTGGCGACGTTGTCGGCTGTCGTCAGCGCGTCGTCGTACTCGAAGTTGATCTCGTGTTGGCCCTGGGCTACCTCGTGGTGGCTGGCCTCGATCTCGAAGCCCATGTCCTCCAGGCCGTAGATGATGTCCCGGCGGACGTCGCTCGCGAGGTCCTTCGGCGCCAGGTCGAAGTAGCCGCCGGCGTCGCTTGTCTTCGTCGTCGCCCGTCCCTCCTCGTCCTCCTCGAACAGGAAGAACTCGGGTTCGGGGGCGACGTTGACCTCGTAGCCCATCTCCTCGGCGCGGTCGAGAACGTTCTTCAGGACGCGGCGCGGGTCACCCTCGAAGGGCTCGCCCGTCGACGTGTTGATGACGTCGCAGATGAGCCGCGCGGAGGTGCCGTCCCGCCACGGCAGGACGGCGAACGTCTCGGGGTCGGGCTTGAGACGCATATCCGACTCCTGGATCCGTACGAACCCCTCGATGCTCGATCCGTCGAAGTAGATGCCGTCGGTGAAGGCTTTCTCGGCCTGCGTCGCGGGTACGGCGACGTTCTTGACGGTTCCGAGGATGTCGGTGAACTGGAGGCGGAGGAACTCGACGCCCTTCTCGTCGATCTCGTCGATGACGTCCTGTGCTTCGGCTGAGAGACCGCCGTCGGTGACGGGGGTCCCGGGTGTATTTTCGTCCGTCATATCCTGGACAGTCGAAGTCGAACACTCCCAGTATAAAGACCTTATCGCTTAGTGCAAATGCCCGTAGCTCCGTACCTAATTGGATATTCGTAAAATTCTAATGTTATTAGTGCCTTCGTCGGTGTAATGACGTACGAAAACCTCGACGCAAAACTGATCAACGCACTACTGGGCGACGGTCGCGCGAGCCTCCGCAGCCTCGCGGAGGATCTTGACGTCTCGGTCACAACCGTCTCGAACCACCTGCGGGACCTCGAAGACGAGGGCGTGATCGAGGGGTACACCCCGCGTGTGAACTACGACGCGCTCGGGTACGACGTCACCGCGATCATCCAACTCAAGGTCGAGGGCAGCGCCCTGCCCGACATCACCGAACGGCTCCGCGATCAAAAGCAGATGACGACGGTCTACGAGGTCACCGGCGACTACGACGTCATCGCGATCGGGAAGTTCCGGGACACCGACGGGATGAACGCCCAGATCAAGAAGCTGCTGACCGACGCCGACATCCGGGAGTCGAACACCAGCGTCGTGCTCAACTCGGTCGTCGAAAACGCCCAATTCGACCTCGACGTCGTCGAGGAGTAAGGGTCAGGCCCGCTCTTCCAGCGAGTCGTCCTCGGCGTGGGCGCGCACCCACAACTGTCCGATCCGGGAGAGCCGCGTCCGGTAGGACTTCCCGTGTTCCTCCCGTTCGATGTACCCCTTCCCGCCGGGGCCGAGCCGGTCGACGTTGTAGATGACCTTCGACCGGAAGGAGTCGGTGTACTCCTCGCCCAGGTCGCGGGCGAGCGTCTCCGCGAGCTCCGAGACTGAGTCGAACTCGCCGTACTCCCCGAGCTCGAAGAGGATCACCTCCTCGAAGGGCTTCACGTTCCGGAACGACGCCACCGGGAGCTCGACGATGTGGCTGCCGCCGATCTCCTTTGCGCCGATGGTGGTGCCGCGCTCGTCGAACTCCGCGATCAGATCCGCTGCGGCGTCGTGACGCTCGCGGATCCGCTCGTCGTCGACGTCCGTGTTCGATTGCAGGTCCGCCAGGAGCTCCTTCGCGGCTCGGACCTCCTCGGCGAGTTCGGTTTCGAGGTACTTCTCGGGGGCGGTGTAGTAGGTGTGGATCCGATCCCTGTCCTCCTGGCGTTCGACCATGATCGAGTGGGCTGCGGTCGCGAAGGCAAACGAGACCGGTCGGGGCATCGCGGAGACGTTCACCCACACCTCGGAGTCGGCGGCGGCGTCGAGTTCGGCGTTGATCAGCTCGTAGGCCTGCTCGAAGGCGGCGTCGTAGTCGTAGACGTCGGCGACGACGACGCGCTCGGTGTCGGCACCCAGCAGGTTCCGGAAGTCCTGTTCCAGCTTCCCCGAGAGGTTCCGGGAGTACTCCACGTTCGACTCGCTGCCGACCGCCCCCTCCAGCAGGATCACCCGGTCGACGTCCCGCTGGTCCCGGATGAGCGGGGCGATCAGCCGGTCGTAATCGAACCCGACCGGGACGATGTGTGTCTGCATACCCATCGGTTCCCCTGTCGGCGTGTTAAGAGTTGCAGTCCGGGAGACGGCTTAGCAGCGGGGACCCGGAGCCGATGGTCGACCGCGCGCGAACACGATGTCCGTGGAGTAACATTATTAATCGTTTGCATCCGAATGTAACGTGGGATGAGTACTGACGAGCATACACACGGCACGGAAGACCACGGTCACGAACACCACGAAGCCGAGGGGCCGGGCTATCCGACGCCGGCGGCGATGCGGGTCGAGAGCGGGCGCGAGGAGACCGCCTACGTGATGGCGCCCCGCGTCGGGATGGAAAACGACGGCCACGACTTCGTCGGCGTCGTCGACCTCGACCCCGACTCGGACACCTACAGCGAACTCGTCGACGCCATCGAGATGCCGAACAAGGGCGACGAACTCCACCACTTCGGGTGGAACGCCTGCTCGTCGTCCTGCCACGCCGAGGGGCTGTCCCGGCAGTATCTGGTCGTCCCCGGCCAGCGCTCCTCGCGGATCCACGTCGTCGACGCCGAAGACCCCCGCGATCCCGAAATAGTGAAGATCATCGAACCAGAGGACGTCTTCGAACACGACCTGTCGGCACCACACACCGTTCACTGCGTCCCCGGGGGCAAGATCGTGATCAGTATGCTCGGCGACGCCGACGGCGAACTCCCCGGCGGGTTCCTCCAGCTGGACCAGGAGGATTTCAGCATCGACGGCCACTGGGAAGCCGACCGCGGCGAGATGGCGATGAACTACGACTACTGGTATCAGCCGCGTCACGACGTCCTGATCTCCAGCGAGTGGGCCGCGCCGAGCACCTACTACCCGGGCTTCGACCTCGACGACGTCGAGGCGGGAAAGTACGGCGACAGCATCCACGTCTGGGACTGGGAGACCCACGAGCATCGCCAGACACTGGAGTTCGGCGAGGAGGGCCTGATCCCGCTGGAAGTCCGGATGAGTCACAACCCCGAGGAGACTCAGGGGTACGTCGGCGCGGCGCTGTCCTCGAACGTCATCCGGTTCTACGAGGCCGACGACGGCGCCTGGGACTGGGACGTCGTCATCGACGAGGAGTCGCGCGAACACGAGGACTGGGATATGCCCGTCCCGCCGCTCATCACGGATCTGCTCCTGTCGCTGGACGACCAGTACCTGTTCTTCTCGAACTGGCTGCACGGGGACGTACGGATGTACGACGTCAGCGACGCGGGCAACCCGCGATTGGTCGATCAGGTGTGGGCCGGCGGTCCGTTCGGCGAGCGCCGGCAGGTTCAGGGCCACGAGATCCGCGGGGCACCGCAGATGCTCCAACTGTCCCGCGACGGCCGGCGTCTCTACTGGACGACGTCGCTGTTTTCGTCGTGGGACAATCAGTTCTACCCCGAGATGGCCGAGGAGGGGTCGCTGATGCTCAAGGCGGATGTCTACCCCGAAGCGGGCCGGATGGAACTGGACGAGGACTTCCTCGTCGACTTCGGCGACGCGCCCGGCGGTCCCGCACGGGCGCACGAGATCCGGTGGCCCGGCGGCGACTGCACCAGCGACGTCTGGCAATGAATGATTGATGAGGGCACGGACGACGGCGGGCGGGCCAGCCACGCCGTCGAACTCGTCTGGCCCGACGGACGGACCGAGACGATCCGCGTCGGCAGCGACGAGTCCGTCGTCGACGCCGCCGAGGCGGCCGACGTCGCCATCCCGTACGGCTGTCTGTACGGTGTCTGCGGCACCTGTACGGCCGAACTGCTCGACGGCGAACTCCGCCACACGGACCCCCCGCGGGCGCTGAAAGACCGCTCGCTCGATGCCGGCTACGTCCTGCTCTGTATCGGGACACCCGAGACTGCCTGCCGACTCCGGGTCGGCCACGGAATCCAGGCCGACGCCGTCGGTACACCCTGGAAGTAGTACTGTCGGTCGGAGCTACCCGGTAACAAGCCGAACGAGCGGGGGTATCGGCGGGGCCAGCGACTCGATCAGATGCCACGCCAGTCTCGCCGTCGGCGAGGACCGTCGTGGGGAGAAGACACTTGTGATCAAACGCCGCACACCGGCCCGTACTGATGGACCGAAGCGGAACCCTGATCATCTTGGCGGCCGCCGGTGGCCTCTTGGCGCTCGGGGCGGGCGCCGCACTGCCCGGATCGGTCTCGCCCACGTACAACGTCGCGGTGGACGACACCGGCCCACCCGAGTGGGAGGACCTCTCCCCGGAGGCGAAGACGGTCGTCCGGACCGGGCTCGAAGCGCCGGGGGCGGTCAACGTCACCTTCGCGGAGTCCGGAAGCTACGGGAACGGTACGACGGAGTTCGGCCTATATCCCGACGATCTACCGCGACCCGATATCGACCAGTCGGAGCCGAGCCGGATGGTGATCGACCGCGACGGCGCCGTGCTCGTCTTCTCGGCCGAGTTCGTCGGCGGAGGAACGCTCGCGATCAGCGCCGTCGACCGGACTGACACCGTCCTGCTCCGGCGCGGGAACCTGTCGCCGCACGGACGGACGGTGCTCGACGTGGCGGCGGCCAACGGGTCGGCCGCGTTCTACACCGACCGACCGCCGGCGCTGGAGGACGGACTCGACGCGACACCTGACAGCCTACTCGCGCTTGTCGTCTCCGACGCCGACCTGTTCGTGCTCGCCGACGGCGACGACTACCGGACGGTGGTCGTCTCCAGTCCGAGTAACTGGATCCCGCTCGGGCCCGTTCTCACGCCCGCGGTGGTGCTCGGATCGCTCGCGACCGTCCCGGCGGTCGCCCTGTTCGGTTCCCGGCGCGTCGGGTGGCCCCTCGCGACGGCGGCCGGCGTCGCTGCCGCCGTCCTCCCGGTTGTGGCCTTCCGGATCGTGGCCGTCGGCCCCTCGGCGCTCCTCGGCCGCCGGCTCCAGGAGATGGCGCATCTGGTCGTGGTGCCGGCGATCGGGGCGCTCCTCTGTGTCGGCGTCGTCCGGGGCTGGCAGACAGCGAACGACCGGCCGCGGGCGGAAGACGAAGGCGAGTAGAACCGGCGCACGGTGACCCGCTCGGCGGTCAGTACAGTTATCTTCCGCAACTCCATAGTCCGGTATGAGATGTCTCAACAAACAGTTCAGGAGGAACTGCACGTCGACCAGTACACGCTCGGGCTCGTCGGCCCCGATCAGGAGTGGGCCGGCACCGTCGCCGACGGCGGCACGGTGACGACGTACACGCCGCCGGGGTGTTGGGGGCCGATGGTGACGCCGTCGTTCCGCGGCGGTCACGAGGTCACACGGCCGATCCGGGTCGAGGGCGCGGAAGTCGGCGACGCGGTGGCGATCCACATCCGCGACATCGAGGTGACGAGTATGGCAACCTCGACGGGGTCGATGGCCGAGCGCGACGGCGCCTTCGGGGACGACCCCTTCGTCGACCACCGGTGTCCGGAGTGCGGGACGACGTGGCCCGACTCGGTCGTCGAGGGGACCGGCGAGGACGCGATCCGGTGTGCGGAATGCGGCGCAAACGCCTCCTCGTTCGGCTTCGAGTACGGGTACACCGTCGCGTTCGACCACGAGAACGCTGTCGGGCTCACGCTCGACGAGGAGGGGGCTCACGAACTGGCGACCGACGCCGAGGAGGTGATGGACATCCCCGAGAACGCCCGCCAGCACCCGATTCTCCTGTATGAACCCGACGGGATGCCGGGGACGCTCGGCCGGCTGCGACCGTTCATCGGCAACATCGGCACCACGCCGCCGGTCACGATGCCCGACTCGCACAACGCCGGCGACTTCGGCCAGAACCTGATCGGCGCCGACCACGACTACGGGGTCGAGACCGAAGCGGACTTACAACAGCGCACCGACGGCCATATGGACATCCCGGAGGTCCGGCCGGGGGCGACGCTGCTCTGTCCGGTCGCCGTCGACGGCGGCGGCGTCTACGTCGGCGACCTCCACGCCAACCAGGGCGACGGGGAACTCTCCCTGCACACCACCGACGTGAGCGGCACCGTCACGATGGACGTCGAGGTGATCGACGACCTCGACCTCGACGGGCCAGTCCTGCTGCCCACGGAGGCGGACCTCCCGTTCATCAGCCGGCCCTACAGCGACGACGAGCTCGCCGCCGGCCGCGAACTGGGAGACGAACACGGCGTCGACGTCAACGAGGGGATGGCGCCGATCCAGGTGGTCGGCTCCGGCGCCACCGTCAACGACGCCACGGGGAACGCCTTCGACCGCGCGACGCAACTGCTGGGGATGAGCGAGGGCGAGGTCCGCGCGCGGTGTACGTTCACCGGCGGCGTCCAGATCGGCCGGCTGCCGGGTGTCGTCCAGCTTGATATGCTCGCGCCCCTCGACGTCCTCGACGAGCGGGGGATCGGCGACACCGCACGCGAGCAGTACGGGCTCTGAGGGGTCGGCTCCCGACGCGGACCGCCTGGCCGTCCGGACGACTCGGGAGGCCGTCGGCCGGCCGATCGCCGTCGAACCGCCCGCTTCCCGGTCGGGTCACGGGAACGTCCGAAGACGGCACGACTTTTACTCGTGGACGAATCGACCGTGGTATGATCGGCGACGGCAGTCGGATCGGCTTCGTCCACGCGGAGGGGCCGTCCGACGAGCAGCGGGCGGCCGCGGCGTGGCTACGGGAGCGGGCGGCCGACGCGCGGGTCGTCCCCGTCGCCGACCTCGACGGGGACGCCGGCCCCTTCGACGTACTGTGGTGGCACCGGGCCGCGCCGCTCGACGGCGTCCCCGCCGAGCCGCTCGCCGACTTCCTCGCCGACGGCAGCAACCTCCTGCTCAGCCTGCGGGCGATGGGCGCCGTCGAGGCGCTGGGGATCGACCCGGTTCCGCCCGACGGCGTCGGGGTCGAGAGCGTGACCGAGCCGGTCGGCGTCCTCTGGCGACGGCTCTACGACGACCACCCCGCCGTCTCCGGGTTCGACTCCCGGCGGATCCCGGTCTGCGACCGCGGCGCGGTCCCGGCGGCGCGCTACGAGAACGTCGTGCCCTCGCGCGGCGAGGTGCTCGCCTCGACCGTCCGCGGCGGCCACGACGCCCCCCGGGAGATGCGCGTCGTCTCGTGGGACCGCGGCAGCGTCCTCGGCGTCGGCGCGCCGCTCTCGTTCGCCGAGCCGGCGGCACCCGAAGTCGCCGAGG
The DNA here is from genome assembly GCF_014212355.1 of Halobellus ruber. Taxonomy (NCBI): domain Archaea; kingdom Methanobacteriati; phylum Methanobacteriota; class Halobacteria; order Halobacteriales; family Haloferacaceae; genus Halobellus; species Halobellus ruber. Next base: position 60,288 of record NZ_JACKXD010000004.1, read on the forward strand.
CCCGCTCGGCGTTCGCCGCCGGCTGCCTGTCGGCCCTCGCCGACGACCCGACCGGGCCGTCGCGGCCGACCTCGACGGCCGACTTCGAGGGGTTCCGCGCGCGCCTGACCGGCGACCCCCACCGCCCCCGGTACCACTTCACGCCACCGGCGAACTGGCTGAACGACCCGAACGGACTCATCCGCTGGAACGGCCGGTACCACCTCTTCTACCAGTACAACCCCGCCGGGCCGTTCCACAATTCGATCCACTGGGGCCACGCCACCAGCGAGGACCTGCTCCACTGGCGGGACGAACCGGTCGCCTTGGCGCCCTCGCCGGACGGCCCCGACCGTGACGGCTGCTGGTCGGGGTGTGCGGTCGACGACGACGGGACGCCGACGATCCTCTACACCGGCGGCGACGGCCGGCGGCAGCTCCCCTGCCTGGCAACGAGCGCGGACCCGCGGCTTGGAACCTGGGACAAGGATCCCGACAACCCCGTGATCGCGGCGCCGCCGTCGGATCTGGATCTCCTCTCGACGGAGCATTGGGAAGTCGAGTTCCGCGACCACGCGGTCTGGCGCGACGGCGACACCTGGTACCAGCTCATCGGCAGCGGCGTCGTCGACGAGGGCGGCGCGGTGCTGCTGTACTCCTCGCCGGACCTCCGCGAGTGGGAGTACGAGGGCCCGCTGCTCGTCGGCGACGACGGGCACGGGACCGTCTGGGAGTGCCCCGAACTGCTCGACCTCGGCGACCGCTCGCTGCTCCACGTCTCCAACTACGAGGACGTGGTGTACTTCCTCGGCGACCTCACGGACGGGGAGTTCGAGGTCACCACGCGAGGAGTGCTCGATCACGGCGACTTCTACGCCCCACAGTCGCTCCGGGACGGCGACCGCCTCCTGACGTGGGGGTGGCTCCCGGAGACCCGCGGGGAGCGCGCCCAGTGGGACGCCGGCTGGTCGGGGGCGCTGTCGCTTCCCCGGGTCCTCTCGCTCGACGACGACGGACGGCTCCGACAGCGGCCCGCCGAGGAGGTCACCGACCTCCGGACGCGTCGCGTCGCCGCCGGGGGTCCGGACGCGCTCGACGACGAGCGCCGCGCCCTCGATGCCGGCGGCCGGACTCTGGAGATCGACCTGGAGGTCGCACTCGACGACGCCGAGGCGTTCGAGCTCTCGGTGTTCGAGTCGGCCGATCGGGCGGAGCGGACGGCGATCCGCTACCCCCGCGAGGGCGAGGTCGTGGTCGATCGCTCGGCGTCCAGCCGCGCCGGTGCCGGCGCCGCCGACGCCCAGCGGATGCCGGCGACGCCGTACGACGAGCCGCTGTCGCTCCGGGCGTTCCTCGACGGCTCCGTGATCGAACTCTACGCCAACGGGCGTCGCTGCCTGACGAGCCGCGTGTACCCCGAGGCGGACAGCACCGGGGTCTCCGTCGCCGCCGAGGGTGGTCGCGCGTCGCTCACGGTCGACGTCTGGGAGCTGGAGCCCGCGATCGCGCCCGCGCCGTCGGCCGGCCGCGGGCCGCGTCCGTAGGCGGCCGTCCGCTCGCGGGCCGCCGTCCCGGCAGTCGCCCGTTCAGGGGGCCCGTCTCAGTAGTTGCCCGTCGAGTAGCCGCCCGTCCGGTGGCGGTCCATCCGCCCGGGGAGTCCGGACGGTCGCCCCTCGCCGACGTCGGTCCCCTCGGGCGGGACGTACTCGGGCGAGTCCGGGAGGTCCTCCGCGGGCGTCGGCACGTCCCAGTGCGCCAGCGTCCCCGTGATCCGCGTCCGGTCGCCGTCGACGGCGACCCTGATCGTCGGACTCAGGGTGCCGCCGAACCGCCTCCGCTGTTCGGCCTCCGAGAGGTCCGCGATCCCGTCGAGCGACTCGCCCGCGTACTCCCGGTAATTGTAGAAACTCCCCACGAGGATCTCCTCGCGGTGCGGGAACGCGATCCACGAGTACGCCTGGTAAGGGACGCTCGCGGGGTTGGTGACGACCAGCCCGGAGCCGTTCAGGGGCTCGTACTCGCCCCGAAGCGAGTCCGCGACGAACCCGTAGAGCCCGTCGTACCCGCGGATCCCCGGCGCGAACGTGTGCATATGGCTCGACACGAACAGGTAGTACCGGCCGTCGTGAACGACGATGTGGGGCCGTTCGAGCTCCTGATTCACGCAGACGGCGTCGAAAAGCGGCGGCCGCAGCTCCCACGACAGGGGGTCGCCGCTCGGCGAAACGGCGACGCCGACGCTGCCGTTGAACTCCTGTTGGGCGCCGTCGCCGCCGCAGCGGTCGCTCCCCGGCGGCACGGGCGTGTTCGCCTCGAACAGCAGGCAGGTCTGGCCCGTCGCCGGGTCGGTGAAGAACCAGGGATCGCGGAAGGTGTAGATCATCGCCCTCGACTGCGATTCGGTCTCGTACCACTCGCCGTCGGGTTCGAGCAGGACCTCGTGGGTCCACGGCCCCTCGCTCCGGACGCCCTCCTCGCCGCCGACGAACCGGCCGCCGTGCCCGACGGCGATGCGCTGGGTGTAGTTCAACTCGTCGGCGGCATCGTCGCCCGCGGCCGTGTAGTAGAGGTACAGCTCGCCGCCGTCGTAGAGCGCGGAGCCGGCCCACTGCCGCTGGCCGAGCGCGTCCCCTCGGAAGATGGTCTCCCCGCCGTGCCAGTCGGTCCCGTTCCGCGAATAAAAAAAGCGGATCTCGGCGACGTCGTGTCGCTTCCCGGGCAGGAGCTTCTCGGGGGCCGTCAGCGAGAACAGCACCCGCCAGCCGTCGACGTCTGCGAGTTCCCCGTGGCGGTTCCGGAGCAGCCAGGTGTCCCAGACGTGGAGGTCCGCGGCAGGGTCGGCGGCCGGCGGTTCGATGACCGGCGCGACGGTGTCGGCCGAGCGTTCGATCCGCGCGGCCTGCGCCCGCGTCCAGCGCGGCGGCTGGGAGGGGCGGCGCCGATCGTCGTCTCGTTCGCCAGTCATCGGTGGCTGCAGCCGACTAGTCGACAGCCTCACTTAGTCGCCCCGACTCGGAGCCGCCCGCTTTGGTCCCGACACCCCAGCGCCCTCGGTCCGTCGTCGGCTCGGCTGCGAACGATTAACCCGCCTCCGAGTACTTCTCACAACAGTTAAGACGAGCGGCGGGGAACTCCGGACGACGATCACACCGACAGCGAACGCCGCGGTCTACAATTCCCAACTATGAGCGAACACACCTGGTGGAAGGAGGCGGTCGTATATCAGATCTATCCGCGGAGCTTCAACGACACCGACGGCGACGGGCTCGGGGACATCCCGGGGATCACCGAGAAGATCGGCTACCTCGACGACCTGGGCGTCGACGCCGTCTGGCTCAGTCCGGTCTACGAGTCGCCGCAGTACGACAACGGGTACGATGTCGCCGACTACCGGTCGATCCACTCCGAGTTCGGGACGATGGACGACTTCGACCGGATGCTCGAACGGCTCCACGACCGCGACATCCGGCTGGTGATGGACATGATCCCGAACCACACCTCCTCCGAACACGAGTGGTTCCAGCGGTCCCGGTCGGAGCCGGAGGGGGAGTACGGCGACTACTACGTCTGGCGCGAGGGCGACCCCGACCAGCCGCCGAACAACTGGGAGTCCGCCTTCGGCGGGTCGGCGTGGACCTACGACGAGGAGCGCGGCGCGTGGTATCTCCACCTCTTCGACGTTCACCAGCCCGACCTCAACTGGCGGACCCCCGAGGTCCGCGAGGAGATCTACGACACGATGAACTGGTGGCTCGGGAAGGGGATCGACGGCTTCCGGCTGGATGTCGTCAATCTCCTCTCGAAGGCCGAGGGGCTCCCGGACGGCGACCCCGACGGCGAGTGGGTCGGCAGCGAGTTCTTCGTCGACGGCCCGCGGATCCACGAGCACCTCGGCGAGATGCACGACGAGGTGTTCGCGGGAACCGCCGCCGTCACCGTCGGCGAGATGCCCCAACTCGACATCGAGACCGCCCGGAAGTACGTCGGCGACGGGCCGCTCGACCTCGTCTTTCCCTTCGAGCATATGGACTTCGACTTCGGCGAGGCGGGCCGCTGGGACATCGGCTCCTGGGAGCTCACGGACCTCAAATCCATCCTGGACAGGTGGCAGCGTGGTCTTGAGGGTTACGCCTGGAACACGATCTTCTTCGAGAACCACGACCAGCCCCGGAGCGTCTCCCGCTTCGGCGACGACGGGGAGTACCATTACGAGTCCGCGACCGCGCTCGCGACGGTCGTCCTCACCCTCCGGGGGACGCCGTTCGTCTACCAGGGCCAGGAGATCGGGATGACCAACAGCACCTTCGAGAGCCTGGAGTCCGTCCGCGACGTCGACACCGTCCGGAACGTCCGGGAGCTGATCGAGGACGGCCTGATCGAGAACTACGAGGCGATCCGCCCGGTCGTCGAGTACCGCTCCCGGGACAACGCGCGGACGCCGATGCAGTGGGACGACACGCCCCACGCGGGCTTTACCGACGGTGAACCGTGGATCCCCGTGAACGACGACTACCCCGAAATCAACGTGGCCCGCCAGGAGGGGTCGGCGTCGGTGCTCTCGTACTACCGCGACCTGATCGCTCTCCGCCGGGGGACCGACGCGCTCGTCCGCGGTGCCTACGACCTCTTCCACCCCGACGACGAGCAGCTGTACGTCTACACGCGGACGCTCGAAGGGCGGGAGGTCGTCGTCGCGATCAACTTCTCCGACGGGGACCGCCGGGCGCGGCTCGATCCGCTGCACGCCGAGGCGTCGCTTCTTTTGAGCAACTACGACGACGTCGCGGACGCGCCGGACGGGGCGGTCGAGCTCCGACCGTACGAGGCCCGGGTGTACGAGCAGTCGCAGTAGCGGTTGCGGGGTCCAGTTCGGTTCAGTCCGTCACTCGAAGGTGTAGACCCGCACCTCGCACGACGGACAGACGAGCGTCTCCGCCGGGACCTCGTTCGTCCCGCGGTAGCCGCCGCAGCAGTCGACCTCGGTCCCCCGTTCGAGGGCCGTTCCGCAGTCCGGACACGCCGAGAGGAACAGCCGGCAGGTCTGCGCCGCCGCGAGCGCAGTGTCGTCGTCGACGAAGTCGGCGGCGGCGCGCGCCCCGCCGATCTCCGCGACCGCGACCGGGCGGCTGAGCCAGGTCTCCTCGAAGGCGTGTTCGGCGCCCGACGAGAGCGCGACCCACTCGTCGCCGTCCTGCCGGACCGCGTGTGACTCCGTCGCGGGCGAGAATTCGAGCGCCGCGTCGGCGAGCGCGTCGGTATCGGCACCCCGGAGCGCCGCCATCTCCGCGTGCCACCGTTCCTCGAACTCGGCGGTCGGTGCGACCCGCTCCCCGTCGGCGTCGAGGACGCCGGCGTCGACGAGCCGGTCGAGGAGTTCGTCCCCTGCGGGCGGATCGGCCGGCTCGTCGCCGTCGGTATTCGCGTCGCCGTCGTCGGCGGCGGTCGGATCGTCGCTACGGTCCCCGCCCAGCGACCCCGACTCCCGGCTCCCGGCGTCGTGGAACAGCGCCTCGCCGCCGGGGAGCCGCGCGACGACGGCGGGCGCGAACCGGGGCGTGCCCGGGATCAGATACCCCCGGACGCCGACGAGGAACAGCCCGGCGACCGCGGTCCCGACCGCCAGGATCGGGGAGACGACGGCGGCGACGACCGCGAGGGCGGCGACGATCACGACGTTGACGGCGGTACACGGCCAACAGCGGTTCTCGCCGGTGTGTTCCGGTCGCCTGATACTGAGCACTCTCACTGTTTACCGCCGAGCGTCACCCTCGTTGCCGATGCTCGACGGGCGGAGACGAGAGTAATCAGTATGAGCGCAGCGACGGGAGACGGGATCATACCGCCGGAGTAGTCGTCTCCGCAGTATCAACGTTGCGGCATCCCCCAGACCCCGACGCGCTTTTTCCCCGTGCCCGTCGAATGGCGGTCGATGACCGAGATGGAGTATACGACCCTCGGCGAGACCGGACTGGAGGTCTCCCGGTTCGCCCTGGGGTGTATGAACTTCGGCTCCGGCGAACCGTGGATGATCGGCGACGAGGAGCGGTCCCGCGAGATCATCGAGCACGCCCTGGAGATGGGGATCAACGTCTTAGACACCGCCAACGTCTACTCCCGCGGCGAGAGCGAGGAGATCGTCGGCCGCGCCATCGAGGGGTACGACCGCTCGGAGGTGGTCGTGGCGACGAAGGTGTACCATCGGATGCGCGAGGGGCCGAACGGGCGGGGGCTCTCGCGGAAACACGTCCTCGATCAGGCGGCGGCGTCGCTCGACCGCCTCGGACTCGACTACATCGACCTCTACCAGATCCACCGGTGGGACGACGACACCCCCCTCGAGGAGACCCTTTCGGCGCTGGATCATCTCGTCGAGGAGGGGCTGGTGCGGTACGTCGGCGCGAGTACGATGCCGGCCTGGAAGTTCACCCGGGCGCTGTACGCCGCCGACGTGGAGAACCGCGAGCGGTTCGTCTCGATGCAGCCGGAGTACAACGCGGTCGACCGCCACGAGGAGGCGAACGTCCTCCCCGCCTGCGAGGCCGAAGGCGTCGGCGTCCTGCCGTGGTCGCCGCTGGCGGGCGGCTTCCTGACGGGCAAGTACGAGCGGGGCGAGACGCCCGACTCGGGGCGGGCGGCGACCGACGACTACACCGCCCGGCGGTTCACTGAGGAGAACTGGGCTGTACTCGAGGCGATCCGCGACATCGCCGAGGCGAAGGGAGCGACGCCCGCACAGGTCAGCCTCGCGTGGCTCCTGCACAAGGAGGTCGTCGACGCGCCGATCCTCGGCCCGCGGCGGATCGACCACCTAGAGGAGAACGTCGGCGCGCTCGCGGTCGATCTGAGCGACGACGAGATGGCCCGGATCGAGGCGCCGAAGACCCCCCGGTGGCCCGCGCCGGGCAAGGACTGATACGGATCATCGTAACGAATTACCGGTCATTGCCGGAGACGGGGTCGGCGATGACCGGCAGTTGACTACAATAATCCGTTGAACGGAGCGCCACATCGGGTCGCCGTCCGTCGCCGGCGTGCTCCGGCGGCGGGAGGCGGCCGCCGAGGACGACCTCCGGTGCCGGATTCCCCCTGAACCACCCACATCCCCGGACGCGACACCGTTTAGTCGATGCCGCACACCCAACGGGTATGGACACCGAGTCGCTCGTCGAGGTGCTGGAGGCTGCCGGGCTGTCGCCGTACCAGGCAGATGCCTACGTCACGCTTCTGGACCTCGGGGCCGCCTCGGCGACGAATGTCGCCGACGCCAGCGACGTGCCCGGGCCGCGCATCTACGACGTCCTCGAATCGCTCGAGGACCGGGGCTACGTCGAGACGTTCGAGCAGGCCGCGCTCCAGGTTCGCGCACACAGCCCGTCGAAGGTGCTCGAAGACCTCAGGGGGAAGGCGACCCGGCTGGAGCGGGCCGCCGAGGAGGTCGAAAAGCGGTGGGACCAGCCGGAGTTGGCCGCCGGTGACGCGAGCATCGTGACGCGGTTCCGCACCGTCATCACCCGCGCGAAGTCGTTCATCGCGGAGGCGAACCACCAGATCCTGCTGTCGGCGACGGTGGAGAACTTGGAGCGGCTCCGGCCCGCCATCGAGGACGCGGCCGACCGCGGCGTCTCCGTCCGCGTGTCCGTCCACACCGACGACGACCGGACCGCCCTCGACGTCGATCGCTTCGCGGAGTGCTGTACGGAGATCCGCCACCGCCCCCTGCCGGCGCCGTTCGTCGCGCTCGCGGACCGGCGACGCGCCTGCTTCGCGCACCCGCCGGATTCCTACGACCGCTACGGCGTCCTCGTGAACGACAGGACGCACACCTACGTGTTCTACTGGTACTTCCTCACTTGTCTGTGGGAGCCGTGGGAGCAGATCCACCGGCCGGACGACGGCTACCCGATCGAGTACTTCGACGTGCGGCACCTGGTCCGGGACCTCCGCGAGATCGACTGGCGGGAGAACCCCGTCCGGTTGCGTGTGGAAGGCTACCACACGGACACCGGCGAGGCGTGTCAGATCGAGGGGCTCGTCACCGACATCCGGGTCCCATTCGAGACTGAGGCCACAAACGGGTTCGAACTCTCCGGCCAAGTGACAGTCGACCTCGACATCGACGGCGAACACATGAGCATCGGCGGGTGGGGTGCGATCGTCGAGGACGTCGAGGGGACCAGACTCACCGTGATCGGATAACCGCTGGCCCCGACACCGGGTTTTGTTCGTCACCGGTCCGACCGTCCCCGACACCGGGTTTCCACCGCCACTGGTCCGATCGCCTCGCCGGCGTCAACTCGTCCGACCGCCCGGTGGGAATCGGCTCCCACGGGCCACGGCTGCCGACATCCGCGGTTCGTTCAATTAACAACACCGATTGTAAAAACCCGTACCTATATTAATTATTGTTACTTACACCCACAGACGATGCCCGAAAACGACAGATCGAACAGCGTCTCACGACGACAGTACCTCGCGGCTACGGGTGCGCTCGGCGCGGCCGGGCTCGCGGGCTGCTCGGGTGGTGGCGGCGACGGCGGCGGTGGCGGTACCGACGAACCGATCGACACCGACGCGCCCGACGAGGAGGTCACGATCCAAGTCGCGGCCGACTCGAACTTCGCGAACGCCGCCGACGACATCATCCAGACGCTCCGCGAGGACGGGGGGCTGCCGGAGAACATCGACATCGAGTTCCTGGCCGGCTCGTTCACGACCGGCGACCGGCGCTCACAGTACCAGCAGATCCTCTCGGCCGGACAGCAACGGCCGACGATCATGATGATGGACAACGGCTGGACGATCCCGTTCATCGCGCGGAGACAGATCGCGAACCTCAGCCAGCAGCTGCCGAGTTCGATCACGGACACGGTGACGAACGATTACCTGGGGAACATGGTCGCCACCGCCCAGGGACAGACCGGCGACCTCTACGGGATCCCGCTTTTCGCGGACTTCCCGACGATCCAGTACCGCAAGGACCTGATGCGCGAGGCGGGCTACTCCGACTCCGACTTCGAGACGTGGGCCACCGAGCCGATGCGGTGGCAGGAGTTCTCCCAGGCCGTCCGGGAGACGATGGACGCCACTGACACCCAGATGGGGTTCACCTGGCAGGGCGACAACTACGAGGGGCTGTCGTGCTGTGACTTCATCGAGTTTATGGGCTCACACGGCGGGTCGTACTTCGGCGAGTTCGAGAACTACTTCGGGCCCGTCGGCGACCGCCCGATCACCGTCAACGACGAGAGCGTCATCAACGCGATCCGGATGATGCGGACGTTCATCTACGGGCAGGACGACTCGACGGCGCTTGAGGGGTACGCCGACATCTCGCCGGACGCGGTGGTTTCCTACACCGAGGAGCCCTCCCGGGAGCCGTTCACCAACGGCAACGCCGTCGCGCTCCGCAACTGGCCGTACTCGATCAACATCAACGCCGCGTCGGACGTCTTCGGCGAGGACCTCGGCGTGATGCCGATCCCGTACACGGTGCCGCTGGGCGAGTCCCAGTACGGGACGATCGGCGGGAGCACGTCCGCGCTGGGCGGCTGGCACCTCACGCTCAACCCCAACGCCAGCGACGTCCGGAAGCAGGCCGCCGTTCAGCTGTTCCGCGCGCTTCAGACCGACGAGGTCCGCCTCCGGATGTTCGAGATCGGCGGGTGGATCCCCCCGATCCCGGACCTCATCAACACCGAGCGGACTCGGGAGCTCGATCCGATCGGACGCTACGTCGACAGCCTGCAGGTCGCCGGCGAGAACGCGCTCCCGCGTCCGGTCACCGTCGTCTGGCCGCAGGAGTCGAGCCAGATCGCGACCGAGGTCAACGCCGCCCTCCGACAGGAGAAGAGCCCCTCGCAGGCGATGTCCGACCTCGAATCGTCGCTGCAGTCGATCGAGGAGCAGGCGTAGACCGAGTGAACGCGTACCATACACTTATTATCGAATGAGCAATCATTACGGATGTTGGTACTATGAGCACTGAACAACGGCGGGCCGGGTCGGTACCGGACGAGCGCTCGGGGGTGTACGCGTCGGTCGTCACCTGGATGGAGAACCTCTCGGAGACCCAGTACGCGTATCTCCTGTTGACGCCGGCGTTCGTAGTGCTCGGCGTCATCGCCTTCTGGCCGCTGCTGTCGACGTTCCGCCTCTCGCTTTTCGCCGACAGTCTGGGACAGGCCAGCGTCGGGGGGTTCGTCGGCGTCGAGAACTACGTCGCGATCCTCACAGGCGAGCGGACTGCACTGTTGCCCGCACCGTTCCTCCCCGAAGCGCTGACGGTACAGGCGTTCTTCAACAGCGCGCTCACCGTGACGATCCTGTTCACGGTCATCAGCGTCTTCTTTGAGACGTTGATCGGGTTCGTCCAGGCGCTCGTCCTCGATCAGGACTTCCGTGGCCGGCGGTGGGTCCGGGTGGCGATCATCCTGCCGTGGGCGATCCCGATCGTCGTTCAGGGGATGATCTTCTTCCTGATGTTCCAGCCGAACGTCGGGTTCCTCGTCGGCACCTCCGAGAACCCCGCGTTCCTGAACCAGCTCGGGCTCCTGACGACGACGCCGCTGGCGAACGCCCAGGACGCGACGATGATCGTCATCGTCGGCGACATCTGGAAGACGACGGCGTTTATGGCGCTTCTGATCCTCGCGGGGATGCAGGCGATCGACCGCGGGCTCTACGACGTCGCGAAGGTCGCCGGCGCGTCGCCGTGGCAGCGGTTCAAGTACGTCACGCTGCCGATCATCCTGCCGACGGTGATGGTGGCGATGCTGTTCCGCACGATCCAGGCGATGCGGGTCTACGGGCTCATCGAGACTGTCGCCGGCTGTACGACCGTGCCGTCGCTGTCGTGTCTGGTTGTCACGACGTTCAACAACCGAATGCTCGGGTCCTCTGCGACCATCGCGTTCATCACCGCCGCGATCATCGCTGCCGCGGTCTCCGTGTACATCGTGGGCTACGCCCGTGGTGGCCAATGAGCGGCGACGACGACGCCCGGTCGGACGGCGGGATCGCCGCCGGCCGGACCGGCGCCGAACGGGAGCTCAAACGCGGCCCGGTCCAGCGGTGGGTCAACAAGGCGATCAAGGACCCACAGCGGGTCTACCGCGCGATGTTCTACGTCGCAACGATCTTCTTCCTCATCACGACGCTTTTTCCCTTCTACTTCCTTCTGGTGCTCGCGATCACGCCCGACACCGGGGCGCTCGCGGTTCTCCCGCAGCTGAATACGCTTCAGTTCGGCGTGTTCCTGGAGGTGTTCCAGAAGATCAACTTCCTCCGGTACATGATCAACAGCATCGTCCTGGCGCTGACGACCACCGCCCTGGTGCTGCTTCTCGCCAGCCTCGCGGGGTACGTCTTCGGCCGCCTGGAGTTCCCGGGGCGACAGCCGATGATGCTGCTGATCCTGGCGATCAGCTACTTCCCGCCGGCGGCGTTCTTCGTGCCGCTGTACCAGCTGTTCACGGGGAACGTGATCTCCGGGGTGAGCCTCTACAACACGCCGGGGTCGATGATCCTCCCGTTCAGCGCGCTCTTTATGCCGCTGTCGATATTCATCCTCACGACGTTCTACGGGCAGATCCCCGACGGGCTCGAGGACGCCGCCCGGGTGGAGGGGACGACGCGGCTCGGCGCGCTGTTCCGCGTGATCGTCCCGCTGTCGGCGCCCGGCGTCGCGACCGCGGGGGTGCTCACCTTCATCGCGGTCTACAACGAGTTCTTCTTCAGCCAGCTGATGAACAACGGCCAGCCGGAGAACTGGGCACCGATCGTCGGCGGCCTCCTCAGCCTCCAGCGCGCGGGGCAGTTCGAGGTCACCTACGGCGTTATGGCGGCCGGTAGCATCATCGCGGTGATCCCGGTCGCCGTCCTGGTCGTGATCGCACAGGAGAAGATCGTGAGCGGACTCACCTCCGGGGCACTCAAGGAGTAACACTATGGCACGAGTACAACTCGAACACGTCACCAAACGGTACGACGACGTAACGGCCGTCGACGATATGAACCTCGACATCAACCACGGGGAGTTCGTCACTCTCGTGGGTCCGTCGGGGTGCGGCAAGTCGACGACGATGGAGACCATCTCGGGGCTGACGGTGCCCACGGAGGGCACCGTCCGCATCGGCGAGCGGGACGTGACGAACCTGCCGCCGAAGGACCGCGGGATCTCGATGGTCTTCCAGAACATCGCGCTGTTCCCGCACATGGACGTCTATGAGAACATCTCCTTCGGCCTCCGCCTCCGCAACTACGAGAAGGAGGAGATCGACGATCGGGTCGACGAGGCCGCGGAGGTCGTCGAACTGGAGGGGATGCTCGATCGGATGCCCGACGAGATGTCCGGCGGGCAGCGCCAGCGGGTCGCGATCGCCCGGGCGATCGTCCGCGATCCCGACGTCTTCCTGATGGACGAGCCGCTGGCGAACCTGGACGCGAAGCTCCGCGTCCATATGCGCACGCAGCTTCAGCGGCTCCACCGCGAACTCGACACGACGATCATCTACGTCACGCACAACCAGGCGGAGGCGATGACGATGTCCGACCGGATCGCGGTGCTCGACACCGGCCAACTCCAGCAGATCGCGCCGCCGCTGGTCTGTTACAACGAGCCGGCGAACCTCTTCGTGGCGACGTTCATCGGCTCGCCGTCGATGAACACGATCGAGGGGGAGATCACGAACGACGGGTTCGCCTCCACGTACGGGCAGGTCGCCGCCGAGTTCGACCCGACCGCGTTCGGGCTCACGCCCGGCCAGTCGGTCACGCTGGGCGTCAGGCCGGAGGACGTCTACGTCACCGCCCTCGTCGATGACCTCGCACACCCGACGGCCCCGATCCCGACCCGCTCGGACGTGCTCGAACCGATGGGCGACGAGATCTTCGTCTACCTGGTGACCGAGGACGTCGCGGAGGGCGGCAGTATGGAGGAGGGCTCGGACCCCGGCGAGATCCTGATGAGCGTCGACCCCGACAGCGACATCCAGGAGGAAGAGGAGATGGACGTAATCTTGGACCGCTCGAAGCTCCACCTCTTCGACGAGGACGGCGAGGCGATCACCCACGGGCTCGTCGAGGCGCCGGCCGCGGCAGGCGGCCCCACCGGCACGGAGGTCGAAGGGGACGACTGATGGTCGAGTTCGCCGTCCTCGCGTACGTGGGCGCAGTGATCTTCCTGTTTTTCTTCTGGGCGTACGGGTTCGTCTCCTTCGCCCTGGACCTGAAGAACAAGATCATCCCCGGTATCCGTCGGTACCGCCGCGGGCGGCGCAAGCAGGCCGAAGAAGAGCGGGAGCGCCGCGAGCGCGAGGAACGCGAAGAGCAGCTCTACTGACGGTCGACAGTTCCCGCCGACGAGGCGTTTCAGTTCGATGGTGTGATCGGCAGACTGTTGCACGAGGGTCGGGTTCAAATTCCGAGGCGTGGGCACCAGTATACCGAGTGCGAGGAACGCTCGCCGCGAGCCGTCGGTCCCGTCGGATCGTGCGACGATGAACTCCGCTGCCGACGTACTTACTGGATTTTTACTCGGTTTCCAGTAAATATCTCGAAAAACTCAAGTGCTCGGGGGACCTCCCTACAGACACAATGAGTATGAACACAGTCCTTCTCGCGATCGGATCGCAGGACGAACACCGGCTCCCGGAACTCGTCGACACCGCGACGTCGATCGTCGACTCCGACGGGCGAATCGTGCTGCTGCACGTCTTCGACCGGGACCAGTACGACACCATCGAGGCACAGCTCCACCTCGGCGAGGACTCCGAAGTCACGCCCGACGACATCTCGAAGCGCTCGCGGCTCGTCGGCGAGGTCACGGAACGACTCGACGAGGCGGGCGTTGACTACGTCGTCCGCGGCGCTCTCGGCGACGTCTCCGACGCCATCCTCCGACGGTCGCGGTCCGAGAACGCCGACCTGGTCGTCGTGGGCGGGCGCAACCGCTCGGCCACCGGGAAGGCGCTGTTCGGTTCGACGGCACAGAAGGTGCTGCTGGAGTCAGAAGTCCCAGTGACGTTCGTGAAGGCGCAGTCGAAGAAGCCGCAGCGCGCCGCTGCCCCCGCGTAAGCCGACCTCCGTTCGGAGCCGTCTCTCGTTTTCAGTACCCCGCCGACAAGTGCTAACCCCGCCGGCCCGAACCCCGCGTATGAACGGCGACCGGCGACGGTTTCTGCGGGCGGGACTCGCGGCCGGCACCCTCGCGTTCGCCGGGTGTGCCGCGAGCCCCCCGACATCCGACGGCGACGGAGCCACGAACGGCGGGACCACCGCACCCGACGACGCCGGCGGGGACGGAACCCACGAGGTCGAGACGATCGTCGACGACCTCGATCAGCCCTGGGGACTCGCGGTCGCGCCCGACGGCGCAACCCTGGTCACCGAGCGCCCGGGCGGGTTCGTCCGGGCCGCCCCCGACGGCACGACGACCCGGATCGACGGCACGCCCGAGGTGTTCGCCGGCGGCCAGGGCGGGCTGCTGGACGTGGCGCTTCACCCCGACTACCCCGACAGCCCGTGGGTGTATCTCACCTACTCGGTGGCGAACGGCGCGGGCGAAACCACGACCCGCCTCGGTCGCGGTCTGCTCGCGCCCGACGGCGCCCGACTCGACGACTTCGAGGTCCTTCATACCGCCGAGCCGTTCGTCGAGTCGAACGGCCACTTCGGCTCCCGGGTCGTCTTCGGCCCCGACGACCGCGCGTACGTCACCGTCGGCGACCGGCAGTTCAAGGACTTCGGCCCCGAGCACACCGCCCAGGACCTGACCACCGACCACGGGGCCGTCCTCCGGTTCGAGCCGGACGGGTCGATCCCATCCGGGAACCCGTTCGTCGACGACCCCGACGCCCGGGACCCGATCTTCAGCTACGGCCACCGCAACCCGCAGGGACTCGCGGTCCACCCCGGGACGGGCGACCTCTGGGAGCACGAACACGGCGAGCAGGACGGCGACGAGATCAACATCCTCCAGCAGGGCGGCAACTTCGGGTGGCCGGTCGCGACCGAGGCCTGCACCTACGGCGGCGGCGAGCCGATCGGTGTCTCCCACGACGACCGCGCCGACGTCGTCGCCCCGGTCCACTACTGGCCCTGCGGCTCCGGCGGGTTCCCGCCCTCGGGGCTCGCGATCTACGACGGGTCGGCGTCGGCGTGGTCCGGCGACCTGTTCGCGGGCAACCTCGCCGGGCAGTACCTGGGTCGGTTCGCGGTCGACGGTCGGGAGGTCACGGAGGTCGGGCAACTGCTCGCCGACCGGGAGTGGCGGATCCGGGCAGTGACGGTCGGCCCCGACGATGGGCTCCTCGTCGCGGTCGACGCCGATCCCGGGCCGTTGGTGCGGCTCACACCCGCGTGAGTGCGAGATCCGCCCGTCTCAGTCCGCGCCGCTCCCCACGGCGAACCGCTCGGTCCGCTCGTCGGCGTCGGAGGCGGTGACGAGCGACACCCCGACCGTGAGAAGCAACGACAGCACCATCCCGTAGAGCGCGAAGTCCCACGTCAGGTACGTCGACCCGAGGACCGTCACGCCGCCGACGGTGAACGGGGGAACGAACACGTGGGCGAGGTAGAACAGTTGCGACCCCCCGATCCCGGCGAGCATCCCCCGGCGAGTCGTCTCCGGCCAGTAGAGCGCGACCATCACGGGAAGCGCCAGTTGTGCGTACCCGCCGAAGGCGGTGCTGCCGATCTCCACTAAAGTGCCCGGCCGGAACAGGCTGGCGACGAACGTCCCGGTCGCGAACGCGGCGACGCCGATCCGGCCGAGCCACGCCTCCCGCTCGTCGTCGGCGTCGGGGTTCACGAACGGCCGGTAGAGGTCGCGTGTGAGATACGAGGATCCCGACAGCAGCATCGAATCGGAGGAGGACATCATCGCTGCCATCGCGCCGGCGATCACAAGCGCCGCGAACCACGCCGGGGTGTAGGCGTTCAGGAGCACGGGGATCACGTTCGCACCCTCCGGGACCGCCACGCCGAGCCCCGCCGCCCACGTCCCGAGCAGGAACGCGGGGACGAAGAGTAGAAGCACCAACACCGGCCACAGCGTGAACGACCGCTTCAGCACGCGGGCCTCTTTCGCGACGAAGAACCGTTGGTTGATCTGTGGGAACATCGTGACGCCGAACGCGATCGTCACGGCCTGGGCGATCATCCACTGCGGGGAGTAGAGCCCCCCGCCCAGCGAGAGGAACTCGGGGCGGTTCCTCGCCAGTGCCGTCGACACTTCGCCGAAGCCGCCCGCACTGGTAAGCACCCACCCGACGGCGACCCACACGATCCCGAGCATGAACACGCCCTGGATCGTGTCGGTCCACGCGACGCCGCGGAGTCCCGCGAGGACGACGTAGCCGATCATGAACAGCGTGATGAACGCTGCCCCCGCCCAGTACGGTACCGCGCCGCCGGTGAGTCCGACGATCGCCTCGCCCGCGCCCATCTGCTGGAGCATCACGTAGGGGAACAGCCAGAACAGCGACACGCCAGCCACCAGCGCGCGGAGGCGTCTCGACCCGAACCGGTCGCCGAGCATCTCCCCCAGGGTGACGTACCCCTCGACGCGACCGATCAGCCACTGGCGGTAGCCGATTGCGTACCAGAGGATCGCAAACAACAGTCCGTCCATCACGCCCATCACCAGGATCCACTCGGGCCCGGCGTTGTACGCGAGGGTGGGACCGCCGAAGAAGGTGAACGCCGAGAGCAGGGTCGCGAAGGTGGTAAACAGCAGCACGACCGTCCCGATCGACCGGCCCGCGAGGTAGTAATCCTCCGCGTCGCTGCCAGTCAGCCGGTAGGCGGCGACGCCGACCGCGAGCGCGACGAGCAGGTACGCGCCGAGCACGCCGAGTTGGACGACCAGGGCCGACTCAGCCATCGGTCCGCACCTCCCCGTCGACGTTCATTCCACGATCCCACGCCCCGCGGGTGAACCCCGCAAACGCGACTGCCGCCAGCACCATCCACCCGACGTGCCACCACAGCCACACGGGCAACCCCGCCCACGTCGTCGCGGATCCCCAGAGGAACCACGGAATTCCGAACGCGGTGAGCACTCCGAAGACGGCGATCCAGAGATAATCGGTCTTCTTTCGCGTCATCGAACGAAATTAAGCACTTCACGGTCGTAAGTATTTCTATATCTAATTCGGAGTAGTGAATCGAAGAGATATTTTTTTCGCGGTTCCGAACCGACAGCCAGCTTTCCCTCACGAGGTCGCCCGACCGACCGTATGCCTCGAAGCGCGGAGTTCGGGTTCCCGAGTACGACAGTTATTTGCCGGGAGCGGCCCGTATATATACACGTCATCGGGCTTCCCATGACGCGCACATCACTCACACGCCCCCACAGGGGGATTCACCAATGGAAGACACTGAAAAATACCTCATTCACGCGGCGATCACGGCGGACGGCGTCGTGGAGCGCTCCGACGTCGTCGGGGCCATCTTCGGGCAGACCGAGGGCCTCCTCGGCGACGACCTGGACCTCCGGGACCTCCAGCAGTCCTCGAAGGTCGGACGCATCGACGTCGAGATCGACTCCCAGAACGGGCAGTCGTTCGGCACAGTCACCATCGCGAGCACCCTCGATCGGGTCAAGACCGCGATCCTGGCGGCCTCGCTCGAAACCATCACCAGAGTCGGGCCCTGCCGGGCCACCGTGGAGGTCACCGACATAGAGGACGTCCGGGAGGCAAAGCGCCGCGAGGTCGTCGAGCGCGCGAAGGAACTCCTCTCGGAGTCGTTCGACGAGAGCGTGATGTCCTCCTCGGAGATCCTCGACGAAGTGAAAGAGAGCGTCCGGATCGAGGACATCGGCGAGTACGAGGGCCTCCCCGCCGGCCCCCGGGTCGGCGAGTCGGACGCGGTCGTCGTCGTGGAGGGGCGAGCCGACGTGCTGAACCTCCTCCGCTACGGGGTCAAAAACGCGATCGGGGTCGAAGGTACCAACGTCCCCGACGCGGTGGCGGACCTCACCCAGGAGCGGACCACGACCGCGTTCCTCGACGGCGACCGCGGCGGCCGGCTCATCCTCCGTGAGCTCACGCAGGTGGGCGACGTCGACCACGTCGCGTTCGCGCCCGAGGGGCGGTCCGTCGAGGACTTAGACCGCCACGAGGTGTTCGCGGCGCTCCGGAACAAGGACCCGATCGGCGCAGTCGAGGTCGATCCTTCGAGGTCGGCCGACACCCACGACGACCCCGAGGGTGAGCCGCCGGACCCTCGACAGGGGTCGCCGACGACTGAGTCGGCGGCCCCGCGGGCCGACAGGCTCGACGCACAGGAGTACGAGTACGACGCCCACGACGGGTCGCGAGCCGCGCGTTCGGACGCCAGCGACACCGAAGCCTCGACGGGGGCCACCCCGGCGGACGACGACGCGGCCGCCACGGCGTCAGCGACGGCGGACCCCGACGGCTCCGCGAGCGCTCCCCCGGCGTCGAACGGCACCGCCGAGGCTGCCTCGACCGGGGATCGGGGGACCCCGGAGACGTCGTCCCCCCGCGAGGCCGACGACGGCGACGTCGAAGGCGGGGCCGACGGGACCGGCAGCGACGCTACCGACGGTGAGGCCTCGCCGCAGGCGGCCGACGGCGCCGACAGCGGTGGAGACGGCGCCGACAGCGACGACGCACCCGACGCGGACGACGCCCCGCGCTCGCTCGCGGACCACGTCCGGGAGGTCATCGACGGGGACAGCGGCACCGTCCGGCTTCTCGACGACGACCTCGCGACCGCCCGTGAGGCGCCCGCTGCCGACGCGTTCGACGCCATCGACGGGGCCGACCCCGCCCCGTACGCGGTCGTCCTCGACGGGGAGTTCACCCAGCGGCTGCTCGACATCGCGGCCCAGCGCGGCGTCGACCACGCGATCGCGGCCACCACCGGCGAGTTCGTGAAAAAGCCGGTCGGCGTCAGGCTCCGCACCGCCGACCAGCTCGCGAACTCCGTCGCAGGCTGACCCCGGCGGTCCGAGCGCAAACCCGACTCAGCCGTGCGCTTCGGGCACGTCGTGAGCGTACACAACTGCCTCGTCGGCACAGCCCTCGACCGACTCGTAGAACTGCGGCCGGCGGTCGAGCGGGCGGAAGTCGGCCGACTCGTACAGCGACCGCGCAGGGTCGTTGTCCGCCGCGACCGCGAGCGTCACCCGCGTTCCGGGCGCCTGTCTGTCGACGACGGCGTCGACCAGCGCCCGCCCGTGGCCCTCGCGGCGGTAGTCGGGGTGGACCACCAGCTCCGCGAGGTGCGTGTCGCCCTCGCCGATAACCAGCGCGTAGCCGACCGGGTGGTCGCCGTTTCCGGCGGCGTCGTCCCCGTCGACGGCGACCAGACAGGTCCCGACGGCTTCCGCCGCTGCGAGCAGCCGGGGCGACGGCGCGTCGAGAAGCGTCTGCAGCGAGGCGATCGCGGTAGCGTCGCCGGCGCGTACGGGGCGGATCACGGCGGGGTCAGGACCACGAGCGCCGCGACCGCGCTCACGAGCGCCCCGATCAGGGTGGCCGCGAAGTTGACGGCCTCGTTCCCGACCGCGGCGCCCTCGACGGTCGCACCCAGCAGGCTGTCGACGGTCATCCCGGCCAGCCCGCCGGCCGCGACCGCGGCCGCACCCATCGGCGACACGTCGGGGAGGAGCCCGAAGGCGACGCCGGCGACGACCACCGCGCCGAGCAGCCCGAACACCTCCCCCTGCCAGGTGACGCCGCCGTCGGTCCCGGGCGGCACGCGTTCGAGCGTGGTGATCAGCCGCGGGTTGTCGTAGAGCCCGCCGAGTTCCGACGAGAGCGTGTCGCTCAGCGCCGCCGCCATCGACCCGGCGAAGGCGTACTGGAACAGCGTCCCCTCGACCGGCAGCGACGGGCTGGCGGCGAAACAGAGCACACACGCCAGAGCGACGGCGGCGTTGCCGAGGACGTTTCCGGTCCCGCGAGCCCCGTCGTTCTCCTCGGCGATGCCGCGGCGCTGTTTCTCGTCGTACCGGTACTTGGTGGAGAGCGCGCCGACGCCGAAGAAGGTGATGAGTACCGCGAACCAGCCGAACCCGCCGAACACGACGACGAGCAAGCCGAGCAGGACGCCCGAGAGCATCCCCGCTACCGACGCCGTGCCCAGCGCGTAAGAGGTGTACCCGAGCGCGACCGTGATCGCGAGTCCGGCGGCGACGTGGACCGTTCCGACCCCGGTCGCCAGCCCGTCGAACAGCCACAGCAGCAGCCCGGTCGACAGCATCACTACGGGGTCGTCGCGCTCGAACAGCATCTCGCGGAACAGCGCGGCCACGAGCGTCCCGGCGACCGCGAGGAAGGCAAACCGGGGGAGGGCGAGCGGCGAAGCGGTCAGCGACGCCACCGCGACCTGGCCGCCGACACCCGCCGCGCTCCCCACGGCGGCGAACCCCGCGACCCCCAGAAACGGGTTGTCGGAGGTCTCGGCCACCAGCCGCTTGCCGAGGTTGCCGTAGGACAGCACCAGGACCGACGCGACGAACAGGCCCATCGGCAGCCCGAGTTCGGTAGTGAGGATCGCGAGGCCGGCGGCGGCGAGCGCGAACCCGGTCAGCCCGTTCAGGCGTCCCTCGCGCCGGTCGGCCGGACGTGCGAAGAGGTCGAACAGGGGGCCGTCGGTGATCACGAAGGCGGCGAGCAACGCCACGGCGGCGAAGGGCGCGAACGCGGCCCGCCCCAGCGCCGGCGCGGCCACCGCCACCGTCCCCACGAGGGCGAAGCCGCCCGCCCGCCGAAGCGTCGGTTGCACACGTCTCGATACCGCCGACGCGCACTTAACCCTCCCGACATCGGGCATTACGGGCGAATTCCGTCGTCTCGCGACGGTCGGATAGCGCCCGGCGTCGACCACAACCCCGAGGCATATATCCTCGAAGCCGCCACCACCGACCGTGGGACTGTACGACCGTTACCTCGCCCTCCGCCACCGGTTTCACGACGCCGATCCGCCGGAACACGTCGCGGTCGTGATCACCGAACGCGACCTGCTCGAACAGGGAGCGTACGCCACGCTCGCGGAGTTCCTCCGGTGGGCCTTCGAGTACGGGGCCGCGCGGGTCACCGTCTCGGTGAGCGTCCTCGACGAGGCGGTGGTACCCACCCTCGCCCGCGAACTCCGCGCGATCGACGCCCCGCGGCCGGTCGCGGTCCGGGTGCCCGAGGACACCGAGCGCGCCGACGCGCCGGTCCGGATCAACATCGGCCTCGGCGGCAAGCGGGAGTTCGCGGCGGCGGTGCAAAGCGTCGCCGAGTCCGTCGACGCGGGTGAACTCGACCCCGACGAGGTCAACGCCGATCGGATCGAGGAACAGCTGGTGTTCGACGACGACCCGGACCTCCTGATCAAGACCGGGGCCGAGCGGCTGTCGGACTTCATGATCTGGCAGTCGGTGTACGCGGAACTGTACTTCACCGACGTGAACTGGCGGGACTTCCGCCGGCGTGACTACCTCCGGGCGGTGCTGGACTACCAGAACCGACAGCGGCGGTTCGGGCGGTAGCCCGGCGACGGGAAGCTAATCCGCCCCGTCGACCGACTCCGATCCGCGCTGCCGTTCCAACTCCGCGGAGACCTTCCGGGCGCCCGCGGAGGGCAGCTTGGCCCGGAGCCGCCCGGCGACCGCGGCCGCGTCGTCGAGTTCGGCGTCGGCGACCGCGCGGAGCAGCGCCACGGCGCGTTCGCTTCTGGACTGCTGCCAGGACTCCTCGCGGGACTCGTAGGTCCGGAGCCCACGGAGGAAGTCGGCCTTCGAGAACTCCGGCCAGTAGGGCGCACAGAAGTACGCCGCCGCCTCGTTGCCGTTGGCGTGCCACGGCAGGAAGTTCGAGGTGCGCTCGTCGCCGCCGGTCCGGATGATCAGGTCCACGTCCCGGGTGGTGTGTTCCGCCAGCCGCCGCTCGACGGCGTCGACGTCGACATCCGCGGGGGTGAGGTCGCCGTCTGCGACGTCTTCAGCGACCTCGCGGGCGGCACCCAGAAGCTCGGCCCGTCCGCCGTACGCCAGGGCGATGTTCAGCCGGAGGCTGTCGTACGTTGCGGTCCGGGACTCGGCGTAGTCGACCGCGTCCCGAACCCGCTCGGGGAGTCGGTCGACGTCGCCGATCGCCCCGATCCGGACCCCGTTGTCGTGGACGCGGTCGGCGTCGGCGAACTCGTAGAGCTTCGACTCGATGAGGTCGAAGAGGGGGTCGAGTTCGTCGTCGGGGCGCTCGAAGTTCTCCGTGGAGAAGGCATACAGCGTCAGCTCTTCGATTCCGAGCTCCTCACACCACTCGAGCACCTGCTCTGTGGTCTCGGCGCCCTCGCGGTGGCCGTCGGGGGCGTCGGCGCCGCGCTCCTTCGCGTACCGGCGGTTGCCGTCCTGGATGATCGCGACGTGCGCCGGCGCGGTCCCGAGCTGCTGGCGGAGCATCCGCTCGTAGGCGCGGGTGAGGCGTCGACGCAGCCAGCTCGCCATACCCGACCCACTCCGTCGTGGGATATGTGTCTTTTCGTTGGCGTCTCCAGGGAATCGGGAGCGGCCGCCCACCGACGGGATCGACTTGGGAGTTGCGCTCGCGAGTCGTATTTGGACGCGCGATAGCCGACCGAAATCCACCGTCGGGTGGGACTGGAAGGGCCCGAGCGCGAGGGGGCTTCCGGGGAATACGACCTCTTGATCTCGGCGATTCCATTCTCATCTGAAAAGCACTCTCAGGGATGCGACACGGTTTTGCCGGATCCCGATGAATCGCCGGGTATGATCGGGAGACAGTTCCTCCGTGAGAATCCGGAGACGGTTCGTGCGGCGCTGGAGCAGAAGGGGGTCACGGACGTCGATCTGGACCGGATCCTCGAGGTCGACGCGGAGTGGCGCGAGCTGAAGCAGCGCGGCGACGACCTCCGTCACGAGCGCAACGAGATCTCCTCGAAGATCGGGGAGCTGAAGGCCGACGGCGACGACGAGGCCGCCCAGGAGGCCATCGAGCGGTCCCAGGAGCTAAAGGGGGAACTCGACGAGGTCGAGCGGCGCGCCGACGATCTGGAGGCCGAACTCGAAGCCGCCCTGCTCGAACTCCCGCAGATCCCCGACGACGACGTACCGGTCGGGGAAGACGAGTCCGAGAACGTCGAGCGCCGACGCGAAGGGTTCGACGACCTGCGGTCGCTCCCCGATCCGGTCGTCCCCCACTACGACTTGGGCGAGGAGCTCGACGTCCTGGATTTCCGGCGGGGCGCGAAAGTCACCGGCGGCGGGTTCTACTTCACGAAGGGCGACGGCGCGCGACTGGAGCACGCCCTGGTGCAGTTCATGCTCGACGTCCACCGCGAGCAGGGGTACGTCGACGTCTTCCCGCCGATCCCGGTGAACTCCCGGTCGATGGTGGGTACCGGCCAGCTCCCGAAGTTCAGCGAGGACGCCTACCGGGTCGGCGGCGCGAACGACGACGCGTGGGACGACGACGACCTGTGGCTCTGCCCCACTGCGGAGGTGCCGGTGACGAACATGTATCGGGACGAGATCCTGCTCGACGACGACCTCCCCTTAAAAATCCAGGCGTACACCCCGAACTTCCGCCGGGAGGCGGGCGAGCACGGCACCGAGACCCGCGGGATCGTCCGCGTCCACCAGTTCAACAAGGTCGAGATGGTGAACTTCGTGCCGCCCGAGGAGAGCGAGGAGCGCTTCGAGGGGCTCATCGACGAGGCCGAGGAGGTGTTGCGGCGGCTCGATCTCCCCTACCGGATCCTGGAGATGTGTACCGGCGACCTGGGGTTCACACAGCGGAAGAAGTACGACCTCGAAGTGTGGGCGCCGGGGGACGATATGGACGACGGCCCCGAGGCGGGCGGCCGGTGGCTGGAGGTCTCGTCGGTCTCGAACTTCGGGGCGTTCCAGGCGCGGCGGGCGGGGCTCCGGTATCGCCCGGAGCGCCACGAGTCCGCGGAGTACCTCCACACGCTCAACGGGTCGGGGCTCGCCATCCCGCGGGTGATGGTCGCGATCCTGGAGTACTACCAGAACGACGACGGAACCGTGACGGTCCCCGAGCCGCTCCGGCCGTATATGGGCGGCACCGAGGTCATCGAGGGCCATACCCCGGTCGGCGAGTCCGCGGTCGGCGACGGCACGCGGGAGTAGCCCTCCCGAAACGCGTCTTAACGACCTATTAACCGGCATATTCGGCTAAATCGGGCCAAACTGCGGTGCAGTGTCGATCCGTTTCTTGCCCGTACGACCCCCATTGGCGTGTATGACCGACACGACGCGTGACGCCGACCGTCCCGACGCGGCCGCCTGGGAGACCATCGCCCACCACGACTTCGGCAGTACGGACGAACTCGACGCCACCATCCTGACCGCCCTCGACGGCGAAGGGCCGAACCAGCCGCTGTACGCGACCGTCGACGTCGAGCCCGCCGAGCGGTTTCTCGCCTCCGTCGGCGGCGCCGACGCCGCCGTCGTCTTCCGCATCGCCGGCCGCCCCGTCCGGGTGTCGGCCGACGGGCGCGTGCAGGTCCGACGGACGACCTCCGAGTGAGACGCCCCGCGCGACGAACGGCTTTTCTCCGCGGCCCGCGTCGGTTGCGGTGTGACCGCCGATGCCGACGAACGCCCGACAGTCGACGCCGACCGCCCGGGCGCCGAGTCCGCGGAGCCGACGCTCCACGCCCGGTACGAGGGCGACGACGACCCCGAGAAGTGTACGGCGCGGAAGCTCGCGCGCTTCGACCTCATCGACCTTCACCGATCGGACCGCGACACCCCGTACGGCGTCGTCCTGAACCCACACGCCGAGCAGGCGCTGTCGCCGGCGGACGGAGACGGGGCCCCGCTCGTCGCGCTCGACTGCTCCTGGGACTCGGCGGGCGAGGCGCGGTTCTCGCTCCCCGGGGAGCACCGCGCGCTCCCGTACCTCGTTGCGGCGAACCCGGTCAACTTCGGCCGCCCGCTGCGGCTGACCACGGTCGAGGCGCTGGCGGGCGCGCTCGCCATCTTCGGCCGTCGGGACCGCGCGGCCGACCTCCTCTCGAAGTTCACCTGGGGACATACGTTCCTGGAACTCAACGCGGAGCCGCTCCGGCGGTACGCCGCGTGTGCCGACTCGGCGGCCGTCGTCGAGGTCCAGCAGGAGTATCTCGACCGGGGCGGGGAGTGAGGGTCGCTACTCGTGTTCCCTGAGTACGGGTTTGAGCGCGGCGGCGAGTTCCTCGAACCGCGTCATCGACATCCCGTCGGTCGTCACCCACGCGCCGGTCGCCTCGGTCACGACACGGACGAGATACCCGTGCTCGAACATCCTGACGGTCGCCCGGTACTCGCCGAGTTCGGTCCCGCGGTACTTCTCGCCGGTCTCGAACCCGGTGCGTTCGATCTCCGCGAACCCGAGCAGGTCGGCCGTCCGGTCCAGATCGGATCGCAGGTAGACCTGTTCGACCGCGTCGTCGGTGAAGTAGACGACGCTGCGCAGTTCGTCGCCGATCACCGTTCGGCACGCGCTCGTCAGTTCCTCCGCGAACGTGGGGTCGATATTTTCAGCCATAGCGAATTCGGAGAGTACGCGGGGTTGATCTCGTGGCTGCATATAACTACTGACGCTGCGGTCGCCGAACGGACGCGCTTTTATCGCTCGGCCGAGTAGACGCTGCAATATGATCTTCGAGTCCCTCCCGACGACGCCCCGCTCCGAGGAGCTTCTCGACAAGGCGTTCTCGCGGGCGGCCCGCGCGGGGCGCTCGAAGTCCGGGCTCGACGCCCAGCAGTCGATGCTCCAGACGGCGTCGTCGATCCTCGCCGACAACCTGGAGAACGTGGTCACCCAGTGGCCCGACTTCGGGACCGTCGACCCCTTCTACTACGAGCTCGCGGACGCGATCGTCGACGTCGACGACCTCAGACAGAGCCTCTCGCAGGTGACGTGGGCTAGCCGACAGATCCGGCAGCTCCGGGAGGAGTACCAGCCGAAGCTCCGGAAGACCGACCCCGAGACGGCCCGGAAACACCGGAAACAGGCGTTCGCGCGGATGGCCGACGTCGTCGAGCAGGTCGCCGACGACCTCGAACGGATCGGGGAGGCCCGCGACGCGCTGAAGGGACTCCCGGACATCCGGCCCGACGAGCCCGCAATCGTGGTCGCCGGCTACCCCAACGTCGGGAAGTCGTCGTTCGTCAACCGCGTCACCCGCGCCGACAACGAGATCGCCCACTACCCGTTCACGACCCGCGGGGTCCACGTCGGCCACTTCGACCGCGACCGGATCCGGTACCAGATCATCGACACGCCGGGACTGCTCGACCGGCCGGAGGAAGATCGCAACGACATCGAGCGACAGGCCGTCAGCGCGCTCGAACATCTCGGTGATGCGGTGGTCTTCGTTGTGGACGCCAGCGAGGCGTGCGGCTACCCGCTGTCGGCGCAGCTGTCGCTCCGCGACGCCGTCGCCGATCGGTTCGGGAAACGGGACGTGCCGGTGCTCACGGTGAACAACAAGAGCGACCGGTCGCGGGACGTCGACGCCGACTACCAGATGAGCGTCGAAACCGACGAGGGCGTCGATGAGGTACTCGACGCCGCGGTCGATGCCGTCGGCTGGGAGCCGGAGATCCCGCCGTCGCGACAGGAGTGATCGGTCCTTGCGGGTCGGGTGGGCGCGTCGACCCTGCGACTACGCCGCCGCGACGTACGTCACGTCGACGGTCGCGGTGACGGTCACCGATCCGGCGTCGAACGTGGTTCCGCGGTCTCACGCGCCGCGTACGCGGGACCGACCCCACGCCGGTACTCACCGACTGGACGCCCGCGATCGACAGGTCCGCCGCGGAGGCGATCGTGTCAGCGTCGGCCCGCGCGGCACCCACCGCCCGCCCGAGGGCCTGTTCGCGGAGTTCGGCCCGGCGCTCGTCGCTGAGCGTGAACGTCACGCGCCGAACCTCGTCGGCACCGTTGCCGACGGCGACGTCGACGACGGTATCGGCGGCGTCGATCCGGCAGGCGTGGACGGCTTCGTGACCGACGGCCGTCCGTTCGTGGTTGCCATCGAACCGGGGGTGAATCCGATAGTACGCCGTCGTCACGGCGTCGTCGACACCGGCCCCGCGGAGGGCGTCGCGCATCCGCATCGCGTCCGCCGCCACTGCTTCACGCGCGTCCTCAGCCGTATCGGCTCGGGCCGTGACGGTGACCGTCACGACCGCCCGGTCGGTCTCCGCCGAGGCCTCGCCAACTCCGCTCGTGGAGATCGTCCGCGGTTGTTCCCCGGACTCGGCATCGCCCGCCGGCGTGCCGCCGCCCGTCGTCTGCAGGGCCGCCCCACAGCCTGCAAACAGCACGAGGGCTACCACAGCCACCGCGCCGCACCGGTTCGGCCGTTCATACCGTTCTCCGGACGGGAGCGGTATTCAATACGCCCTTGACACAAGGAGTTCGTTGCGTCTCCGCTCACTCGGGCTCGCGATCGACCCCGACGTACCTGATCTCGACGCGGATGTCGGCGTGGCCGACTGGCCCGATCGGATCGGGTGCGGCGGCGCTCACCTGCTCGCGGATGTCGTCGCCGGCCGCGGGCGGCGACGACGCGGGGGGATACCCGACGGTCACCACTACCGATCGCGGCGTCTGGAGCGGGAACCCCTCGTATGTGGCTTCGAGATCGAGGACGGTCGCCGCCGGCGGGAGTTCGGCTTCGATCGCGGCGGTCGCGTCTTCCTCGAAGCCGGCCGTCCGGTAGGAACTGTACGTGAACGTCCCGAGGAGCCCGGTGAGAAGCAGGAGCACGACCGCGAGCACGGAGATACGCTTGAGGGTCGCCGTCCGGGCGTCGTCCTCGCGGAACCAGAGCCGCGGTCGGTAGCCGTACCGCCACAGCACGATCAGGGCGACGAGGTTGATCGCGAGGACGTTCACGAGCACCAGCACGCCGGACCCGAGCACCGTCGCCGGCTCCCCCCACGCGATCCCGATGCCGACGACGGCGGTCGGGGGGACCAACGCGGCGGCGATCATCACGCCGACCAGCGCCGAGGAGACGCCCGACGCCAACGAGACCGCGCCCGCGGCGCCCGCCCCCAGTCCGATCACGAGCGAGAGGATGTCCGGGGCGAGCCGCTCGCGGACCTCGTTGATCGCGAACACCTCATCGGCGGATAACGGCACCACGTTCGTCGTCCGGATCAGGAGCGCGAACGCCGTCGCGGCGCCGACCGCGACGAGCCCGCCGAGCGCCTGCAGTTTGATCCCGCGGAGCGCGAGCTCCGGATCGTCGACGACGGTCCCGACGCTGGCGGCCATGGCGGGGCCGATGAGCGGCGCGATCACCATTGACCCGACCACCACGGCGGGCGAATCCAGGAGCAGCCCCGCGGTGGCGACGATCGCACTGACCGCCGTCATCAGCACGTACGGTCGCAGCGGCAGCGCCATCCCGCTCGCGCGAGCCACGAGCTCCTCGCGGGCGATCCGGTCGCCGTTGCCGGCCTCGTTCCGGTCGGCGTCGTATCTGTCTTCGAGGGCCTCGAACCGCTTCGAGACCACCGTCTCGGCCTGCATCACGACGGTGTAGGCGTTCCGCTCGATGCCGACCTCCCGGAGCCGATCGAGGATCGGCTCCACCGCCGACGTCGGGAGGGGAAAGGTGACGACCGCGGTGTAATCGCGCCCGCTGGTCTCGTCGGAGAGGGCGTAGTCGACGTCCTCCTCGTCGAGCACGTCCAACACGGCCTCCCGTTTCCCGGTCGGGACCATCACCTGTACGAGTCGCACGTCCGTCGATCACGTCCGTCGGACAAGAATCCGGCGGGTAGCGGCGGAAAGCAAACAGTCGGCACAACCCCGACCCCGCGCCGACGTGCCGAGCAACCGCGGCCCGACGCGGGATGACACTCACGTCACGGCGACGCTGGTCCCGGCTTCGGGCTTAAATCCTCGCCACGCCCAAACGCTCATAGCCGTTCGCGTCCCACAACCTGTCGATGCGACCGGTCTCGGCGTCGAGTCTGGTCACGCCCTTCGAGAGCGGCGTTCGGGGAGTTCTCGCACAGCACCGGTCGCTGTCGGCGCCGGTCACCGACCTGTTGGCGGTGGCCGTGTGTGCGGTGTACGCCGCCCAGGCGGTCCAGGCAGTCCGGTGGGGTGCGCCCTCGGTGTACGTCGCGACCAACTACGCGTACCTCCGTGTGCCGTGGCTGGCGTGGCCGCTTTCCCCGCTGCTCCACGGGGGACTCGTCCACGTCGTCCCCAACCTGCTCACTTTGCTGGCCTTCGGCCGGGTCGTGGAGGCACACCTCACCACCCGCCGGTTCGCGGCGATGGCCGCGGTCGCCGCCGTCGGCTCGATCGTCGCGCTTGCGGGGTGGGGGCTGGCGTTCGGCTCCCGCCCCTACGTCGCGGCGTACGGCATCAGCGGCGTGGTGTTCGCGGCCGGCGGGTTCGCGGCCGTCCACTTCCCGGCCCACGACCGAGTGACGGATCTGGAGCTGCTTGCGGTGCTGTTCGGACTGTGTGCGATCGGCCTCGTCGCCGTCGAGGTCCTCGGCGCCGCGGTGTCGCTCTCGCCGGCGAGCGTCAACGTCGGCCACGCGGCGGGCCTCCTCGTCGGCCTCGCAACCGCCGCCCTCGTTCACGACTGTTCGGACGTCCCGGTCGTCGGCGGGCAGTCGACCGACGGCGACCCGTGAGCGGCGGCAGCGCGTCGAAACGGTCGTCCGCCGGGAGTAGAATTATGCCGGATCGATACAATCGTTGGGACGATGGAGGACAGCGAGTACGAGGAACTCACCTCGTCGTTGACGCCCCACGAGTCCGCGGGCGGGGTGACGACCTACCGGAACACCGTGAGCATCGCCTGCCCAGCGTGCGGTGACCCCTTCGACGATCTGGTCATCTGTGAGGACGAGTACAACAGCTTGGAGCTCAGTATGCTGCTGGACCTCTGCGTAACCACGCACGAAGACGAGGTCCTGCTTTTCACCCACAAGCAATAGCCCGCGGTCCCGCCGCCGCGAGTCGGGCTACTCCCGCAGGTCGATCCGCTCGGGCGGCAGCCCCTCCTCGTTGACCACGTCGCCGTCGTCGTCGACGGTGACGACGCCGCGGTTGTTGACCGCGTGGGGATCGAGGCCGACCTCCTCGAGAAACTGTTTGTAGAGCCGCTCGGCCGTCTCGCCGTCCTTCTGGCGATCCGAGGCGCGGTCGCAGAGCTCCACCAGGTTCTCGGGCACGTCGTTCTCGTGAACGATCCAGTGGTTCAGCAGGTCCGAGAGCCGCCGGATCGGCGAGGTGAAGTGGCCGTAGATGTCGAAGTTGAGCGCGTAGTGGCCGCCGAAGGGATCGTTCATGTATTTCGCGCGCGGCATCACCTTCAGCACCGCCCGCTGGATCTTGTTCAGCGCGCGCTTCTCCGAGTTCTCCAGGGCGTCGTTGACCGCTTTCCGGGGGTCGTCCCAGTTGGCGCCCGAAATGCTCACGCCGTCTAAGTCGTTGATCTCCCGGAGGGCGTCGTTCCACTGGTCGGGCGTCGGCTGCGGGTGGACCCGATACATCGCCTCGACCCCGCGGTTCCACATCAGTTCGTGGGTGACGGCCTTGTTGGCCTTCAGCATACACTCCTCGATGATGGTGTGGGCGCGGTCCCGGCTCGGGTTCAACACGAGGGAGCCGTCCGCCTTCCGCTGTTCGTGGAGTGCCTCGGCGAGTTCGTAGACGAGGGCGTTCTCCTCGTGCAGCGGCGCATCGGGGTCGTCGAGCCGGCGCTCGCACTGCGTGTAGGTCAGCCGCTCGTCGGAGTGGATCACCGACTTGTAGATGTCCACGGACTCGAAGGAGAGCGACTCCTTCGCGATCTCCATCTCGACGGTGTGTGCCAGCCGGTCCTCCTCGGGGACGAGCGAGCAGACCGTCTCCGCGAGGATCGGCGGGAGCATATGAACCGTGTAGCCGGGGAGATAGACCGTGTTGCCCCGCTCGATCGCCTCGGCCCACATCTCCGAGTCGGGGTGGACGTAGTGGGTCACGTCGGCGATGTGGACCCACAGCGTGTACGTCTCCTCCCCTTCGCGGATGCTCAGGGCGTCGTCGAAGTCCTGGGCGTCGACCGGGTCAGTGGTCCAGGTCGTCAGCTCCCGGAGGTCCTGCCGGTCGTCGAGTTCCGCCTCGATCTCGTCTTGCACGCCCTCGGTGCGGGCTTCCGCCTCCGACCGGACCTCTGGCGGGAACGCGTCGCGGATCTCGAACTCCTCGAAGAGCTCCTCGCGTTTCTCCTGGAGCTGTCGGGCGAGGTCGACGGAGATCTCGACGGGACCCTGTCCTTCGGGCGTCCCGGCCTGCGATTGTGCGTCGTTCGACATACCAGGGTCTACTCCGGAGAGGTAGTTAGCTTTTTGCAAGCGCTAAGCCCCCGTCCTCAACGCCCGAGCGGAGCGAGGGCGTAGGTCGAGGATACAGCACCGTCATTATCTGATCAGACACTGTTCTGTTGCAGACTCACACAATGGCAAATTTTATGCGTGTAATGCGTATAGTACGCACGTAGTGAGACGGAAAAATATCACTATCCGAGAGAATCAAGCCGAGTGGGTAGAGGAAAACCACCTCAACCTCTCGTCATTCGTCCGTGACAAACTCGACGAACTCATCGAGGAACGAGAGTAGCGGATGTACTACGCCTACAAATATCGCCTCAACCCGTCCGACGCCCACCGTGAGGAGTTGGACCGGCACCGCGATATTTGTCGGCAACTCTACAACCACACGCTCTACCGTCTCAACGAGTACCAAGACGAGCACGGCGAACTGCCGTCGATGACCACACTGCGGTCGGAACTCCCCGACCTCAAGCAGTGGTGGGACGGCCTCTCGGACGTGTACTCGAAGGTGCTCCAAACCGTCGTGGAACGGCTGTTCGACAACCTGAGAGGACTCTCAAAACTCAAGGACAACGGCTACGACGTCGGTCAACTCAAGTGGAAGCCACCACGGGAGTTCCGCAGTTTCACGTACAGTCAGTCTGGCTTCAAGCTCGACAAGAAGGGCGGTCAGACTGTCCTGTCACTCTCGAAACTCACAGACATACCGATTCGGCTCCACCGCGCCATCCCCGACGACGCCGCGCTCAAACAGGTCACGCTCAAGAAGGAACCGACGGGCGAGTGGTTCGCCACCTTCGGCGTCGAAATGGACCGTGAACCGCCCGAACCGCCGGAGAATCCCAAAAAATGTGTCGGTATCGACGTGGGGATTCTCAAGTACGCCCACGACACGGATGGGACGGCGGTCGGGTCGCTTGACCTCTCGGACGAACGCGAGCGGTTGGAACGCGAACAGCGGTCCCTCTCGCGGAAGGAACACGGGTCGAACAACTGGGAGAAACAACGGCAACGAGTCGCGGAGTGTCACGCAGCCCTCCGACGGAAGCGCCGTGACTTTCTCCACAAGCTCTCGAACTACTACGCTCGGGAGTATGACCTCGTGGCGGTCGAAGACCTGAACGTGAAGAGGATGATGGAATCGCCGTCAAACAGCCGCAACACGGCGTCGGCGGCGTGGCGAACGTTCCTCTCGTTGCTTGAATACAAGTGCGATCGAGAGGGGGCACACTTCGTTGCCGTGAACCCGAGAGGGACGACCAAGGAGTGCGCGTCGTGCGGTGTTTCAACCGAAAAGCCGTTATGGGTCCGTGAACACTCCTGTCCTGCGTGTGGGTTTGAGGCGGACAGGGACGCGAACGCGGCGTGGAACATCCTTTCTCGCGGCCTCGAAGATGTAGGAGTGGGACACTCCGAATCAACGTCTGTGGAGACTTCGCTCCCTGTGGATACATCCGTATCTGCAAAGCGCGTCGTAGAAGCAGGAAGCCCTACCCTCAAGGAGCGAACGGCATCAGCCGTGAGCGAGTAGGGTAGGGTAGTTCACTGGTGTCGCACGGATACCGTTTGCTGAGTACTGGAATCGTTGAGAAAGGTGACGTGATGGCCCCGGAAGCCCCCGCGTTCTCGACTCCCAGGACTCGCTGCGGTCCTCGTCGCTCACTGCGTTCGCTCCTGCGGTCCTTGCTTCGTCCGGGTTCGTCGAGAACGCGGCCCCTTCCAGTCCCGCCCGACGGTGGACTTCTCGGCCGGCATCGTTTACCGGACGAGCCGCGGGCGACGCCCGTCGGCTGGCCGACCGCGAAGCAATAGCGGTTTACTCACCCCGACCCGACCCGTAGCCGTGTCCCGTTCGCTCCTCCCCGCGGAGGCCCGCCGCGGTCTGCGCGACGTCGCGCCCATCCTGCTCGGGGTGGCGCCGTTCGCCCTCGTCGCCGGTGCGACCGCCGTCGACGCCGGGTTGTCGCCGCTCCAGGCCGCCGGGCTCTCGGTGATCGTCTTCGCCGGCGCGTCGCAGCTGGCAGCGATCGAGTTGCTCGGCGACAACGCCGAACTCCTGGTCGTGCTCGCCACCGGCGTGGTGATCAACCTCCGGATGCTGATGTACTCCGCGTCGATCGCGCCGCACTTCCGGCCGTTCCGTTCGCGGTGGAAGGCGCTCTGTTCGTACGTCCTCACCGACCAGGCGTACGCGCTGTCGGTGACGCGGTACACCGGCACCGACGACCTCGACTCCACGGCCCGGCGACAGTACTACCTCGCGGTCGCGGGGTCGCTGTGGGTGGTCTGGCAGCTCTGTTCGCTCGTCGGGATCGTCGTCGGCGCGCGGGTGCCGCCCGCCTGGGGCCTGGAGTTTGCGGTCCCGCTCGTCTTCCTCAGCTTGCTCGTCCCCGCCACGACGTCGTGGCCGAAACTCGTCGCGGCGGCGGTCGGCGGCGGGGTCGCCGTGGCGGGGGCGGCGCTGTCGGTCCCGCTGAATCTCGGGCTGATCGCCGGCGGGACCGCGGGCGTCGTCGCCGGCGTTCTCGCGGACGGCCGGCTCCCGAGTGACGGCGACGACGCGGACGGAGGGGCCCACTGATGGCCACCGAGTACGGCCCGGCGACGGTGTGGGGGGTGATGATCGCGCTGGGCGTTGCGACGTTCGGCATCCGCGCGTCGTTCGTCCACCTGTTCGGCCGGATCGACGAGGTCCCCGACCGGGTGACGAACGCGCTGCGGTTCGTCCCGCCGGCGGTGTTTGCCGCGCTCACCCTCCCCGCGATCGTCGCCCCCGAGGGGGCGATCGCGATCGTCGGCAACGAGCGGGTGGCGGCGGCGGTCGTCGCGGCGGCGGTGGCGTGGTTCGTCGACGACATCCTCGCGACTATTCTCGCCGGAATGGCCGCCTTCTGGGCGCTCCGGTTCGGGTTCTGATACTGTCGGTTATAACTACGTGAAGATTTTCGACACCCCGGGGTGTCGAAACCCGTCACGGGACTATAGCCGACAGTATGATGCGTTTCCGGGGGCAGTCGTTCCCGCCCGTTCCGAACCGGTCGCTTCGGACAGATACGGCGACAGCGCGGGGTTCCCGGAAACGCCCGACGCCGCTATCTGTGCTTTTATACCGTTGCGCCGACCCATACACCACGTGGAGGTGACATAGTGGCCACCACGGGCGGGCCGAACCTCATCGGGATCGTGGCCGCGATCATCGGGATCGGGGTAATCGCACAGATCCTCTCGGACCGGTTCCGGATCCCGAGCGTGGTGTTCCTCATCACGGCGGGCGTCCTCCTCGGACCGGAGGTGCTCGGCGTCGTCGGTCCAAACTCCTTCGGGAACGCCCTCGGCGCGATCGTGGGGCTCTCGGTCGCGATCATCGTCTTCGAGGGGGCCTTTCACCTCCGGATCGACGACCTCCGGAGCGCGCCGGGAGCGACCCTCAAACTGATTACGGTTGGGGCCGCGATCGCCCTGGTCGGCACGGCCGTCGCGGTCCGGTTCCTGCTCGGCGCGGCGTGGGACGTGTCGTTCCTGATCGGCGCGCTTCTCGTCGCAACCGGCCCGACCGTAGTCACCCCGATCCTCGAGGTGGTGCCCGCCCGCGACCGCGTCGAGACCGCCCTGGAGACCGAGGGGATCGTCAACGACGTCACGGCGGCGATCCTCGCGGTCGTCGTCTTCGAGGCGGTCAGTCTCGGGAACAGCTCCCTCACGGAACTCCTGACGCTCTTCACCGAACGGCTCGGGATCGGGATCCTGGTCGGCGGCGTCGTCGGCGCTATTCTGTACTATGCGCTCCAGTACATCGACCTCTCGCCGGGGAGCGCCCCCCGAAACGCCCGGCTGCTCGTGCTCGCCGGTGCGCTCGTTGCTTACGGCGCCGCCGACACCATCGCGACCGAGGCGGGGATCGCCGCCGTCGCCACCGCGGGGGTGTTGCTCGGGAACCTCGGAGTCCCCTACGAGGAGGAGATCTCCGCGTTCAAAGGCGACGTGACCCTGATCGTGCTGTCGTTCGTCTTCATCGCGCTGGCGGCGCTGCTACGATTCGACGTCCTCGCGGAGATCGGCCTCCGCGGGCTCGCGGTCGCCGGGATCGTCGCCCTGGTGCTCCGGCCGCTCCTGGTGTTTCTCTCGACCGCCGGCGATCGGTTCACCACCGGCGAGCGGTGGTTTATGAGCCTTGTCGGCCCCCGCGGGATCATCCCCGCGTCGGTCGCGACCCTGTTCGCGATCCAGTTCCGGAACGCGGGACAGGCCGCAGCCGCCGACCTCCTCGTTGGGACGGTCTTTCTGGTCATCTTCGTGACCGTCGTCTTCGAGGGGGGCTTCGCCAGACGGATCGCGGAATACTTCGACATCATCCCAATGCGTGTACTCATCATCGGAGGCGGGACGGTGGGCCGATCGCTCGCCCAACGCCTCGAAAGCCGCGGCGAAAACGTCGTGCTCGTCGAACAGGACCAGGAAAACGTAGAGACCGCCCGAAACGCGGGGTTCACCGCTCACCACGGCGACGGGACCGACACCGAGGTGCTCCGATCGGCGGGGGCGAACAACGCCCGAATCGTCGTCGGTGCGACCGGCGACGACGACGTGAACCTGCTGGTCTCACAGCTGGCTCGCTCGAAGTTCGACCCCGAGACGATCCTCGCGCGGGTCAACAACCCCGACAACGCCGAGGCGTTCGAGGAACTCGGGGTCCGGGCGATCTCCTCAACGGTCGCGATCGCACAGGCGATGGACAACTACATCGAGCGGCCCTCGATGATGGACTGGATGGCCGAGATCGGCCACACTGGCGAGATCCAGGAGGTCGACATCACCTCGGAGGACCTGATCGGTCGGACCGTCGAGGAGGTCGGGCCGAAGTTCCCCGAGGACTGCCTCATCGCCCTGATCCAGCGGGACGGCGAGACCAAGGTTCCCCAGCCGGACCTGACGCTCCAGCGCGGCGACCGCCTCACGATCATCGGCGGCCGCGAGGAGGTCCACGAGGCGCTCCGGTTCGTCCATCCCGATAGGTGACGCTCCGCCGGCCCGAACGCTTCGCCACCCCGACCCGGCGGTGAATCTACGGTCCCCTGCCACGACCCCCGTTTGGCTGCCACGACACCAGGCCGCCCCGGTTTCGACGCGCTTATGCAAGTCGGACGGCAACACTTTTGGGATGAGTGACCGGGCTCTCGAAGTCGTCGAGTTCCTCCTCACGGCGAATCTCTACACGGAGGATCGCGGTCTCGACGAGAACGATCTGCCGCCGCGGTACCGCCGGGTGTTCTGGACGGAACCGTCAGAGGAAGAGGAGTCGGGCGACGACGACCCGGACGTCGTCGATATCGAACGCCCGCTCGTCGTCACCGACTCCGTCGCGCGGAAGGCGACCGGGGTCGAGCACCCCTGGGAGACGGTCTCGGACCTGCTGTTTACCCAGCGCGAGGAGTTCTCCGGCCGGCTGTCCGTCACCCAGCCCGAGATGGCGCTGGAGTGGTACCTCGACCGCGCCGACCGCGAGCGGCTCGCGACCAACCCCACGATCGCCGCCCACGCGGAGGACCGCGACGACGTCGACGTGACCCACGAGGAAGCCAGGGATCAGACCCGACCGATCCAGGCCGACCGGGTCTGGATCGACAGCCTGCTCGAGGAGTACTTCGACGCCGACGAGGACGCGGAGATGCTCGATCTCGTCCAGGTGCGTGCCCCCGAGGAGATCGAGATGACCCTCGAGGACCTGGTGTTGACCGGCGACCAGGAGGGGGAGATCCAGAAGCTGATGCAGGCGATCGAACACCGGGAGTACCTCGCGGAGATCGGGCTCCGGGAGATCGGGAAGATCCTGTTCGTCGGCCCGCCGGGAACCGGCAAGACGACCGTCTCGCGGGCGCTGGCACACGAACTCGGGCTCCCGTTCGTCGAGGTGAAGCTGTCGATGATCACCAGCCAGTATCTCGGCGAGACCGCAAAGAACGTCGAGAAGACCTTCGAGGTCGCAAAGCGGCTCTCGCCGTGTATCCTCTTCATCGACGAGTTCGACTCGGTGGCGAAGACCCGCCGCTCCGACGAACACGCCGCGCTGAAACGCGCTGTCAACACCCTGCTGAAGAGCATCGACGACATCTCCTTGATCCGCGACGAGGTGATCCTCATCGGCGCCACCAACCACCCGGATCAGCTGGACTCGGCGGCGTGGCGCCGGTTCGACGAGATCGTGAACTTCCCGAAGCCCGACCGGGAGATGCGGGCGGACATCCTCCGGATCATCACCCGCCGAATGGAGATCGACGACTTCGACCCGGGCGAAGTCGCAGAGTTGACCGACGGGATGACCGGCTCGGACCTCCGGATGGTGCTTCGGGAGGCCGTGTTGGAGGCGCTGACCGAGGAGCGGACCACGCTCACCCAGGACGACATCGTCGCCGCCGTCGAGGACTTCGAGGAGCGGGACAACCTCAAGAACATGAGCGACTTCGACAACTGGCAGGGCTCGCCCGGGGACAACTCCGGGTCGGGGACCCACGACCACGCCCACGAGATCGAAAAGAGTAGCTGAGACCCGGCCCAGCTACGTTCCCGTCGGAAACCTCTCCCGGCCGGTGACGGATCGACGCCCGCTACCCACTCGTTCGGTGCGGTCGACTCGCTGAGCGTCGCGGAGTTCTCGCCGGGTTCCGACGTCCGGACGACGCGGAGCGTTTCCCGTTCCGGTCGGACGCCTTCACCTACGGCGCGGCGTCGCCGGCGGCCACTGACGCCACAACTCGTCCCCCGGCCGACCTGCCGCCGCGCTCGCTCGGGCAGTTTATCCCTCGGCGGCGCCGAACCCGGGACGATGCGGGTCACCCTGCTGGGCACCGGCGACACCACCGGTACGCCCACGGTCGGCTGCGATTGCGACACCTGCGCCGAGGCGCGCCGCCGGGGCGTTGAGCGCACGCGGTTCTCGGTACACGTCCGGAACGAGCGCACGGGCGAGTCGGTGCTGATCGACTTCAGTCCCGACTTCAGACGCCAGTTTCTGACCCGCGAGGTCGACCTCCCCGACGCGGGGATCGTCACCCACATCCACTTCGATCACCTCGACGGCCTCGGCAACGCCTACCGGCTGTTCGACGACCTCCCCGTCTACGCGGCCGACGAGACTGACACCGTGACCGGCGAGAGCGTCGCCGACACCGTGGCCCGGAAGTACGACTACCTCGACCGGGTCGAGTCCCGGCCGCGGGCCCCCTTCGAGCCGTTCGAGGTCTGCGGGCTGGAAGCGACGCTGGTGCCGGTCGACCATCCGCCGCTGGTCTGTTATGGGCTCGCGATCGAGGACCCCGAGACCGGCGCCAAACTGTCGCTGTCGGGCGACACCACCTACGACATCCCGGCGCGGTCGCGGGCGGTCCTCTCCGATCCCGACCTGTTTCTCGCAGACGCCATCGTCCCGGCGTCGCTGTGCGAACACCACCCGCTGGGCGGGGACCACCACGACGCCGAGGGGGTACCGCGGACGTTCGGCACGAAACACATGACCCGGGAGGGGGCGCTCGACCTCGCCAGGGAGCTCGCTGCCGCCGAGACCCGGCTGGTCCACTCCGCGCACTTCTACCCCGCCGCGGAGGCGTTCGAGGAGCCGCTCGCGGTCGACGGCGAAAGGTACGACCTGTGACGCGGGCGACCTCCGTTCCGTCCGGCGACAACATTTAAATATTCGTCGCGGAGGTGCCGTGGCTGCACGCCTCCCTGTCCCCTAAACCACAGGGGTGCGTACGCTATGACGCAATGACCAAAGCAGCAGTCATCATCCTCGCAGGTACGGAGGGACACGAGAACCTCGGGCGGCTTGCCAACGGGCTCGAAGCCGCAACGGAATTCGCCGAGAACGACGACGACGAACTCGAACTCATCTTCGACGGCGCCGGCACCCAGTGGATCCCGGAACTCGAAGACGAGGACAGCGACTATCACGACCTCTATCGGACCGTCCGCGACGACACCTCGGTGTGTGATTACTGTTCGGGCGCCTTCGGCGTCGCGGACGCGGTCGCCGACGCCGGCCTCGTGACGCTCGACGACCACGACGGCCACCCCAGCATCCGCTCGCTGGTCGACGACGACTACGAGATCATCACGTTCTGAAAGCGGCGTCACGCGACGGTTCGCACCCGCGATTTATTAGCCGACCGGCTGTGAGATTCATCGAACGCATCCGATGTCCGTAGCACAGCCATGACCGTCCTGCCCCGCCTCCCGACGGCGAGACGTTCCCGGGAGCTCCGCCGGTGACGCTTGCGGCCCTCACCCCGGCGACGGCCGCAGCCGTCGCGCTCGTGGTCCTCGTGGCCGGCGCGACCAACGGCGTCGCCGGGTTCGGGTTCGCCGTCGTCGGGACGATGGCGCTCGCGACGCTTCTCGACCCCGCGACCGCGGTCGTGTTCATGATCGTGCCCATCTTTTCGGTGAACCTCTCGCTCGTGAGCGACCTCTCCGTCCGGGAGTTGCGGACGTGCAGCGCGCGCTTTTGGCCGCTGATCGCCGCCGCTCTGGTCGGGACGGTCGTGGGAATGGCGGCGCTCCAGCGGGTGCCGGCGGCGCCGCTCCGGGTCGGGCTCGGCGTCCTCACGCTGGGCTTCGTCGCGACCGCCCAGCGGGCCGCCCCGCTCCCGGCGTGGGTCTCGTTCGGGGGCGACGCGTTCGGGTCCCGGCCGTGGATGGCCGCCGTCGGCGGGGTTTCGGGGCTGCTGTTCGGCGGCACCAACGTGGGCGTCCAGTTGATCGCGTACCTCCGGAGCTTCGACCTCTCACACGGCCTGTTCGTCGGCGTGGTCGCGCTGGTGTTCCTCGGACTCAACGGCGTCCGGGTCGCCATCGCGGGCGCCTTCGGGCTCTATCCGAGCACCGCCGTCGCGGCGGCGTCGCTCGTGGCGGTCCTGCCGGCGGTCGTGGGCGTCGCGGTCGGAAAGCGGCTCCGGGAGGTCGTCGGCGAACGTCCGCGGCGGCTGGTCGTGCTCGGCCTGCTCACGCTCGTCGGGGTCCGACTCGTCGCCGGCGGGCTGGGCATCGCCTGACGGGGCGGCGGGCCACGGACCGCCCGGTCGACCCCCGGCCCGATCACGCCCGCCGGACGAGGTGGGCGCGGACCGACCGCTGGCACTCCCGACACGCGTCGTCGAGCCGCGCCAGGGTCACGACCACCGGGAAGTCGACGGCGAGTCCCTCGTAGATGCTCCCGACGAGATCGCGGTGCCGGAGTCCGGCGTCCGCGCCGACGGCGGTCGTCGACGCGAGGGCCGACTGCCGGTCGGCGACAGCGTCGTCACACCGGTCCCGGTGGGTTGCGAGCGACTCGTGTCGGCGCCGCAGCGCGTCGAAGCCGAGTTCGGTCAGCGGGGTCTCGTCGGCGGCCGCGATCCACGACGAGACCGACGCCACGGTGTCGGCGGCCGCCTGCAGCGACTCGGACTCCCGGTCCAGCGCCCGACACAGCACGTCGAGTTCCGCCCGTCGGCGCCGGGCCTCGGTCAGGATGCCCCGCTTGAGTCCGGGCGAGAAGGGAACGTTCGACGCCGGCGCCACGGCGACGGCGATCGACTCGGTGAGTTCCCGGCGGATCGTCGCCGTGAGCGACGCCGACTCCGACACGTCCGGTTCCGCGCTCGCGTCGACGTTTTCGGCGAGGGCCTTCGGGTGAACCGTCTCCGCGAACACGGTCCGGACCGACTCACACCCGCCGGCACCCGACGTTTCCGTGCGCCGTGCCAGCCCGCCGGTGCCGGCGACGCCGGACGTTCCGGCGGGCGAGGAGTCCGCCGAGAGGTCGGCGACCCGGTCGAGGAACGACTTCATCCCGGCGCGCTTGGCGTCGGCAGCCGCGCGCTCGGCCTCGACCCGCTCGGCTGCCGCGTCGATGTACGTCGTCTGCGACATCCTACGCGGGCGAACGGATCGGCGCGTTCAGTAGGCCCTCGGGGTCGCTGCCACCCTCGAACGCGAGTTCGAGACGCCACCCGTCGCCGACGGGGTCCACGCGTACCCGCGTGGGGACCCGGTCGGGAAGCCGGCGGACGAGGTCGACGACGATCGGCAGTACCGGTAGGTGTCCCTCCCGCGGGGAGAGGGCGTACTCGGAGAACCGAACCGTGGCGACGTCGGGGGCGGTGGCCTGGGCCCGGTCGGCGCGTTCGGGCGGGGAGAACTCCCCGACGACGTCGCAGTCGACGAGCCCGGCGAACGTCGCCGTCACCGGATCGCCCTCGCCCTCACAGGTGCCCAGGCGCTCGGCCGCCCGCGTCAGGACGGCCGCCTGCTCCGTTCCGTCGAGCCGGTCGGCGAGCGTCGCCGCCATACTCTCGAGCAGGCACAGACAGAGCCCGTCGGGGGTCGGCAACGCCTCCGCCAACTCCGTGTACCGCTCCATCGTCGCCCGCTCGACCTCGCGGAATCCGCAGTCCGACAGCGACTCGAACGTCGCCGCGGCGACGCAGTGACATCGCTCCACAAGCCGGCCGCGGCCCCTGGGCTCGCTCCCGGCAGTGCCCGTGACGATCGGCGCCGAGAGCGACTGCTGAGCCCCCGCAGGGCCGGAACAGTCGTGTCCCGGCTCCGTCGTTCGCCGGTCCCGCGCCTCAC
This sequence comes from Halobellus ruber, assembly GCF_014212355.1. Taxonomy (NCBI): domain Archaea; kingdom Methanobacteriati; phylum Methanobacteriota; class Halobacteria; order Halobacteriales; family Haloferacaceae; genus Halobellus; species Halobellus ruber. Next base: position 102,223 of record NZ_JACKXD010000004.1, read on the forward strand.
ACACGATGAGATCGTAGTGGGGGACTTCGGGGTCGTACCGACGGAGCGCCGCCCGGTATTCGATCGCCGCGCTCACGGCGCGGCGTGCGGCCGCCCGGTCCCCGAACCGCTTGTCGGCGACCGGCACCGGACGGTGGCCGGTCCGGCCACAGACCACGTAGTACGCGCCGTCCGTCTCGGCGAGTCCCTCGATGCGTTCCCTGATCCCGACGAGCGTCACGCCGACCGTCATCGGCCTCCCTCCCGCGTTGCTGTGCGATGCTGGTGCATATTCTTTAGGGTCACCTAAAGACGAATAACTCCACCGATTTTAGGGTGTCCTAAAACGGCGGGCGCCCCTGCGTTTTCGGGTCCGAACGGCCGGCTCGTCGTCCACGTCGGGGCCGCAGGGTAAGAGTCTTAATCGGCCGGAACCGTGTTACAGATACCCATGGACATCCGAGTGCGCGGAGCCGTCCCGGCCGACCCGTTTCTCGGCGCGGCGGACCTCTTCGAGACGGAGTACGACTTGGACCTCCCAGTCCACGTCGATGTCCGGGAGGACCCCGACGAGCGGACGTGGGCGGCCCACTACGACGACCGCCACGTCCTGAACATCTCGAAGCAGGCGGCGACGAGTGCGATGGCACGGGAACTGATCGTCCACGAACTCGCGCATATGGCCCGCAACGAGGAGGGCCACGCCTCGCATCACTTCCGAACCGAGGAGGCGCTGTTTCTGGCGCTCTCCGGGGAGTCGGTGGAACGCCGGAAGATCGCCCACTGCTACCAGATCGCGAACCACATGAAGGACATCTACGCCGACGACATCACGCTCTCGGTGACCCCGCCCGAGAAACTGGTGTCGTTCCTCGAATCCGAACTCGCGCGGGCGGTCTCGACCCGGGCGGGCCCCGCGCCGTGGCCCGACTCCCGCCGGGTCACCGCCGGGTCGGACCCCGAGATCACCGCGGTCAACGCGGCGTTCGCGCTGGGGTTAGTCGAGCGCCACGACGTCGTCGACGAGAGCCACCGGCTCTACGACCTGGCGCACGCCGCCGCCGACGACGCGCCGGGGATCGATCTCGGGGCGTTCAAGCGTCGGTTCCGGTCGCTCGGCGAGGACCCCTCCGCGAGCGACTTCCGGAAAACGCTCGTGGACGCCACCCGTGCGTACGTCGTCGACTCAGGCAACGCCGTCGCTGCGGACTGAAAACGGAACGGAAAACCCGCAGCGTCGTCGGCTGCGAACGGCTTACCGTGCGGCCTCGGCGACGCGCTCGGACTCCTCCTTCTGCCCGATCGCGTACGACTGGACGTCGTAGTCGGCGGCACCGACGAGCACGTCGGTGAGCGCCTCGGCGGCGCTTTTGGGGTTCTTGTACGACCCGCGCTGGGTACCGTCGGCGATGAACTTCAGCGCCTGATCGACGCGGCGCTGCGGGGCGACGTCGACCGCCTGCGGGACCGAGATCCCGCCGTACTTCAAGCGGACGGTCTCCTCGCGCGGGGCGGCGTTCTCGACGGCGCGGACCAGCACCTGCACGGGGTTCTCGTCGGTCCGGTCGTGAACCATCTCGAAGGCCTCGCGGACGATCTTCATGGTCTTCTGCTTGTGGCCGGTGTTCTCCTCGGTCTGCATCAGCCGGTTGACCAGCCGCTCGACGATGCTGATCTCGGACTTCTGGAACTGCTTTGAGGCGTGCCGGCCCATCGTGTGGGCGATCGGCGTGACGTTGATGTATCGCTCCGTCGAGGGGTCGGCGTACTCGATCTCGGAGACGTCCCAGGTGCCGAAGAGGAGCGCCTCGTGTTCCATCCCCGCGTCCTCGGATTCGGCCTCGCCGTCGGGAGCTTCGCTTTCCGACATCTCAGCGCACCGGCTTTTCGGCGTTGCCGCGGACCAGTTCGATCATCGAGACGCCGTTTACCTTCTCGACTTTGTAGTTCACGCCCGAAAGGTCGCCCATCGCCCGACCCTTCGCGCCGCCGATCCCGGCGATGGTGACCTCGTCGTGCTCGTCGATAAAGGAGATCGCGCCGTCGCCCGGACAGAAGGCGGTGACCTGCTTGCCGTTCTTGATCAGCTGGACCCGGACGCACTTCCGAATGGCCGAGTTGGGCTGTTTCGCTTCGATCCCCACCTTCTCGAGGACGATCCCGCGTCCCTGCGGGGCCCCCTCGAGGGGATCGGACTTCGCGCCGAGGCCGCGCTCGCGGCGCGCGTACTCGGAGTCGGACCAGCGTCGCTTCTGCCGGTCCTGCTTGAGTTTCCGCGCGGCGTATTTGCCGTTCGCCATAGTGTGAATTTGTTTCCGTCGGAACCACTTAAGCCTCCCTTTTCCGCGACGCCGAAACGGGCGCAGGTCGGAGGAAAGCCCCCTAAAACGGGCTCTGCGCCCGTCGTTTTCTATCACGACGACGCGGGCTCGCGGGCGGAGACGTGCTGAACGGCGTGGAAAGCGAGTCGTTGCCGGCGCGGAGCCGCCGCACCCCCCGTCCGGGCCGAGGCGACGCCGGCGCTACGTCAACTGGATGTCGTCGATGTCGTAATGGCGGCTGGCGAGCGTCCGCGCGACCTCGATGTTCCGGCCGTCGGTCCCGATCGCGACGCCGCGGTCCCCCTCGGGGATCTCGACGTACGCGACCCGGTCGCCGCCCTGTTCGGAGAGCGTCACGTGCCGGACCGCCGCGGGCGCCAGCGCGCTCTCGACGAACGCTGCCGGCGTGTCGGCGTCCTCGACGAGGTCGACGCTGCGACCGACGGCGTCCTCGACCGCCTGGACGTGTGCGCCGCCGGGACCGATGGCGGCGCCCATCTCCCCCGCGGAGACCAGGATGACGACCCGCTCCTCGAACAGGAGGCAGTCCCGCGCGGTCGCGCCGGTCTCCTCCTCGAACCGGGCGATGTGCCGGCGCGCCTCGTCCGACAGCGTGACTCGCATCGCCTCAGTCGTCCGAGAGTTCGGGTTCGGCGCCGCCGTCGGCCTCGATCGACCCCATCCGGAGGTCGACGTCGCCGGTCCCGATGGAAACCGGCTTGCCCACGATGACGTTCTCGATGACGCCGTCCAAGTCGTCCTCCTCGCCGTGGACCGCCCCGTCCAGGAGGTGGTTGACCGTCACCTCGAAGGCGGCCCGCGCGAGCACGGAGTCCTTCGACCCCGAGATGCCGTGGCGGCCGATCGATTCGATCTCGCCGCGGTTCGTCATGATGTCCGCGACGAGCATGAGGTGCCGGATGTTCACGTCGTCGAGGCCCTGCTCCCGCAGCGTCTCCATCGTCTCGTTGATGATGGTCTCGCGGGCGGCCTCGACGCCGAGGTTCCGGTAGACCTCGTGGATGTTGTTGCTCGTGCTTCGGGAGGCGTCGACGCCCTCGATCGTGAGCACGTCGCCGAACGCCGATCCCTCGGTGTAGAGGACGAACTCCTCGCCGTCATCGGTCTCTTCCTTCCGGATGACGACCCGGGAGATGTCCTCTAAGCCCTTGAACACGATCTCCCGAAGCTCCCCGACAAGCTGGAGGAGCCGCCGGTAGCTGGGCTCGTCGGGGCCGAACTCGACGAGCATCCCCTCCCGCCGGGTGTCGACGCCGAGGGCGTCCTCGATCGTCTCGGCGATCTCCTCGGCGACGACGTCGACGTCGTCGACGGTGGGCCACCGCTCGGCCAGCGTCTCGTCGTTGAGGTCGACCTGGACGATCATGTCCGCCACGTTGGTGGAGATGTCGCCCAGCGCGAGGATCTTGGTCGCCTCCATCTGCCAGACGACCTCGTGGGCACGCTCCCGTTTTTCGGCGTACTCGTCCTCGAGATAAACCGTCATCATCGGGGTGTCGGGGGTCTTCCGGGCGTCGACCAGTTCGATCAGCCTCGGCAGCCCCTGGGTGACGTCGATCTCGGCGACGCCGGCGTAGTGGAACGTGTTCATCGTCATCTGCGTTCCGGGCTCGCCGATCGACTGCGCCGAGACGGTCCCCACCGGGTCGTGGGCGTCGACGCGGGAGTCCTCGTAGCGCGAGGAGATCGCCTGGGCGATCTCGTCGGCTTCTTCGAGGGTGACGCCCTCCCGCTCCTCGATCGTCTCGTAGATCCGCCGGCGGAGGCTCTCCGGGAGGTTGTAGTCCCGGACGATCGCCTCGATGTCGTCGTCGACGTGGGCGTAGTCGTCAGTCATCGGACTCCACCTCCAGGCTCTGGGCCTTGTCGAGCCCCGGCCCGGCGTACTCCGAGATGTTTGTCGGCTGCTCCTTCCGCCCCAGGAACTCCCGCTTTTCGGCCTCGGAGTCGAACTCCGCATCGAGGATGCGGTCGGCGACGGTCTCGACGTCGACCGGGTTGTCCTCCGAGGAGGAGACCTTCACCGGCGAGGTGCCGTCCTCGCCGAACTCGAACTGGACGACCGTCCCCGAGGTGTCGCGGACGGTGCCGTCGTACTGCGCCTCCAGTTCGGAGAGCGCGTTGATGAGCCGGCGCTGGAGGTAGCCGGACTTCGAGGTCCGGACCGCCGTGTCCACCAGCCCCTCGCGGCCGCCCATCGCGTGGAAGAAGAACTCCCGCGGGTTCAGTCCGCTGCGGTAGCTGTTCTCCACGAAGCCGTGGGCCTCCGCCGAGAGGTCGTTCCGCTGGTAGTGGCTGAGGGTTCGGTCCTCGTACCCGCGGTTGATCCGTTCTCCCCTCACGGCCTGCTGGCCGACACACCCGGCCATCTGCGTGAGATTCAGCATCGACCCGCGCGCGCCGGAGCGGGCCATCACCACCGCGGGGTTGTCGTCCTGGAAGTGGTCCTCCGCGATCTCCCCGGCGGAGTCCCGGGCCTTTCCGAGTTGCTGCATGATCTTCATCTCGAGGGTCTCGTCGACCGTCCGGCCGGGCAGCGACTCCAACTCGCCGGCCTCGTAGATCTCGATGAGCTCCTCGACGCGGTCGTAGGCGCTGTCGATCGCCTCGTCGACCAAGGCGGTGGCCTCGTCGGGGATCGACTCGTCGTCGATCCCGATCGAGAACCCGAAGTGCATGATCGCCCGCATCGCCAGCGACGCGACCTCGTTGACGAACACGCGGGCCCGCGTCTTCGAGTGGACCTTCGCGAGGGTGTCGACGACTTCGCCGCCGAACGCGCCGACGGCGTCCTCGTCGATGGTGCCGGCGACGAGCTGGCCGTCGACGATCCGCACCTGGTCGCCCGCCGACGACGTGAACTCCAGATTCAGGTCGTCCGGCAGGAGCTCGCTGAACAGCTGGCGGCCGGTCCAGTAGGGGTCGCCCGCCTCGTTCTCGCCGGCGGGCTCCGGCAGCGTGTCGATGCTCGTCGCCCGCAGGAGGTCGAGCGCCTGGGTCTCGGTGAACTCGGGGTTGCCGTTGGTCAGCAGATACGTCCCCGAGACGTGGTCCTGGATGGCGCCGATGATGTTCTCGCCGAACCGCGGTGAGAGCATCTGCTCTTGGACTCTCATCAGGACGCGGGCCTCCGCCCGCGACTCCTCGGTCTGGAGCGCGTGCATGTTCATCTCGTCGCCGTCGAAGTCGGCGTTGTACGGCGGGCAGACGACGGTGTTGAGCCGGAACGTCTTGTACGGCATCACCACCACCTCGTGGGCCATGATCGACATCCGGTGCAGCGACGGCTGGCGGTTGAAGATCACGATGTCGCCGTCGATCAGGTGGCGGTTGACCTCCCACCCGGGGCCGACCTTCCCGGCGAGCTCCTCGCAGTTCTTCTCGGTGACCTTCAGCCGGCGGCCGTCGGGCCGTTTGACGTAGTTGGCGCCGGGGTGGCCCTCGGGGCCGTTCTGGACGTACTGCCGCGCCTGGTCGACGTTCCGCTCGGAGACGTTCATCGTCTGGGTCATCTCCCGGGCGACCCGTTCGGGCACGCCGACCTCGTTGAGCGACAGCGTCGGGTCCGGCGAGATCACGGTCCGGGCGGAGAAGTTCACGCGCTTGCCCGACAGCGACCCGCGGAACCGACCCTCCTTGCCCTTCAGCCGTTGGGAGAGGGTCTTCAGCGGACGGCCCGAGCGGTGCCGCGCCGGCGGCGTCCCGCTGATCTCGTTGTCGACGAACGTGGTGACGTGGTACTGGAGCAGCTCCCAGAGGTCCTCGATGATCAGTTGGGGTGCGCCGGCCTCGCGGTTCTCCATGAACCGCTGGTTGATCCGGATGATGTCCACGAGCTTGTGGGTGAGGTCGTCCTCGGAGCGCTGGCCGTTGTCGAGCGTGATCGACGGCCGCGCGGTGACCGGCGGGACCGGGAGGACGGTCAGAATCATCCACTCGGGACGCGACCGCTCGGGGTCGATTCCGAGCGTCTCGATGTCGTCGTCGGGGATGTCCTCGAACCAGTCGCGGATGTCCGAGGGCATGAGCTTGTTCATATCCTCCTCGGTGAGGTCGAGGTCGAGCGCGGACTCCAGTTTCTTCCGATCCTCGCCGACCGGCCGGAACTCCCCCGAGAGGATGTCGTTGACCCGGCTGACGTCGAGGCCGGACTCCTCGGCGAGCGCCTGCGGGGAGAGCCCGCCCTCGCCGTCGTCGTCGGGCTGCATCGCCGAGGCGATCCGCTCGGAGTAATCGCCCGCCAGCACGTCCTGGACCTCGTAGTACGTGGTCGGCTTCTCGTGTTTGATGTCGTGCTGGGTTGCGCCGCAGTGGGGACACCGGCTGGCCTTCCGGGCCTGCCGGACCGCGGCCTTCAGGACGTCCGTCCAGTCCTCGCCGAGCTCCTCGTTGCGCTGGAGGCCCTCGCGGAACTCCTCGGATTCCTCGGCGGTGAGCGACAGCCGACCGCACTCCCGGCAGGTCGACCGGAGCAGCCGCCGGATGAGCTTCGTGAACCCGACGTGGATCACCGGCGCGGCCAGCTCGATGTGGCCGAAGTGGCCGTTACACGACCCCGAATGGGACCCGCAGGTCCGACACTCGAGCCCCGGGTCGATGACGCCGAGCCGGGGGTCCATCAGTCCCATATCGATGGGGTAGCCGTCGTCGTCGTAGGTGTCCGCCGTGATGATCTTCGTGGCGGACATGTCGCGGTACGTCTCCGGGTCCATCAGCCCGAACTGGATGGATCCGATCTCCTTTGGTGTCTGTGTTGACATTGTTGAATTAGACTGCGTCCTCGAGGTCTAGTCGCGGTCGGATGCCGAGCGCGATCATCTCGTCGAGCAGGAGTTTGAACGCGTAGCTGATCTCGATCTCGTGGATGTCGTCCTCGTCGCCGGTGACGGGGTCGTAGATCCGGCGCTGGCCGCGGTCCTCGACCGCGACCATCCCGGTGTCGGCGGAGACGTAGACGGTCTCCTTGTCCGAGGAGTCGAGCAGGCGCTCCTGGAGCACCATCGCCGCGCCGTGGCCGATCACGGTGTCGCGTTCCATCTCGCCCAAGCGGAGCCCGCCCTCCCGGGCGCGGCCCTCGGTCGGCTGGCGGGTGAGCACCTGCACCGGCCCGCGGGAGCGGGCGTGCAGCTTGTTGCTCACCATGTGGTAGAGCTTGTGATAGAAGATCGTCCCGACGAAGATCTCCGCGTCGATCTTCTCGCCGGTGATGCCGGAGTACATCGTCTCCTTCCCGGAGGAGTTGAAGCCGTGATCCTCCAGGGCCTCCCGGAGTTCCTCCTCGTCTTCGCCCTGGAAGGCGGTGCCGTCGACGCGGCGGCCCTCCAGGGAGCCGACCTTGCCGCCGAGCATCTCCAAGACGTGGCCGACTGTCATCCGCGACGGCAGCGCGTGGGGGTTCAAAACGAGGTCGGGCACGACGCCCTCCTCGGTGAACGGCATGTCCTCCTGGGGTGCGAGGTGGCCGACGACGCCCTTCTGGCCGTGGCGCGACGCGAACTTGTCGCCGAGTTCGGGGACCCGCTGGTCCCGAACCGACACCTTCGCGAGTTTGGAGCCGTCCTCACCCTCCATCAGGGTCACGGTGTCGACGACGCCCGACTCGCCCGAGCGCATCGTGACGGAGGTCTCCCGTCGCTTCTGGGGGGAGAGCCCGCCCATGTCGTCGGGTTCCTCGAGGAACCGCGGCGGGGAGGTCTTCCCGAGCAGGACGGAATTCTCGTCGACCCGGGTCTCGGGGTTGACGAGGCCGTCCTCGTCGAGGTGGGTATAGGCGTCCTCGCCGCGTGCGCCGCGGACGTCCTGACTCGGGATCTCGAAGCGGTCCTCCTGGCCGCCGGGGTACCGGCGCTCCTCGCCCTCGTAGGTCCGGAAGAAATGCGAGCGTGCCATCGCCCGGTCGACCGACCCCTGGTTCATCACCAGCGCGTCCTCGATGTTGAACCCCTCGTAGCTCATCACGGCCACGACGAAGTTCTGTGCGGCCGGCCGCTCGTCGAACCCGATCTGTTCGGTGGTCTGGGTCTTGACCATCGACAGCTGGGGGTAATGCAGGAGGTGCTGCCGCGTGTCCGGCCGGATGCGGTAGTTGGCCGCGGGCAGTCCCAGCGACTGTTTCATCATCCCCGCGCCCATCGTGATCCGCGGGGAGGCGTTGTGCTCGGGGTAGGGGATCATGCCCGCGCCGATCCCGAAGATCAGCTGCGGGTCGATCTCGAGGTGGGTGTGTTCGTCGGTGACCTCCTCCTCGTCGACGGCGACGTAGATGTCCTCCTCCTCTTCGGCGTCGATGAACTCGATGTAGCCGCGGTCGACGAGGTCCTCGAAGTCGACGGCGCCCTCCTCGACGGCCTCGATCTCGTCGTCGCCGAGCAGGGGTTCGCCGTCCTCGACCACGATGAGGGGGCGGCGCGCGCGGCCGGCGTCGGCGTTGACGATGACCTCGCGGGTCCGTTCCTTGACAGAGACGTTCACCATCTCCGAGACGTCGCCGCGGCGGCGCGCCTCCCGGATCTGTTCTGCGAGCTGTTCGGGATCGGGGTGCGTCCCGATCAGACTGCCGTTCACGTAGACTTTCGCCTCTCGTTGTGCCTGAGCCATATTAGTCGTCCGCGGGTGTGTCCGCCGCCGTCCCCTCGATGCCGGGGATGCCTTCGACGCCCATCGACGCCAGTTCGCGCTTGAGCGACTGTTCGTCCTCGACGTTCTGTGAGAGCTCCATCGCCTGCGCGAAGTTCTTCACCAGCCCACAGTTCGGCCCCTCCGGGGTCTCGGAGGGACAGATACGACCCCACTGGGTCGCGTGGAGGTCCCGCGCCTCGAAGTGCGGCTGCGACCGCGACAGCGGGCTGCGGAGTCGGCGCAGGTGGCTGAGCACGCCCATGTAGTCGGTACGGTCGACGAGCTGGGAGACGCCCGACCGGCCGCCGACCCAGTTGCCCGTCGCGATCGGGTGTTCCAGCCGCTCGGTCAGGACGTCCGACCGCACGACCGTGCTGACGGTGAGGTCGCGGTTCCGCATGTTCGCCCGCTCGAGCTGGTACTTCACGTCGCGTGCCAGCTTGTTCAGCGCGGTCCGGAAGAGGTCTCTCATCAGGTCCCCGGAGACCTTCAGCCGCTTGTTGGCGTAGTGGTCCTTGTCGTCGGACTCGCGTCGGTCCAAGGCGAGCTCGAAGCACGCCTCCGCCATCCGGCAGAGGTAGTACGCCTTGTTGATCCGGACGTCCTCGTCGTCGACGCCGTCCTCGTGGAGGTGCGGCAGGAGGTAGCGGTCGATGACGTAGTTGGCGCGCTTCAGCTGGTAGTTCTTGCCTTGGCCGCCCGCGACCCGCTCGCCGAGGGTCTCGATCGCCTCCTGCTCGGTCTGAACCGACGCCTCCTCCAAGTTTTCGAGCATGAACTTCACGATCTCGGGGTCGTCGGAGACGCGGTGGACGATCTCCTCGTCGGATTCGAGTCCGAGCGCCCGCACGAGCGTGACGAACGGCACGGAGCCCGAAACCGACGGGAACGACACTTCGAGCAGCCCCTCGCGGTTGCGTTCACACAGTACCAGCGCGCGGTACCCGCGGCGCTGGGAGAACGTCTTTGCGACCTGGATCTCGTCGCCGTACTTCGAGTCGTACTCCGCGAGGATCTTGTTGGGCGCGAGGTCCTCGCTCGTCATCAGCACCCGCTCGGAGCCGTTGACGATGAAGTAGCCGCCGGGATCGACGGGGTCCTCGCCGATCTCGATGAGTTCCCGGTCGTTCAGCCCCGCGATGTTGCACTTCGAGGAGCCGACCATGATCGGCATCCGGCCGACCTTGGTCTCGGTGGTGTCGACCACCATCTCCTCTTCCTCCTCGCCGCCGCGGACGATGGACATCTCCATGAACACCGGCGCGGCGTAGGTGATGTTCCGAAGGCGGGCCTCCTGGGGGAAGAGCAGTTCCTCCGAGCCGTCGGCCTCCCTGACGCGGGGGGTCTCGACGCGGACGTCGCCGAGTTCGACGAAGACGGGCTCTTCGCCCTCCTTGTCGCCGATGTCGGTCTCGATGCGTTCCTTCTCGGTGACGACGTCCTGCATTCCCCGCTCGAGGAAGTTGTTGAACGACCGGAAGTGGTGTTCTGCGAGCCGTTCCTCCGAGAAGTACTCCCGGGAGACGACGCGTCTGTCCTGTCGGTTCATTCGATCACCAGTCGGTAGGAGACGGCTTTGTCGGTGGTTCGGGAGTCGCGGACGATCCTGACGACGTCGCCGACCTCGGCCTCGTCGGGCAGCGCGGGGTCCTTCCGTTTGATCTTGGGAAGCTCCGCGCGCTTGACGTCGTACTCCGACAACATCGACTCGACCGCCTCCTCGTCGATGAGCGTGTGCTCCGGGACGAGTTCGTGTTGGCTTACGTCTACCATATCTGGGTGGGAGCGGTTGTTGATGGGGAAGAAGTTGTCACGGGATACTACAGCCTCGTTGGGCGAGGAGGCATTTAACCCTTGTCAACTGCGGATCTGAAAAGCACGGCTCACCGTCACGGGTGGTTCCGGCGCCCGTGTTGGCTGTATTCAGGGGCTTTACCAATATAGCTGTTCCGGCGACGACACGACTGCTATGGGATTATGATCGACGCGGCTGTGGGGGCGGAGACACCGGAAGCGCCCGCGACGCCCCGAGCTAGGGATCGATACGGAGGCTCGTCCGCTCCTCGACCGCCTCCGCTTCCTCGAACTCGCCGCCGCCGAGCAGCCCGCGGGCGGCGCGTTTCCCCCACTCGACTGCGGGCTGGGTGAACGTCGACACCCCGGCGAGCTCCCCGTAGAGGACGCAGGCCGCCTCCATCCCGTAGAGGAGTGCGCCGAGGCTCCGCTCGTCTATGCCATCGATCTCCACGCGGATCACCGGCACGCCCGACGCAGCCAGGCTCGCCCCGGTCGCGTCGAACTCCGCGTCGAGCAGGTCCCCGAGGGTCGACCCGCCGAGGTACGACAGGCCCTCCAGGTCGGTTTCGGGGATCGGGCAGGCAGGGCGGTCGGTGGGCCGGAGGAGCGTCACCAGCTTCTCCCGCGGGCCGGCGCGGTACAGCTGGAGCTGGGAGTGCTGGTCGGTCGCGCCGAGCGCCCGCGTGGGGGTCTGTCCGAGCCCGTCCTTCCCCAAGCTCTCGGCCCACAGCTGGGCGAACCACTCCGCGAACGTCTCCAGCCGCTCGGCGTAGGGCATCATCGCGTTCGTGGTGGCGCCGCGGTTTGCGAGCGCATACGCAGCCGCGCCGTAGGCGTACGCGGGCGTCTCGAACAGCGACCCCGACAGGCTGTCGGCCGCCTCGGCGGCGCCGGCGCGGATCGCGTCGAGGTCGTGGCCCTGGATCGCCGCGACCGCCAGCCCGACCGGCGACAGCACCGAAAAGCGCCCCGGGACGCCGTCCGGAACGGGAAGCGACGGCAGGTCGTGGGCGTCGGCGAGCGCCCGGAGGTTCCCCGACTCGCCCGTGGTGACGACCGTGCGCTCGGTCCAGTCGACGCCGGCGTCGGCCATCGCCTCCCGGACCACGAGGAAGTTCGACAGCGTCTCCGCGGTGGTGCCGGACTTCGAGACGACGTTGACCGCGGTCCGCTCTAAGGGGAGTGAATCCAGGAGCCGCGGGACGTGCTCGGGGTCGACGTTGTCGAGGACGTAGACGTCGGGGTCGTCGGGACCGGCGAGCGCGTCCGCGAGCGTCGCCGCGCCGAGGGCGCTCCCGCCGATCCCGACGGTCAGGACCGCCTCGGCGTCGGTGAACGGCGCGACCGCCGACCGGATCGCATCGAGGTCGACCCGGGCGGGCAGGTTCAGCGCGGCGTACCCCCGTTCGTGGTCGTCGCGACCCGCCGCGATCCGCTCGTGGGCGGTCGCCACCTGTTCGTCGAGCCGTTCCAGGGAGTCCCGCGAGACGCCGGGCGTGGCGCCGAGGACCCCGCCGAGGTCGACGTGCATAGGTACGGTACCGGGAGGCCCCCGCAAAAAGCGGTCGGTTGGGTGGCCCGGCGGGCGGTCGGATCCGGCCGCGGCGACGCCGGATCGCGCGATTCAAACGGGCCGGGGCCCAAGTGGCGCCGATGGCATCCGGGTACGACGGCGTCTTCGGCGCGTTCCCCTACGCGTTCCGGGCGAGCGACTCGCGGCTGTTCAAGCTCTACGTCGTCGCGAGCGCCCTCGCGATCGGCCTCGTCGCGTTGTTCGTCGGGGCCGCCCTGGTGGTCCTGATCGCCCAGACCGCGGCGGTCCCGGGCGGGTCGCTCACCCTCTCGCGGTCGTTCTACATCGTGGTCGGGCTGCTCGTCGTCCTGCCCGCGATCGCGCCGACGCTGCTCGTCGCCCGCCGGCACCGACGCGGGACCCGGGGCTCGACGCGCCACGAGGCGGCGCTCGCGGTCGCGGGGTTCGTCTTCCTGCTCTCGATCTACCTCGGCGTCGTGGCGTCGATGCCGGAGACGTTCACGCTGGACGGGGAGACGGTGACCCGGCCGCCGCCGAGCGGCGCGTTCGCGCCGGTCGTCGCCGCGCTCTACGCGATCCCGCCCGTGTTCGCCTGGAGCGTCCCGCTCGCCGGCGCGGCGCTCGTGGGGCTGGCTCACTACGTGTTCGAGTGACTCGATAAACCGACCCGAGCCCGTGACGCCGACGCGGGGACGAAACGGGAAAGTGCGGCGACCGCGTACCGCCGTCAGATGACTGATCCCGACGGCGACGATCCCGACCCCGAGGACGCGGGCGACGACGACCGCACGGAGGGCACCTTCCTCGTCACCGCCGCCGAGGCGTCGTCGGCGGTGCTCAGAAACGTCGAGACCGGCCAGGTCCACACGCTCTCGTCGAACCCGGGCGTCGAGCGCGGCGAGGTCGTCGAGGGCGCGGTCGCGCCCGACCCGCCGCTTGAGGTCTCCTACCAACTCATCGAGACCGAATCGCGGCGGTCGGTGCCGATCGAGCGGAGCCCCGAGCCGCCGACGGCCCACTCGGTCGACCTCGCGGCCGACCAGGCGGTCGGCGACCTCACCCGGGAGCCGCGGGCGGGCACGGGCGAGGTCCACGTGCTGACCGTCCCCGAGGACGGCACCGACGAGGCCGTCGCGGACGTTCTCGACGACGACGAGCAGTTGCGTGCGCGGGCCGCCCGGCTCGGCGTCGACCGGGTCGAGATCCGGTCGGCACCGGGCGTGGTCTCGGTCCGGTATCTGCCGTAGCGGCGGCCGTCGCCCCGCGGCCGGCGGGGCGGTCCGCGAGACGTCATAAGAAGGCTTATTCGGCACGACTCTCCACCGGACGCTATGGTCGAGTTCACCGTACCGGAAGTCGACTACTCCCGGTACACCAACCGCCAGCTTGCGGCGATCCCGCTGGCCGCGCTGGCGGTCGCGATCCTGATCATCGCGGGGTGGTTCGTGATGACCGGCGCTCCAGTGAGCCAGGGGATCGCGTTCACCGGCGGCACGGAGGTCCAGGTCGCGATCGACGGGCCCGAGGCGGCGGCCGAAGAGCAGATCCGGGCGGCCTTCGACGCCGAACCCGAGTCGATCCGGTCTGTCCCCGCCCAGAACGTCTACGTGATCACCTTCCAGTCGGGCAGCGCCGCCGAGTTGGAACGACAGGCCGAGGCCGCGGGGCTCGACATCCGCTCGATCTCCTCGGTGTCGGCGAGCTTCGGCTCCGACACCCAGACGCTGGCGCTCGGCGGGCTCGGGGTGGCGTTTCTCGGGATGAGCCTGCTCGTCTTTGCGATGTTCCGCGTGTTCGTCCCCTCGGTCGCGGTCGTGATCTCGGCGTTCTCCGACATCGTGATCCCGCTGGCGCTGATGAACCTCCTCGGGATCGAACTCTCCCTGGGGACTGTCGCCGCCCTGCTGATGTTGATCGGGTACTCCGTCGACTCCGACATCCTCCTGAACAACCACGTCCTCCGGCGGTCGGGTGACTTCTACGAGTCGACCTACCGGGCGATGCGGACCGGCGTGACGATGACGCTGACCTCGATCGTGGCGATGATCGTGATGACGATCGCCGCGACGCTGTTCGGCATCCAACTGCTGGCCGCCATCGGGACGGTGCTCGTGTTCGGGCTCGTGACCGACCTGATGAACACCTATATGCTGAACCTCAGCCTGCTGCGGTGGTACAAGTACGAGGGGGTCGCCCGCTGATGGTGGCGATCAGGCAAAACTGGCGGGTGATCCTGCTCGTCGTCTTCCTCCTGATCTCGGTGTTCGCGCTGTTCTCCCCGACGCTCGGCCCCGACGACCCCGCCGGCGGCGACGTCGCCGCCCAGAGCAGCGTGACGAACCTCCAGTACGGGCTCGAACTCTCCGGCGGCACCCGCGTGCGGGCGCCGCTGGTCGGTGTCACCGCCGAGGGCGTCGAGTTCGGCGGGGACGACCCGCGGGTGGTCGAACAGGAGGTCGCCGCCGAGATCGACGGCGCCGGCCCCGCCGACGTGATCGCCCGGTTCGGAGCGCAGTCGGCGCAGGGAACCGCCCAGCCCGGAGCGGGACCCGCCAACACCGTCGAGGTGACCGCTGAAGGCGTCACCACCGACGAGTTGGCGGCCGCGCTCGACGCTGCGGGGTACAGCCTCACCGACGACGGCACCGTCCGCGAGGGCGTCACCGAGACGACCCGCCAGGAGGTCGTCCGGATCCTGGAGAACAAGATCAACGAGGCCGGCCTCTCGGGGGGGACCGTCCAGCAGGTAACCACCGCCCAGGGTGACAACTTCATCCTCGTGGAGGCGCCCAACCAGGACGCCTCGTCGGTCCGGGAGCTCGTCAGCGAGCGCGGGACCGTCGTGATCGAGGCGTACTACCCGACGGGCGACGGCAACTACACCCGCGAGACCGTCCTCCAGCAGGAGGACTTCCAGAGCATCGGCACCGCACAGGAGGAGTCCGGCGGGGCGTTCGTCCCCGTGACGGTCTCGGAGTCGGTCGCGCCCGACTTCCAGCAGTCGATGCGGGATTCCGGACTCGCCCAACCGGGCGGGACGCGGTGTACGTACCAGACCACCCCCGACAGCACCGAGCCGTGTCTGTTGCTCGTGGTCAACGGCGAGGTCACGAACGCCTTCGGGATGAGCCCCGGCCTCGCCGACAGCCTGCGGACCGGCGAGTGGGCTCAGAACCCGGTGTTCCAGCTGCAGACCACCAACGTCTCGGAGGCCCAGGAGGTCTCGATCAACCTCCGCGCCGGCGCGCTGCCGGCGCAACTCGACTTCTCCGAGGAGAGCGGCGGGACGACCTCCTTTATTTCCCCGAGCCAGGGGTCGGACTTCCGGACCAACTCCCTGATCACGGGGATCATCGCCGTGCTCGCGGTCAGCGGAACCGTCTTCGCCCGGTACAAGGACCTCAGAATCGCCGCCCCGATGGTCGTGACCGCGCTCTCGGAGGTCGTGATCCTGCTCGGCTTCGCCGCGGGGATCGGCTACCCGCTGGACCTGTCGGTGATCGCGGGGTTCATCGCCGTGATCGGGACCGGGGTCGACGACCTGATCATCATCGCCGACGAGGTGATGGCGGAAGGCGAGATCAACTCCAGGCGGGTGTTCCAATCGCGCTTCCGGAAGGCCTTTTGGGTAATCGGCGCCGCCGCCGCCACCACCGTCCTCGCGATGTCGCCGCTTGCGATCCTGTCGCTGGGCGACCTCCAGGGCTTCGCCATCTTCACCATCCTCGGGGTGCTGATCGGCGTCCTGATCACCCGGCCGGCGTACGGCGACATCCTCCGCTCGCTGACCACGATCGGCCGTTGAGACGGGCCGCTGTCACGGGCTTCGGGGAGTCGTCGAACCGACGGACGGCGACGAGCCGTCGCCCGCCGCCGTCCGGCCGATCCACGGCGCCGGACCGCCCTATCCCGTTAGGCTTCGATTTAAATAGGATGCCGTCACTACGTCGAACTGTACCGAGCGACGACTGCCGCCCCCCGTCGGCCCGACCCGAACGGGGACCCTCCCAGAACGATGGCAACTGACTCACACCGCCACGACGTCACGCGCGTAGGCGCCGTCGACAACTCCGGCCCGGTCCCGGAGTTCGACGTAGCCGAATCGGTCCGGGTCGCCCGGATCGAGCCCTACGAGGACGCCCCCGACGAATGTACGATCTATCCGGCGAACGCGACGGCAGACGCCCTCACGACGACGTGGATCTCCGCCCGCGAGGGATCGTTCGTTCGGCTGGACGCGATGCGGTAGTTCCCCGCCTTTCGACTGATTCCTTCAGAACTCCGACAGCGACGACTGCTCGGCGGCGGCCAACACGTCGTCGGCCGTCGCCCACGACGCCCTCGCGCAGTCGGGGAGTTCCCCGGTGTCGCCGACGTACCGCCGCAGGAACGCCCGCGTCTCCGGGTCGCTGGGGTAGCCGCTGCCGACCGGGGCGTGCTCGGGGTACTCGGAACCGAGGGCCGCGATCCGGGCGTCGCGCTCGACTTTCGCGATCACCGACGCCGCCGCGACCAGCGGGTCGGCGGCGTCGGCGCCGTGTTCGGCGTGGACCGCCACGGACGGTCCCCGCTCGGCGATGCCGTCGCCGACCCGGCGCCCGAACCGCGCGGCGTCCACGTCGCCCGCGTCGGCGACGACCCGGTCGCCCTCGGTTGCGACCGCCGCGACCGCCTCGGCGTGTGCGGCGACGGTGAGCCCGTTCATACCGGTCTCCGGATCGTCGATCCGGTCGGTCGGGACGACGGCGACCCCGACGTCGACGCCCTCGCGCTCCCGGAGCGTCGCCGCGATCGACTCCCGTGTCGCCGGCCGAAGTCGCTTCGAGTCGTCGACGTCCGCGGGGATCGACTCGGAGCGTGCCCGGACGGCGGCGGCCACCATCGGCCCGAGAACCGGCCCCTTTCCGGCCTCGTCGACGCCGACCCGCGGCTCGTCGGTCCCGCCGTTCAGCTCCCCGGCGTCGCCCCCGTCACCGGTCATTCCGCGGATCCGTCGTCGTCTCCCTCGCGCCCGACTGTTCCGGGCCCCCCTCGGGCGGCTCGGGCGCCGCTTCGCGGAAGTACGCGGGGTCCTCGAACGGCTCGGTCTCGCCGTAGACACCGACCACGTCGAGGGCGGTGACTTCGGCGCCGACCCCCAGGGTGTCGGCCAGGTTCGGGTCGGTCCGCCCCTCGTCGCCGGAGACGAGTTCCTTGACGTAGAGCCCGCCGGCGCCGTGGACCTCCACCGTGGCGTGGGTCGGATCGTCGAGTTCGCCGGTCGCCTCGTACACCTCGCGGGTCCGGGTGATGCTCGCGCGCCGGTGGTCGACCCGGTGCGGGGTGTACTGTTCGACCGTCGCGCCGTCGAGCGCGTCGAGCGCGGCCGCGAGGTCCGCCTCGTCGACCGGCTCGTCGAACGTGACTTCGGCGCGGTACCGCTTCGAGGCGTCGAGGCCCTTCACCCGCTCGACGGACTCGTAGGTCGCGAGCCCCAGCCGGTCGACCTCGACGCGACCTTCAGCGAACGCGTTGATGTCGCCCGCCAGGCGGTCGGTGTCGACGTTGCGTCTGCGCGGCTCCAGCACCTCGATCACGAACGGTCGACCGGTGCCGACCATCCGGGCGTCGACGTCCTCCCGACCGGCGCCGTGGAACTTCGCATCGGTGCCGTCCATCACGTCGCGGACGACCGGCGCGGTCAGTTCCTCGACGCTGTGCTCGTAGAGGTAGCCGGTGCCGCCGCAGTTCTCGCAGGGCTGGCTGCCGACGTACCCCGAGCGATCGCAGGCGTTGCACGGCCACTCGGTCTGTGGGATGTCGCGTTCGAGCTTCCGGTACCGGCCGTAGACGAACGCCGAGTGGACGTCGACCTCGACGGTGTCGGCGTCGATATCGAGCGTGAACTGCACGTCCGGCCGGCCGAAGTCGACCGTCGAATCGGTCAACGGTCCGATTCTCTTCCCGACCTCGCGGTTGAACTCGGATTTGAAGGCCTCCCCCACGGATGGGTCGAGCCCCGCGGCCTCCCGAAGTAGGCGCTCGTTCTCCTCGAGCAGCGGCGGGGGTCGGGTTCCGACCTGGTAGGTGTCGAACTCGACGTCCTCGACGGCCGCCGCGCACCGCTCGGCCCACGCGTCGAACTCGGCGCACACCCCCTCACAGACCCAGCACTCGGCGGTGTCGGTCGGCTCGTACGGCTCGTCGTCGTCGATGGCGGCCGCGACCCGGAGGCTCCGCCCCCGTTCGGCGTTGGTCAGCCCGTGGCTTCGGTCGGCGAAGACCCGCCCGAGGCAGGAATCACAGACGGGGCCTTCCGCGTCGAGCTCGCGGGCGGCGGCGAGAACGTTCATACGGATACGAACGGGGGCGGTCGCTTCTACCTTGTCCTTCGTGAGCCGAGACGTTCGCGCACGTTTATAATCGAAGCCGCAGCCACCTGGCGTGTGACGTAGAAGCCACCCCGCGTCGGGCAGCGGTCGTTCGGCACGTCGACGCGGGACGCGGGAGTGCCGACTGTTCGCCAGCCGCTCGCCTCGGTACGTCCCTACACGATCCCGGCGACGCCCAACACCCACCATACCGCGGCGACCCCGGCGAGGCCGACGGCCAGCGCCGCCAGGAAGACCGCCGCCCCCAACGCGGCCACCACCCACCTGTCCCGTCGCCCCCCGGTCGGGTCGGCCAGCCGCGCCTCCAGCAGCCGGACGTTCCGGTCGTTGGCCCGCCAGACGACGTCGAAGGCGTCGCCGAGGAGGGGGATCGACCCGACGACGGCGTCGACGAGGAGGTTCAGACACATCCGGGCGAGCGTCGCCCGCGGAACGCCGAGCGCCGCGGCCTCGGCGACGATGTACGCCGACGCGGCCGTCGGGACGACGTCGCCGACTCCCGGGAGCAGCCCGACGATGGGATCCAGTCCGATCCGGATGTCCGTCCGCGGGACCGTGACCGCGCTGTCCAGCGCGCGGCTCAGCCGGCGGACCCTGGCGAGTCGCCCCCGCGGACCCTCGCCGTCGGCGTCCGGGGCGTCGGGAGCCCCGCTGCTGTCGCCCCGCTCGCCGTCGAACCGGTCAGTCGGCGGCACGACCGAATCTCGTCGCCGGGGGACATCGGCCTTTCCCTCCGGGCGGTCGGCCCTCCCGGGAGTCTTCGACCGCGGTGGTACCTGTTCGCTTTCGGTTTCCCGTCGCCACGCTCCGGCTTCGACGGCCTTAGGTCCGGCCGGACCCATCGTATACCCAATGGATGCTGCCCTCGAGCTTCGCGACCTGCGGAAGTCGTACGGCGACGTACAGGCGCTCGACGGCGTCGACCTGACCGTCCCGAGCGGGTCGTTCTTCGGCCTGCTCGGCCCCAACGGCGCGGGCAAGACCACGCTGATCAAGATCCTGGTCGGCCTCGTGCGCAAGACCGGCGGCGAGGCTCGCGTGTTCGGGCACGATGTCGAGACCGAGTACCGCGCGGCCCGCGACCGGATCGGGCTGGCCCCCCAGGAGTTCAACGTGGATCAGTTCTTCCCGATCCGGGAGGTACTCGAACACAAAGCGGGCTACCACGGGGTCCCGCTGGAGCGCGCCCGCGACCGCGCCGACGAGGTGCTGAAGCGCGTGGGAATCTACGACAAGCGCGACACCCGCTTCGACTGGCTCTCCGGCGGGATGAAACGCCGGTTTGTGCTCGCACGAGCGCTGATCACCGAGCCCGATCTGCTCATCCTCGACGAGCCGACCGCCGGGGTCGACGTCCAGCTCCGCCACGAACTCTGGGAGACCATCGTCGACCTGAACCGTCGCGGGACCACCATCCTGCTCACGACCCACTACATCGAGGAGGCCGAACGGCTCTGCGACGAGGTCGCGATCCTGGATTCGGGGCGCGTGCTCGACGTCGCAAGCCCCGAGGAGCTGATGCGCCGCGGCACCGACGACGTCGTGGTCAAACTCCGGGACGAACCGACCGCAGTCCCGGACTTCGCGGCGCTCGACGACCGCGTTGAGTCCGTCGAGATCGACGGGGTGCGGCTCGTCGTCACCGCGCGGCAGGGCGGACTGGTCGCGCCCGACATCGTCCGGCGCCTCGACGAGGCCGGCCACGAGATCGTCGACTTGGAGATCCAGCGCACGTCGCTCGAGGAAGTGTTTATGGAGATGACCCGGGCCGGCGAGGGCCGCGCCACCCCGGAGGTGGCCTCACAATGAGCTCCGAGACGGCGGACGGAACCGACCGGGGGACCCCCCCGGCGGAGGCGGCCGGCGACACGGCCCCGGGTACGGGCGTGACGGGCTTCTACGCGCTCTTCCGTCGGGAGGTGCTCAGGTTTATCCGTCGCCCCCGGAACACGCTCATCCCACCGTTCATCACGAACGTGTTGTACTTCTCGGTGTTCGGCGTGATCCTCGGCGAGCGGATCAACGAGATTGCAGGCGTCCCGTACATCCTGTTCATCCTTCCCGGGCTGGTCGTGCTGGGTGCCATCTCCAACGCCTTCGAGAACACCTCGTTTACGATCTTCCACGGCCGGTGGAACCGCTACATCGAGGAGGTGCTGACGTCGCCGCTGTCGTACCGGACGATGGTGGGGGCGTACGTCCTCGCCGCCGCGCTCAGAGGCCTCATCGTCGGCGTCCTGATCGCGCTCATCGGGGCCTTTTTCACCTCCGTCGGCGTGATCAGGCCGTTCTATCTCGTCGCCTTCGGGGTCGTCATCACCCTGCTTTTCGCGGCGCTCGGCGTCGCCGGCGGGCTCTGGGCCGACGACTTCGACGATCTCACGATGTTGAACCAGTTCATCCTCCGGCCGCTTGTGTTCTTCGGGGGCGTCTTCTACTCGCTGAACGAACTCCCAGCGACCGTCCAGCAGGTGTCGCTGCTGAACCCGATGATCTATATGGTCAACGGGGTTCGGTTCGGCTTCCTCGGGGTCAGCGAGGTCGACCCCAACGCGTCGCTCGCGGTGCTGGCGGGGCTGACGGTCCTGGTCGTCGCGATCGACGTCGCGCTGTTCCGGCGTGGCTACGGCCTGGCGGAGTGACTCAAATCGATGTTTTCGCCTAAGATATCTCTTTACTAATCCACCGACACCGTCGACGTGCAGTATGAGCAAAGACACATCCGCAGCGTCGGCGAGGACGTTGTTCGTCGTCGCCGTCGTCGCGGCCGTCCTGGTGAGTGCGGTACTCGCCCCCCTTGCCTACGACGCCGCGCAGTCTGCACAGTCGGAGGGGACGGTGTCGGTCGTCACGATATCCGGCACCATCACCACGTCGACTGTTGACGGCGTCTCCGAGGACCTCCGCGAAGCCCGGACGAACGAGTCGATCCGCGCAGTCGTACTGAAAGTAGACAGCGGCGGCGGCCTCGTCGCCCCCAGCGAACGCCTGTATCTCGAAGTGTTGCGGACGGCCGAGCAGATGCCGGTCGTCGCGTCGGTGCAGGGTATCGGCGCCTCGGGCGCCTACTACGGGATGCTCCCGGCCGACGAGATCTACGTGCTCTCCTCCTCCGAGGTCGGCAGCGTCGGCGTGATCGGGCCCGGCGGGACCGTTCCCGTTCCGGATTCGATCATCCGGACCGGTCCCGACAAGGCGCAGCCGACCGCCGAGGACCGCCGGCGAACCATCGAGTCGCTGAAGCGGCAGTTCGTCGGTCGCGTGATGGAACACCGCGGCGAGGAGCTGTCGCTCTCCCGCGAGGAGGTCGCCTACGCGAAGACCTACCTCGGCCCGGAGGCCGCAAGTAACGGCTACGCCGACGGGATCGGGGCCCTCCCGACCGCGATCGACCGCGCGGCCGAGTTGGCCGGAATGGAGAACTACGACGTGGTCCGGAACGAACCGCCGTTCCGCGGCGGGTTCTTCCTCTTTGCGACCGAGGCGAACAACCGGACGACGGTCTACAAGCAGGGGCCGGGGATGGCCGGCCCCGTCCCGGTCACCCAACCGCTGTTCGTCGACGAGATCGCCAACCACGACCCACAACTGGCCAGCTACGATACGGAGGTGCAACACAATGCCAGCGCGTGACCTCGTCGCCCCCGCGGTCGCGTTCGTGGTGCTCGTTGCCGCCATCGTCGGCGGCGCGGCGGCCGTCCCGTTCGTCACGGGCGGCGATTCCACCGACGTGACCAACTTGGCGGACCGACAGACGGACATGGACGCGGCGACCGTCGCCGAGGCCGAGTCCCAAGGCGAGATCACGATGGACAGCGACGCCGAGTCGAAGACGGTACTCGTCGATCGGGCACACGCAAACCGGATCTCCGACGAGAAGCTCTCGACGCTCGTGACCACCCTGGTGGCGAACGGCCACGAGGTCGAGTTCGTCACCCAAGAGCAGGCCCGCGGGACCGCGTGGAACGAGTCGCTCCGCAGTGCCGACGCGCTCGTGATCGCGAACCCCAACCGGCCGTACACGCCCGGCCAACTCGCCGGCGTCCAGGCGTTCGCCGAGGCCGGCGGGCGCGTGGTGATGCTGTCGGACCCGGCGTCGATCCAGCAGTTCGGGATCTTCGGGTTCGGCTTCCAGCGACAGTCGAACGACGCTCCCGCGCTCGCCTCGGAGTTCGGACTCTCGGCACAGTCCGGCTACCTGTTCAATATGCACCAGTACCAACAGACGTTCAAGAGCGTCTACGCCACGCCCGGTACGGGCCCGCTCGCGGCGGGCGTCGACCGGGTCGTCGTGCGTGACGCCGCCGCGGTGTCGGTCGCCGACGGACAGACCGCGCTGCAGGCCGGCGAACGGACCCGGCTGTCGACCACCCGCCGCGCCGACACCTACGGCGTCGCGGTCCGGTCCGGTAGCGTCGCGATGGTCGGCGACACGGACTTCCTGACGCCCGAGAGCGCCTACGTCGCGGACAACGAGGTCTTCATCGGCAACCTCGCTGACTTCCTCGTGAGCGGGGAGAAAACCGAAAACGCCCCCGCTCCGCCGTCCGAGCGCTCGGCCGGAGGCGGAGCGGCACCGCCCCGCCCGCCGGCTGAACGGGCGTAAGCCCCCGGCGGTCCGTCCACGCTTCGAACGGACGATTCTTGCCCGTCGAGCCGGGAGTCGGCGTATGCGACAGTTCCTGGTCGTCGGCCACGACGCCCCGACCACGCCGGAGTTCTCGCTCGACGACATCGCCGGAGGAGCGGGCCGCCTCGACGTCCTCTGTCGGTGCGTCACGAGCGCCGTCTTCCTCTCGCATTCGGTCCGCGAGGCGGTCCGGATCCACCTCGTGCTCGGCGACGAGTTCACCGTCCGCGTCGACGGGGCCACCGTCAAGCGGCTCAACCCCGACGAGCGGAGCACCGCGGCGCTGATCCGGACCGCGCTCGAACACCGCGAGGAGGCGATCGGACGGATGCCCGCCGAGAGCACGCCCGGCGTCACGATCCGGCGGATGGACTTTGCGGCGACGCTCGAAGCCCTCGAAGCCGACGCGACCGTCGTCACGCTCCACGAGGACGGCGACCCCGCCGTCGACGTCGACCCCCCAGCGGACCCGCTGTTCGTGCTCTCGGACCACCGGGAGTTCACCGGCGCCGAGTCGTCGCTGCTGTCGGCGACGGCGGACGAACGCCTCCGGCTCGGCCCCGAGGTCCTGCACGCCGACCACGCGATCACGGTCGCGCACAACTACCTCGACACCGATGGGTACACCACGTACTGACGATGAACGACGATAGCGGCTATGAACGGCGGACGACCCACGCGCCCGCAACCGACGACCGGTTTCCGGTGTCCCTCCGCGGCGTCGCGGTCGGTTCCGAGACCCGCTGTGCCCACTGGAACTCCGAGCTCGACGTCGTGGCCCTCCGGTTCGGCTGCTGTGAAGCGTTCGCCCCGTGTCACGCCTGCCACGCCGAGACCGCCGACCACGACCCCGAGCCGTGGCCGCAGGATCGCTTCGACGACCCCGCGGTGCTGTGCGGCGTCTGCCGGACGACGCTGTCAGCCCGAACGTACCTCGACGGCACCGACGCCTGTCCGAGGTGTGGGGCCGAGTTCAACCCGGGGTGTCGTCGCCACCGGGATCGGTACTTCGAGCCGTGACCGACTGGGGTGCCGACGTCGGGTACCGGCACACGAGCGCGACGCCCGTTCGGAAGCGTTAAAAGAACGAACGGCGACGTTTGGGATGCGGGCCGGTGGGGTAGCTTGGTATCCTTCGGCCTTCGGGTGGCCGTAACCGCAGTTCGAATCTGCGCCGGCCCACTCCTCCCGCATCCACCCTGCCGAGCACCTCGTGTGCGAGCGACGCGTGAAGCCGGTGTGTGATTCGAGCCAGTCAGTCGTGCGCAGCTATGCGAGCACGTCCGACGCGATTCGACATCTGCGCCGGCCCGCTCCTCCCGCATCCATCCCGGCGAGCACCTCGTGTGCGAGCAGCGCGTGAGGCGAGTGCGCCGGGGACGCGTCGCTCGAATCCGTCCCCCCTACGAGGAGGATGTCGACTGCCCGTCCTTGCCGTCGTCTTCGTCGTCCAACGTCCCTTTCGCCTTGTCCACGGTGTCTTTCGTCGTCTATTTGGCCTTTCGCTTCGCTTTCCGTTCCGCCGACCGCTTCTCGCTGCGGAGCGCGCGCTTGATTCCGCTGATAATCGAGTCGATGACCATCGTGATGCCTTGACGTCCGTTTCGGACGCAATTATGCATTATTGATCCTTACATTAATAACGAACGGTCCTGACAGCCAACGAGAACGTGCCGCGAAGCCTCACAGGGGTACAGCGGAAGCCCCACTTTAGGCGCGGGAGAAAGCGCGTACACCCCGTCGCCCGCCGCGGGTCGTGGGCGGTCGACCCGCCGCCCCCCACTCATATCGCCACCACATACGCGACTGTGTACGCGACTCCGGCGAGCGTGAGCGCCGCGAGTCCGGCGAGGAAGCCGGCGACCGCGGCTCCGACCCGCCCCGCCGTCGCGCCGCCGTCGCGCCGGAACGAGGCGTAGCCCGCCCATACGCCGACGACCGCGGCCAGCGGGACGACTGTGGCGCCCAGGACGTGAGCGTCGACGATGGTCGGCCGCGGGAGGACCACGGCGGCCGGCGCGTACGCGAGTCCGGCCGCGGCACGCCGGTCGAACGCGTCCCGGAGTCGGTCGATGTGACCCATCCGGTCGCCCGCCACCCGCGTGAACGCCGCCACCCCCAGCCAGACGGCCAGCAGTTCCACCGCCAGAACGCCGAGGAGGTCGAGGGTCGGATCCGCAGCCAGCGAAACCCGCCCGGCCCACACCACGGGCTCGAACGGCGAGAAAAGCGGCGGCGGGGCCGCCAGGAAGACGTCGCCGAACGGATGCGACAGGAAGCCCACGCCGGCGGCGGCCGTCACGCCCATCGTCGACAGCCCCACCCGCGCGGCGAGGACCCACCCCGCGGCCGCCACGCAGGCGAGGAAGCCGGCGGCGACGACCGCCGCCGACGGGGAGACGGCGGCCCGGAACCCCGCGAGCAACAGGGCCGCACCGGCCGCGGCGGCACCGGCGAGCGTGACTGCCGCAGTCGATCCGGACCGACCCCGATCGGCGCCCGGCGACCGCCGCCGCCCGACTGCGACCGCCGCGGCGAGCCACAGCGTCGCGACGCCGCCGGTCGGGAGCGTGTGGGTCACCACCCGGTGGGTCGCGTTCGCGACGCCCCAGAAGGCGTCCCAGCCGAGCGGCGCCCCGCCGGCGACCGCGACGGCATAGGTGCCGACCGCATAGACGACGTCGAGGTCGGGGAGGAGGGCGGCGACGGCAGCGACCACCCCGGCGTGGAGCGCCGTCCGGTCGGAACAGCCAACCTGGAGCGCCCCCCACCCGGCGAGCGCGAACGCCAGGAACTCGTGGCCAACGAACATCGCTCGTCTCCGGGTTCCCGGCGCGGCGGATAGGTCTTCGGTTGTTCGAGGCCGCGACATCCCGGCGACCACCACCGGGGTTTTGGGAGCTCAAGCCGAACCGCGTGGTATGGACGCGACCGAGATCGACCACGTGAAGCTCCGGATTCCCGCCGACGGCGTCGACGCGGCGCTTTCGTTCTACCGCGACGCGCTCGGGTTTTCGATCGACGGGATGGACCGCTACGACTCCGGGGAGAAGCCGTTCTTCTCGGTCCGGCTCGCGCCGGGCGCGGTGATCCACGTCGAACCCGACGAGGGGTTCGAGCCGCCGGCGGGGACCGCCTACGACCACGTCGCGGTCCGGATCGATGACACCATCGCGGGGATCGAACGGGACCTGGAGGCCGCAGGCATCGGGATCGACCGACGGCTCGACCCTCTCGGCGCGACCGGCGTCGCGCCCGCCGTCTACGTCACCGACCCGTTCGGCTACCGGATCGAACTGAAAGCCGAACGGACGGACGCGGAGTGAACACGGCCCTCGGGGGTGACCGCCGGGGGCGTGCCGCACGGCCCGACACCGAACGGCTTTTTTCACCGCTCGCCGTCCACACGGCTATCCGATGGCCGACCTGGTCCCCGATCCCGACGGCGCCGGGCAGCGCGCGGGCGCGCTCGTCGTCGTCGCCGGCGTCGCCCTCCTCGCTACCGCCCTCCTGGCCGGTGCCGCACTCGCGCCCGACGTCGGCGGCGCCGGCGCCGGCGAGACGCGGGAGACGCTCGTCGGTTCCCACGGCGGCGGCCCGGGGCTCCACGAGCGGGGGTCGGTCTACCTGCTCGACGGCCGCGACATTGCGTGGCGCGCCGGCGACACTGACAGCTACTTCGACGTCACGAAACTCGAAAACGGGAGCGTGATGGCCGGGTTTATGCAGAGCGGCTACGAGGCGTGCGGCCCCTACGAGTCGCCGTGTGCCCACACCGGCTTCCGGGTCATCGACCCCAACGCCGACAGCGACGCGCCCCCGGAGATCGTCTACGAGTACTCCTTCCCGGTCCGGACCGAGAAGAACAGCGAGGTCCACGACGTCGAACTGCTTGACTCCGGGGAGTTTCTCGTGACCGATATGGACCGCGAGCGGATCTTCACCGTCCGCGGCGGGACGGTTACCTGGCAGTGGAACGCCAGCGAGCGCTACGACGCCCCCCCGGACCCGACCCGGACCGACTGGCTCCACATCAACGACGTCGACGTGATCGGCGACGATCGGTACCTGGTGTCGGTCCGGAACGCCCACCAGCTCGTGGTCGTCGAGCGCGGCGAAGGCGTCGTCGAGGTGATCAACGAGGGCGACGGAACCCGCGGGGACCCGACGCTGCTCCGCCAGCAGCACAACCCCCAGTGGCTCGGCAACGGCAGTGTGCTCGTCGCCGACAGCCACAACGACCGGATCGTCGAACTCGAACGCACCCCCGACGGCGAGTGGCGGGTCGCCTGGGAGATCTACGCCGCCGAGGGCGTGAACTTCAACTGGCCGCGGGACGCCGACCGGCTGGAGAACGGCAACACCCTGATCACCGACTCGCTGAACAAACGGCTCGTGGAGGTCAACCGGTCGGGGGCGACCGTCTGGAGCTACAACACCCCCGAGGTCCCCTACGAGGCCGAGCGGCTGCCCGAAGGGGAGACCGTCGGCGGGGTCTCGTACGCCGACACCGACAGCGGGGACGACGACACGACGACCATCGGCCGGCAGCGGGATATCCCCGTGCTTTCGTTCCTGCTCGTGGTCTTCCAGACGGGGATCCAGACCCCCTTCTGGTTCACCGAGTTCCACGTCGCGGTCACGCTGGTGTCTCTCGTCTCGGTCCTCGCAGGCCTGGGGCTGATCGTTCGGGCTCGCGTCCGCGCCCGCGAGTGATCGCTCCCGACCCGGCGTCGACGGAGCCGTCGGGCCACCCTTTTGTCGATCCGGCCGGACTCCGAGGTATGGCCGACACCGACCCGTCCGACGGTTCCGGAACGGACGCCGGCGCGGACGACGGTTCCGAGGGCGACGGATCCACCTCCGACGACCTGGCGTGGCGGACGACCGGGAGCGAGGTCGAGTACACCTGCCCGGGGTTTGCGGTCCGCCGCGACGACGTGATCCTCCCGGACGGCACCGAGACCGACTTCCACTCCGTCGAGGACCCACCCGCGGTGGTGATCCTCCCCTTTACTCCCGACGGCGACGTGGTCGTGATCGAGGAGTGGCGGCAGGCGGTCGGCCGCGTCAACCGCGGGCTACCCGCCGGCACCGCCGACGCCGACGACGCCGATCTCGACGCGGTCGCCCGCCGGGAACTCGCCGAGGAGACCGGTCACGAGGCCGACTCGCTCCGATATCTGTGCGCGGTCGAACCCGCGAACGGACTGCTGGACAGCGTCCACCACTACTACGTCGCCCGCGGCTGCGAGCCGACCGCCGAGCCCGACCTGGATTTCAACGAGAGCATCCGCGTCGAGGTGACCGACTACGACGACCTGCTGGGGGCGGTCCTCGACGGCGCCGTCCGCGACGGCCGGACGATCCTCGGGGTCACCAGGTACGAACTCGCCGACCGGTGGCGGTAGGGGTACTGTTTAGGTTGGACCGGTTGGACTGAAGATACCTCGAAAGCCCCCGGCGTCGGGTGGGACTGAAAGGGGCCGGCGCCTTTCGAGGTAATCCCAGTTTCACTCGCACATATGCACACTGCCGGGACAGGGAGGGAAGGATTTTGACCCGCGGCGCCGTATGCCGAGTGTGTCCTCCGATCCGACTTCGCTCGACCGCCCCGACGACGTCGCACCGTCGCGGTCCCCCCGCGCCGTGCTCCGCGCGGTGGCCGTTGCGATCCTGCTCGCGACGGTCGGCATCGTCGTCGGCGTGGCGCTCGTCGGCGGCGCCGTCCTCGCGCTCACCACCGCCGGGGTGAGAGTCACGCCCGTTCTGGGGCTCGTGCTCTCCCTGGCGCTCGCGACCGGCGTGGGGTTCGGCGGCGTCGCACTCGCGTACCTCCGGTACCGCGGCTCGGGGCTCGACTACGTCGGCCTCGGGGTGCCCTCGGTCCGCGAGGTCGCGTACGTCGTCGGCGGCTACGTCGCGTCGTTTGCGCTTCTGATCGCCGCGTCTGTCGTCCTCACCGCCACCGGCACGGAGGCCGCCCCGAACACCGTCGCCGAGGTCGGGATGCGGAACCCCGAGGTACTCCTCCTCCTGATCCCGGCGTCGTTCCTCCTGATCGGTCCCGGCGAGGAGCTGCTGTACCGCGGCGTGGTCCAGAACCGGCTGGGGGAGGCGCTGCCGGCGCCGGCGGCGATCGTCCTCGCGAGCCTGATCTTCGCGTCGATCCACTTCTTCTCGCTTGCGGGCGCGCCGCGGGCCCGACTCGTCAGCATCTCGGTGCTGGTGCTCCCGACGCTGGTGTTCGGGACGATGTACGAACTCACAGACAACATCGCCGTGCCGGCGCTGATCCACGGCGCGTACAACGCGACCCTGTTTTCGCTGCTGTACCTCACGCTCCGGTTCGCGTCGGGCGGGACGAACCAGTTCCCCGAGGCGGCGGCGTTGCTTCCGGCCTAACTCGGCGGGTCAGAGCGCGGCGAAAAGCGTCCACGCGAAGTACGCGCCGCCGACGAGTAACACGACGCCGACGACCTGGACCAGCCTGAGCCAGCGGGTCGGCACGCCGCCCGCGTCGGCGCCGTCGCCCCCGGTACCGTCCTCGCCGTACCGGCCGTACCGGTCCCGGGGGAGCCGGCCGGCGGTCTGGATCCGGACGATCGTTCCCGGCGCGGCCAGGCAGACGACGCCGAGCGCGACGCCGAGCACGGCGGCCGCGAGCGTCCGGACGTCGACCATCAGCCGCGGAGCTTTTCGATCCGCTTTTCGACCGGCGGGTGCGTCGAGAACAGCGCCGCCAGCCCGCGGCCCTCGCCGAAGATACACAGCGCGTTCACCTGCTGGTCGACCGCCTCCTCGCGGCGTTCGTTGGCGCTGCTGATCTTCTCTAAGGCCCGGGCGAGCGGCTCACCGCCGCCGATGGCGTCGGCGGCGTCGCCGTCGGCGACATACTCGCGGTACCGGGAGATGGCGAAGACGAACACCATCACCAGCATCTGGGTGATCTGGCCGACGACGATCGCGAGGAAGAAATCGGCGATGTCGTTGTCGCCGGAAAGCAGCACCGCCCACTGGGCGACGATGGCGACGATGGAGGCGACGCCCTGCCCCAGCACCATCATCACCACGTCGCGGTTGGCGATGTGCGCAAGCTCGTGGGCGAGCACGCCCTCGACCTCCCGGGAGTCGAGCCGCTGGAGGAGCTCCTCGCTCACGACGACCGTGCCCGCGCCTTTTCTCCCCACGGCGAAGGCGTTGGGCACGCCCATACGCGCGATCATCAGCCGGGGCTTCTCGATCCCCATCGATCGCGAAAGCGACTCGACCTGCTGGTGGATCTGCGGGTAGCGATCCTCCGGGAGGTCCTCCGCGCCGACGCTCCGCAGCGCCATCCACTTGCCGATCTTGTACTGGACGCCGACGAAGAGGACGCTTCCCACCAAGACGAGCGAGAGCGGCCACCCGAAGACGCCCATCACAACCACGGCCGCGACGGCGTAGAACGCGAACAGGATCGATCCGACGACCGCCATCCGCGCTTTCAGTCCGAGGTGACGCATACACCCGGCGGTTGTCCATCGGCACGGAAATATTCGGCGGGTCGGCCGCAAGCCCCCGGAGAGCGGTTCAGGGCGCCGCTCGGCGAGATGCGACCATACTTACCGATCCACGACCAGACCCGAGTATGCGCGATCACTTCGAGCTTCGGGACGGGGACGCCGCGGGGCGGATCGGCGAGCTCTCGGTCCCCCGTGCGGGGGTGACCGTCGAGACCCCGGCGTTGATGCCGGTGATCAACCCCAACATCCGGACGATTCCGCCCGCGGAACTCGAATCGGCGTTCGGCGCGGAGATCCTGATCACGAACGCCTACATCATCCACTCCGGCGAGGACCTCCGCGAGCGGGCGTTGGCGGAGGGGCTCCACGGGATGTTAGAGTTCGACGGCGCCATCGTCACCGATTCGGGATCGTTTCAGCTCGCCGAGTACGGCGACGTCGAGGTGACGACGCGGGAGATCCTCCGGTTCCAGCACGAGATCGGCGCCGACGTCGGCACCCCCGTCGACATCCCAACGCCACCGGACGCCTCGCGGGAGCGGACCGAGGCCGACCTCGAACGCACCGAGACCGCGCTCGCGGACGCCGAAGCCGTCGACACCGGCGAGATGCTGGTGAACGCGCCGGTCCAGGGATCGACGTATCCGGACCTCCGCGAGGAGGCCGGCCGGCGCGCGGACGCGACCGATCTGGACGTGTTCCCGGTCGGCGCGGTCGTCCCGCTGATGAACGGCTACCGCTACGCCGATATGATCGACGTCGTCGCCGGCGCGAAGCGCGGCCTCGGCCGCGACGCCCCGGTCCACCTGTTCGGCGCGGGCCATCCGATGATGTTCGCGCTGGCGGTCGCGGCGGGGTGTGACCTGTTCGACTCGGCGGCGTACGCCATCTACGCCCGCGACGACCGGTATCTCACCGTCAGAGGAACCGAACACCTCGACGATCTGGACTACGTCCCGTGTTCGTGTCCCGTCTGCACGGATCACGGCCCCGACGAACTCCGCGCGCGCGAGGACGGCGAGCGCGAGCGGCTGCTCGCCGCGCACAACCTCCACGTCTCCTTCGCGGAGATCCGCCGGATCAAGCAGGCCATCCGGTCGGGAAACCTCCTGGAACTCGTGGAGGCGCGGGCGCGCGGCCACCCCCGGATGCTCGACGGCTACCGTGCACTGCTGGACCACGCCGACCGGCTCGAACGGGAGGACCCGGTCTCGAAGGGCTCGTTTTTCGCGCTGTCTGCGGAGTCAGCGCGGCGGCCGGAGGTCCGGCGCCACCACGACCGCCTCGGCCGCCTCGACGTCACGGGTCGGGTCCTTCTGACCCGGGGCGGGGCGCCCTCCGGCGACGATTACGACGCGGTCTGGCGGGTCGTGCCGCCGTTCGGGCCGTTCCCGCGGGCGCTGTCGGAAACCTACCCGCTGACCGCGACGGTGCCGGACCGCCCCGATGTGGCGGCGCAGCGGGCGGCCGCCGAGGGGGTCTGCCGGGTCGCGGCGGCGAACCCCGACGCCGACCTCGTGCTCGCACACGAGGGGTGGGCCGAGTCGGCGCTGGCCCGGCTCCCCGACGACGTCGCGGTCGAGTCGCGTTCGGCCCGGAGCGACCCCGCCGACGGCGGCGAGTAACGGTCCCGACGCGGCCGACCCAAAACATACTATCTCTGTCACATACGTGAACTGTGTAGGAACGCGAACGGACAGATAATTTATGCCCCCCGCCGATTGGGGGTGTATGACCGACTACTTCGAGGTATACGGGCGCGACGGGGCCGCCCGCGCCGGGGAGCTCCGGCTCGCGGACCCGCTTTCGACGCCGGCGCTGGTCGACGACAGCGTCGAGGACGGGGGGAGCCTCTGGAACGAGGACCGCGAGGTTCCGCGCGGCTACCGGGCGCTCCTGACCGTCCTGCCCCACCGGTCGTTCCCGGCCGGCACCGACGAGGCGGTACAGGACGCCTTCGCCGTCGACTATCCGGACGTCGACTACCCGAGCGCCGCGGTGGTCACGAGCGACACCGCCGCCGACCACGGCGCGGACGCGTACATCCTCTCGGACGCCCCGGGGTTCGTCGGTCACGCCGCGAAGTTCCGCGACGAGATCATCGCCGCCCGCGAGGCGCTGCCGCCGGACGCCGCGCTGTATCTCTCGGGGGTCGCCACGCCGCGGAACGCCGCTACGCTCGTGTACGCCGGCGTCGACCTGCTGGACGCAAAGCGCGCCCGGGTCAGGGGATCGGAGGGGTTCTACCTCACCCGGGAGGACGAGCGGTTCCTCGCGGACCTGACGGAACTCCCGTGTTCGTGTCCGGCGTGTCGCGGGAAGCGGACGGTCGCGGACGTCGACCCCGACGCCGACTCCGCGGCCGCGGCCGAGGCCCGGGAGGACCCCGCGGTGTTCGACCGCGAGGACTGCGCCGACCACAACGAGTACGCGCTGGAAGCCGAACTCGCAACCGTCCGCCGGCGGATCCGCGACGGCCGGCTGCGCGATTACATCGAGGGCCAGGCCCGCCACGACCAGTGGCTCACCGCGGCGTTCCGGGAGTTCGACGACGAGTACGCGTACGTTGAGGAGCGAACCCCCGTGATTCGCGACGCCGAACTCACGGCCGCAAGCGAGGACACCCTCCGGCGCGTGGAGATCCAGCGGTTCGCCGACCGGGTGACGTCCAGATATCGGAACCGCTTTGCGAACCCGTTGGTGCTCGTGCCCTGTTCCGCAAAGAAACCCTACAGCGAGTCACAGAGTCACGAGCAGTTCCACGACGCGATCCAGTACCGCGGGCACACGGTCTCGATGACCTCCCCGATCGGGGTGGTGCCGATGGAACTGGAACTCACCTACCCCGCCCAGCACTACGACGCCGTCGTCACGGGCCGGTGGTCCGAAGACGAGATCTCGTTCGTCGCGAACGTGCTCCGGCAGTACCTCGCACGCAACGACTACCCCCGAGTGATCGCGCACGTCCCCGACGGCGGCTACCGCGAGGTCTGCGAGCGCGTCGAAGCCGACCTGGACGTTGCATTCGAGTACACCGTGGCCGACCACCCGACCGACACCGACTCGATCGCGAACCTGATGTCGACGCTCGACGGCGAACTGAAGTACGGCAAGCGGGAGCGCCAGCACAATACGGTCAAAGCGCTCGCGGACTACCAGTTCGGCCCCGACGCCGGCGACGACCTCTTCGCGGACGTGGAGTTGCAGACGACGAGCCGGTACCCCAAGATCCAGGTTCGGGATGGAGAGGGGGAAGACGCGGACGGCAACGGCGGCGAACAGCTCGCGACGATGGTGCCGCAGTACGGCGTGCTCGCCTTAACCCTCGCCGGCGCGCGGGTGTGGGACGAGTCCGACGCGCCCACGAAACGCGTCGAGATCGACGAGTTCGTCCCGCACGGCAGCGTGCTCGCGCCGGGCGTCGTCGACGCCGACGAGGGGATCAGAGTCGGCGACGAGGTCGTCGTCGAGGGGCCGCAAGCGTACGCCGTCGGCCGCGCGCGGATGTTCGGGCGGGAGATGGCGGAATCGACCCGTGGGGAGGCGGTCCAGGTGCGGCACGTCGCGGAAGTCGACGGGTAGCTACCGGATCGAGCGACAGCCACCGTTTTGACCGCCCGTCCCGCTCCTTCCGGTATGCCCCCGACCGTCGCCGCCTGCCAACTCGCGGTCGACGACCTCGCGCCCGACGCCAACCTCGCGGCCGTCGAGTCCCGCCTCCGCGGCCTCCCCGAGGCGGTCGACGTCGCCGTCTTCCCCGAGTACGCGCTCACCGGGTTCGTGCCCGAGGGCCGCGTCGCCGACGCCGCACTCCCCCTCGACGGCGACCGGATCGACCGCCTCGGCGACCTCGCGGCCGCCGAAGACACGGCCCTCGTCGTCGGGTTCGTCGAAACCGACGGCGACGATCTCCACAACACGACGGCGTACCTCGCGCCCGACGGCGACGTCACAACGTATCGAAAACGACACCTCCGGGGGCGCGAGGCCGAGGTCCTGACCGCCGGCGACGACCTGGTGACCGTCGACACCCCCGCCGGAACCGCCGGGATCCTCACCTGCTACGACCTCAACTTCGTCCGCGACAGCGCCGACCTGGTCGACAGGGGAACCGACGCGCTGTTCGTCGGCGGCGCGTGGCCCGCGGCCTACAGCGAGAACTGGCGGCTCCTGCTCCGCGCCCGGGCGCTCGACGGCGTCCGGTGGGTCGTCGGCGCGGGGCGGACCGGCCGACGGGAGAACGTCGGCAGCGAGGACGGCGCCGACGCCGTCGCGTACGCCGGCCGGTCGCTCGTCGTGCGACCCGACGGCGGGATCCACGCGGCGCTCGACCGCCGGGAGGACGACCTCGTCGCCGAACTCGACCCCGACACCCTCGCGGCGCACCGCGAGTTCGTCGGGTCGGTGTAACTCGAAGAGTTCGTTCGAACGAGAGTCAGGGTTTGGACGTGCGAGTGCTGCTTATACTGTTGGCTATAACTACATGAAGGTTTTCGGCACCCCAGGGTGCCGAAATCCTTCACGCGACTATAGCCGACAGTATTACGTACCCACATCGGGTGGGACTGGAAGGGGCTGGGCTCTCGACGAAGTTGTCGAGAGCGCAGCTCTCGTCAGCCAACCAGAACGCTCCGCGTTCTGGTGAAGACGCGCGACGTAAGCACTGCAGGAGCGAACGAAGTGAGCGACGAAGCGCACAGCGAGCGCATCGAGTCGAGAGCGCAGGGGCTTCCGAAGTCTGCCGCTTTACTGCGGTCATAGACTCTCGCTTGATCACGCAGCCGTCGTAAGGACGGCGACTTTTTCACCCCGGCCGCCCACTGTGGACGTATGACAGACGACACCTCGGAGGCGGACCGCGAGATCTCCCTGGGCGTCCCGCGGGGCGTCCTCGACTCCCTGCCGGAGGACGGCGACAGCGCCGCCGCGGATATGAAGAAGGCCGTCGCGGGGCTGGAGGGCAGTCTCAACGACGCCATCGACGCCGCGGACTCCGACTCGGAGGCCGCGAGCCACGCGGTCGACGCCGTCGAACACCTCGAAGAGCGGATGGAGACCTACGACGAGTTCGTCCCCGAACTCCGGGCGTGGGGCCAATCACCCATTTACGCCATCGCGTGGCGGAACCTCTACGCCGAACTGATCGCCCAACTGTACGATCACGACTGGCTCGCCGCCCAGATCGACCGCGAGCGCAACTACCGGCTGGTCGAGGACGGGATCCGGTTCGGCAAGGACTGATCCGGACTCGGCTCCCGGCCGCCGTTGCGCTACGGTCGACAACCGGCCACTGATCGCAGACACGCAGCGACGCGGCCGTGCGGCCGGAACGCAGCACGGACGCGCACCTTTTTGCCCGGCGGCACCCACTACCGGGTATGTCGCTGGAACTGCGGTTCTTCGCCACCTTTCGCGAGGCGGTCGGGACCAAGACCATCACCCGGGAGTACGACGCCGCAACCGTCGGCGACGTTCTCGTCGCGCTCGAATCCGAGTTCGAGGGGCTGGCCGGGCAGATCATGGAGGACGGGGCGGTCAAATCCCAGGTGAACGTGCTCCTGAACGGCCGCGATGTCACCCACGAACGGGGCGTCGACACTCCGGTCGACCCCGACGACACGCTGAGCGTCTTCCCGCCCGTCGCGGGCGGCGGGGGGGCAAACGCGTGACCGGGACCCAGGTCACCCGCACGAAGTCCTACCGCGGGATCTCGCTGCGACTCGCCCGGGAGTACCTGGTCAAACTCGGCGGCGAGGCGGTCGCCGAGGACCGCGTCGAGGCCGCCGACTGGGCCGCGTCGCTCTCGGCGGAGAAAGTCTCGATCGGCCCCACGGTGAAACTAACGGAGGTGACAGTCGTCTTCGAGGGGGAGGAGGGGACGCTTGCGGACCTCGTCCCGCGGTTCTCCCAGAAGGCGATGCGCGCGGGTGGGTGAGACGCCGTCGGACGGCCGCGGCGACGACGATGCCCACCGGGACCGGTGGAGTCGGCTCCCGTCGGGCCGGGGGCCGACGCCCGCTGCCGACGCCGACGACGGGTCGTCGATCCCGATCGACGGCGACGTGTTGCTGTACACCGGCGCGACGGCGAGCGTCGGTCCCGAACGGATCGAGCCGCTGCTCCGGACGGCGCAGGCGTTCCTCCGCGAGCGCGCGGCGACGTACCGCCGGCGCTACGAGTCGGCGTTCGTCGACGACGAGCGGCGGATCCTGCTGGTCCCGGAGGGCCACTGGAACGAGGTCGGCGACGAGTTGGGCCTGCCGGAGCGCGAGGTCGACGCCGTCCGCCGGGCGCACGCCCAACAGCTCAGACGGCTCGGATCGAAGACGGACAGACGCGAGGAGTTCGAGACCGGCCTGGAGATCCGCGAGGCGGTCGTGCTCGGCGACTAATCAGGATTCGTGACCGGGTTCCTCGGCGGGCCCGTACCGTTCCTCGACGGCGCGGAAGTACTCGCCGAGGAACGTTCGGTCCTCGCGTCCGCTCCCGTCGGTCGCGGCGTCGGGGTCGGCGGGGAGATCCGGATCAGTCGTCGGCTCGAAGTCGCCGTCGCCGTCCGGATCCCCGAGTCGGTCGGTTCCGTCGTCGGCGTCGACGGCCCGCTCGACGTCGACGAGGAGGGCTTCGAGTTCGTCGCGCGGCTGGTGGCACAGGCCCCGGTAACACTCCTTACAGAGGTGCTCGAAGGATTTCCCGTGTCTCTCCCAGCGGTTGCCCTCCTTGTCGTACTCGCGGGCCTCCGAGCGGGGGAGCGACGTGCCACAGGCGATACAGACGACCGTCGTCCCGTCCCGGTTGTTCCGGGAGCGCCACATACCTCGACCCACGACCCACCGCCACTTAGCGTTTGTCCGTGACGCCGACCGGCGGTCCGGTCGCACCCGAGCGGACGCTCCGAATCCACGTCCCGCGTCATTTATCGGCCGGCCCGCCGTGGGGCCGCGTATGCAGGTCAAATCCCGACACCACCTCCGCGCAGACGAGATCGACGACCTGGAGGCGACCATCGCGGCGGGGACCGGCGTCGACCTCGACGGCGACACCTACGAGATGGTCGAACTCGCGGACGAGCCCTTCGACGTCGTCCTCGTCGACGGCGACCCCGACGTGGTCCGGTTCGACGGCGGCGAGGCGTTCCTGACCGTCCGGGGCGCGAACCGGAACGAGGTGACGACGGGGATCGTCACCGTCGATTCGGGCGCGATCTCGTTCGTCAGCGACGGCGCGGACGTGATGCGCCCCGGGATCGTCGACGCCGACGCCGACATCTCGGAGGGCGACCTGATCACGATCGCCGAGGAGACTCACGGCAAGACCCTCGCGATCGGACGGGCGCTGGTCGAGGGGTCGGAGATGGTAGGCGAGTCGGGGAAGGTCGTGGAATCGATCCACCACGTCGGCGACGACCTCTTCGAGTTCTCCGTCTGAGACGGACCACCGTCCGAGCGGCCGATATCGGCGTGGTACTCGATGACGAGGAGAGCCGGCGTGTCACGAACTGAACCCGCGTCAGACACCCGTCTGACGTAAGAACTAACCCGGTACTGGCGCTTGTGGGTTCTATGGGAATTATGAGCAAGATCGTCGGCGGTGGCGGACAGCACACGACTGACGAGTACCTCGACCTCGACGTCGAGGGGGTCGAGGCGTCCCGCGGCGACGCCGGGATGAGCGTCCGGATCGCGACCATCGGCGGGCGCCAGGACGTCATCGACATCAAAGACGCCGTCTACGACGGCGACCTCGTCATCGCGGACATCACACGCCACACCACGAGCGACGACACGATGAAACGCATCGTCGACGAACTCCGACAGGTCGCCGAGGAGGTCGACGGCGACATCGCCCAGAAGGGCGACGATCAGATCATCGTCGCGCCCACCGACGTCGCGGTCGCCCGCGAGAAGCTGAACTGACGGGGCCTCGGATTTCGGTCCCCGATTCGCCGACGGGGGCCGCGGCACCCGCCGGAACCGACGGCCTTTCCTCCCCGCTCTCCGTACCCCGCCGTAGATGAGCAAGGACTTCATCGAGGTTCGG
Source organism: Halobellus ruber (assembly GCF_014212355.1). NCBI lineage: Archaea > Methanobacteriati > Methanobacteriota > Halobacteria > Halobacteriales > Haloferacaceae > Halobellus > Halobellus ruber. The sequence continues at coordinate 141,039 of NZ_JACKXD010000004.1, forward strand.
GGTGCCGAGGAACACAACCTCAAGAACCTCGACGTCCGGATCCCACGCGAGACGTTCACGGTGGTCACCGGCCTCTCGGGGTCGGGCAAGTCGTCGCTCGCCTTCGAGACGATCTACGCGGAGGGTCAGCGGCGGTACATCGAGTCGCTGTCGGCGTACGCCCGAAACTTCCTGGGGCAGATGGACAAACCGCAGGTCGAAGCCGTCGAGGGGCTCTCGCCGGCGATCTCGATCGACCAGAAGAACGCCGCCAACAACCCCCGGTCGACGGTGGGGACCGTCACGGAGCTCCACGACTACCTCCGCCTCCTGTACGCCCGTGTCGGGACGCAGTACGATCCCGTGACCGGCGAAGAGGTCGGCGAACAGTCCGCCCAGGAGATGGTGTCGCAACTCTTAGAGCTCCCCACGGGCACCCGCGCGAAGATCGCCGCGCCGATCGCCCGCGACCAGAAGGGCGCCTTCGAGGACCGCTTCGAGGAGCTCGTCGCCGACGGGTACGCCCGCGTCGAGGTCGACGGCGAACCGTACGACCTGACGCTGGAGACGCCGGACCTCGACAAGAACTACGACCACACGATCGACGTGATCGTCGACCGCGTGAAGATCGACCCCGACGCGCGGTCGCGGATCGCCGACTCCGTGGAGACGGCGCTGGGGGAGGCCGACGGCGTGCTGAAGGTGATCGTCCCCGACCCGCCCGAGGACGTGCCCTTCGGGTCGAACACCCGCTCGACGGGGTCGCTGGCGGAGGACAGCGACGGCGACGACCGGCTGACCGTTGAGTTCTCCGAGGAGCTGGGCAACCCCAACTCCGACTTCCAGTTCTCGGCGATCGAGACGCGGTCGTTCTCGTTCAACAGCCCGTACGGCGCCTGTCCCGAGTGTGAGGGGCTCGGTCAGACAAAGGAGGTCGACGAGGATCTGGTGGTCCGCGACCGCTCGAAACCGATCAAACACGTCTTCGAGGCGTGGTCGTACAACCGCTCGTACTACCGGACCCGACTCGACGCCGTCGCGAAGCACTTCGGCGTGAGCGTCGACACGCCGTTCGAGGACCTCGACGCGGACGTCCGGCGGCAGTTCCTCTACGGGACCGACCGGGAGGTCGTTTTCGAACGCCGGACGAAGAACGGGACGCGCCGGAAGACGAAACGCTTCGAGGGCGTGATCCCGAACCTCGAACGCCGCCACGTCGAGACCGATTCGGACTCCACGAGAGAGCACATCGAGGAGTATATGGCCGTTACCACCTGCCCGGAATGTGAGGGGACGCGGCTGAAAGAGCAGTCCCGCCACGTCCGGGTCGCCGGCACCTCGATCACCGAGGTCAACCGAATGAGCATCGGTGACGCCTCAGAGCACTTCGAGGGGCTCGAATCGGAGTTGACCGACCGGGAGCGCACCATCGCCGCGGAGATCCTCAAGGAGATCCGCGCGCGGCTCGGGTTTATGGAGGAAGTGGGCCTCGAATACCTCACCCTCGACCGGGAGGCCTCGACGCTGTCGGGCGGCGAGAGCCAGCGGATCCGGCTCGCCACCCAGGTCGGCTCCGGGCTGGTGGGGGTGCTGTACGTCCTCGACGAGCCCTCGATCGGGCTCCACCAGCGCGACAACGACCGCCTGCTCGACACCCTCGAAGGGCTCCGGGACCTCGGCAACACCCTGCTCGTGGTCGAACACGACGAGGAGACGATGCGCCGCGCCGACAACATCATCGATATGGGCCCCGGCCCCGGGGAGCGCGGCGGCGAGATCGTCGTCCAGGGCGACTTCGCGGACGTCTGCGACGCCGACGACTCGGTCACCGGCGACTACCTCGCCGGCCGGCGGTCGATCCCGGTGCCCGAGACGCGCCGCGATTCCGACGCCGCGATCACCGTCCGCGGCGCGCGTCAGCACAACCTCCGGGACCTCGACGTGCCGATCCCGGTGGGGGCGTTCACCGCGATCACCGGCGTGTCGGGGTCGGGGAAGTCGACGCTGATGCACGAGATCCTCTATAAGGGCCTCGCCCGCGAGATGAACGACAACACCTCCGTCGACCCCGGCGACCACGACGCGATCGAGGGGACCGAACACATCGAGACCGTGCGGCTGATCGACCAGTCGCCGATCGGCCGGACCCCGCGGTCGAACCCCGCGACGTACACTGGCGTCTTCGACCACGTCCGGAAGCTGTTCGCGGAGACGAAACTCTCGAAGCAGCGCGGCTACGAGAAGGGGCGCTTCTCGTTCAACGTGAAGGGCGGCCGGTGTGAGGCCTGCGGCGGGCAAGGAACAGTGAAAATCGAGATGAACTTCCTCTCGGACGTGTACGTCCCGTGTGAGGAGTGTGACGGCGCACGCTACAACGACCGCACCCTCGACGTGACCTACAAGGGCAAGACCATCGCCGACGTGCTGGATATGGAGGTCTCCGAAGCCCTGGACTTTTTCGAGGCCAACTCCCAGCTCCGGCGGCGGCTCCAGCTGCTCGACGACGTCGGGCTCGGGTATATGACGCTCGGACAGCCCTCGACGACGCTGTCGGGCGGCGAGGCACAGCGCGTGAAGCTCGCCGAGGAGTTGGGGAAAAAGCAGACCGGCGAGACGCTGTATCTGCTCGACGAGCCGACCACCGGCCTTCACAAGGCCGACGAGCGGAAGCTGATCGAGGTGCTCCAGCGGCTCACCGACGCCGGCAACACGGTCGTCGTGGTCGAACACGAACTCGATCTGGTGAAGAACGCCGACAACATCGTCGACCTCGGCCCCGAGGGCGGCGAGGGCGGCGGCGAAGTCGTCGCCACCGGCACCCCCGAGGAGGTCGCGCGCGTCGAGACGTCCCACACCGGCCGGTACCTCCGGGATCTCCTGCCCGACGTCGACCTGGAGGGGCCGCGTTCGGACCGGCGGGCGCCGGCGATCGCCGACGACGACGATTGAACGGCTCCCTCCCCGCACCGATCCCGACGGCGGGTCCAAGTGGCTGCGTCCCCATCCGCCGCGTATGCTCACCTGTTACGCGGCGTCGCGGGCGGGGGTCCTGGTCGTCCGCGGACTCGAAGGCGACGCGGCAGCGCCGACGGCCGACGGCCCAGTGCGGACAGCCGACCACGTGGCGACGACGGCCGACTACACGCTCCGTCGCGACGACGTGGAGTGTGTCGACGCCGCGCCCGACGCTTCCGACCGCGTCTTCTGCGGAACGTTCGAGGGAGGACTTCATCGGTCGACCGACGCCGGCGACACCTGGGCGCGCGTCGGCGAGTCCGCGCTCCCGGCGGCGGTGACGAGCGTGACCGTCGCGCCGCACGACCCCGGCGTCGTCTACGCCGGCACCGAACCCAGCGGCGTCTACCGATCGACCGACGGCGGGGCGACCTGGGCGGAGCTTCCGGAACTCACGGCGCTGCCGTCGGCCGCGGAGTGGTCGTTCCCGCCGCGGCCCGACACCCACCACGTCCGGTGGATCGAGGTCGACCCCGCCGATCCGGAGCACCTCTACGTCGCGGTCGAGGCGGGGGCGCTCGTGCAGACGAGAGACGGCGGCGACACCTGGGAGGAACGCGTCGTCTCCGCCCGTCGCGACACCCACTCGATGGCGATCCATCCCGACCGACCCGCGGTCGTTCGCGCCGCCGCGGGCGACGGCTACGCCGAGAGCCGGGACGCTGGGGAGACGTGGACCTACCCGCAGGCGGGGCTCCGCCACCGCTACTGCTGGAGCGTCGCGGTCGATCCGGGCGACCCCGGCCGGGTACTCGTCTCGTCGGCGGCGGGCGCACGCCGGGCACACACCCCCGGATCGGCGGCGTCGTACCTCTATCGACGGGGCGACGGGACCGATGACAGGGACGACGCGAGCGCCGGAGACGGGACCGCCGAGTGGGAGCGCCTCGACGACGCCGGCGTCCCCACGGGCGAAGGGGTGCTCCGGCCCACGCTCGCTGCGGGGGTCGAGGCCGGCGAGTTCTTCGCGCTCACCGACCGGGGGCTGTTCCGGAGCCGCGACGGCGCCGAGCAGTTCCGCGAAGTCGACATCCCGTGGCCGTCGGCGTTCCGCGACCGGACGACCCGCGGGCTTGCTGTCGTCGGATAGGCCGTCGCCGGCGAGCGTTCATATACGAAGCCGCGGCCACCCGGCGTGTGCGATAGGGAGGGCCCCGCGTCGGGCAACGATTGCTCGGCACGTCGACGCGGGGAGCGGGAGTGCCGACTGTTCGCCACCGCGCTACGCCGACGCTCGGACGGAGAAGGTATTTGAGCGCGCGACCGGTACGGTCCGGTAATGTACGACTTCGCGGTCGTCGGCGTCGGTCCCGCCGGCGCGCGGTTCGCCCGGCGCGCCGCCGAGGCAGGGTACGACGTCGTCGCGTTCGAGCAGGGGACCGTCGGGACGCCGCTTGCGTGTTCGGGCCACGTTAGCACCGACGTCTGGGGGTACGTTCCCGACGACGCGAAGGCCGAACTCCTTCAGAACCGCGTCTACGGCGCTCGGTTCCGCGTCGGCGGCCCCGACACGGCCGCCCACCCGTTCTACAAGTCCGAGGAGATCTCGAACGTGATCGACCGGGTCGAACTCGACCGGACGCTCGCGGCGTGTGCCGAGGATGCGGGCGCGGACGTCCGGGAGCACCACACCGTCGTCGACGTCGCGGAACGCCACGACGCCGTCGACCTCACGGTCTCGCACGCCGACGGGACCGAAACTGTCCGGGCAAAGATGGTCGCGGGCTGTGACGGCCCGACCTCCCGGGTTCGCCGGCAGCTGGATCTCCCGGAGCCTGCGGAACTCCTCCACGGGGTGCTCGCGTTCGACCCCGCCCCCGACGACGGCGACTTCGTCGACGTCCATCTGACGGCGCCGCGCTTCTTTGCGTGGCGCATCCCCCGCGGCGACGCCGGCGTCGAGTACGGGCTTGCGGCGCCGCCCGGCGAGTCGGTCAACGAGCTGTTCGACCGGCTGACCGGCGTTTACGGCGTCGAGACCGAGCACTTCTGTTCGGGCGCGATCCCGATCGGGCCGCCGGAACGGGTCCACAGCCGGCGGGCGTTCCTGATCGGCGACGCCGCCGCCCAGACCAAGCCGTTCACCGGCGGTGGGATCCTCTACGGGATGACCGCGGCCGACCGGGCCGCCGAGGCCGTCGACCCGGACGACCCCGGATCGATCCGCGACTACGAGTCGGCGTGGCGGTCGGCGCTCTCCCGGGAAATCGCCCTGGGCCGTTGGATCCGGCGGGCGTACTCGCTGCCGGCGCCGATCCAGCGGGTCGGGCTGCGGACGCTTTCCGGCGAGATCGGCGTCCATATGGATCGACCGACCTCCTTCTTCTCCCGGGAGCACCTCGCGAAGCTGGTGGGTCGGTAGCGGCCCGAGGGCAAGCCGTCCCTACGCCGCCGAATAGACGGGGAGCCGCTCGGAGACGGCGCTGCCGTCGACGAACGGCAGCGGCGTGCGGACGGCGTCGATCGCGCCCGCGTCGCCGTCGACCGACACCGACTCGCCGCCGGCGTCGAAGTCGACGAGCGCGAGCGCGATCGGCTCCTCCAGCGACGGGCTCGTGACGGCGCGTGTCACCTCGCCGATCCCGTCGCCGCCGACGGTGACGGCCGCGCCGGGGTCCGGGAGCTGTTCGGTGTCGTCGTCGAGCCGGAGGCCGACGAGCCGCTGGCTCGGCCGTCCGCGGTTTTCGACCTTCGAGACCACCTCCTGGCCGACGTAACACCCCTTCTCGAAGTCGAGCGCGTTCCGGAGGCCGAGCACGTTCGGGATCCGGCCGTCGAGTTCGGTCTCGAACAGCGGTGTGCCGGCCTCCGTCGTGAGCGTCTGCCAGGTCCGGTAGCCGAACGGGACGGCGTTCATACCGAACGAAAGCAGGGCTTCGAACACCCGGTCGGCGGCGTCGGCGGCGCAGACGACCTCGTATCCCTCCTCGCCCACGAGGCCGTCGCCGGCGATCACGGTCACGCCCTCGTCGCCCATCGACCCGCGGACGAAGGTCAGTTCCGGCTCCGGCGACCCGGCGCCGTTGAGGACGCTGGCGACCTTCTCGGTCGACTCCGGGCCGTGGACGCCGAAGACCGCGAAGTCGGCCGACGCCGCCCGGACTTCCACGTCGCGGATGAACACGTTTTCGGCCCACGCCTCGGCGACGGGCGCCGCCCGCTCCGGCGGCGTGAAACAAAGCAGCCGCTCGCCGGCGTTGTAGACGTAGAGATCGGTCTCGATGCGGCCCTGCGGGTCCAAAAGCAACGCGTAGACGCCGGATCCCTCGGATTCCGGCACCCGATTCGAGACGGTGTCGTCGACGAACTCGATCCGGTCGTCGCCGTCGACCACGACCACTCCGTACGCCATCTCGATCACGCCGACCCCGTTGCGGACGGCGCGGTGCGTCCGCTCCGGACGGCCGTAGTCCCGGACGAACCGCCGGCCGCCACGGTCGACGAACGTCGCACCGTACGTCTCGTGTATCCCAGTGACGACAGTCATTGATACGGTATCAGCGACAGGCGGGTAAATGTGTTCGGCACCCGACCGATCACGGCGGTGCCGCCCGCCTCACAACCCGAGTCGTTCGCGGACGGCGTCGAGGAACCCCTGCTCCTCGTGAGGGTCGGCGTCGGGATCGGGGACCACGCGGTCGTCGGCCAGGATCACCACCCGATCCTCGCCGTCTCTGACCGAGATCAGCCCGTCCTGTTTCAGTGACGCGAGTGCCGCCTCGATCTCGTCGATGTCGGTGTCGACGGCGGCGCGCACCTCGAAGACGGTCATTCCCTCGTCCGCGCGATCAACGAGTGCATCGAGGACCTCCACCTCAACGTCCCGCCGGTCACGGAACTCGCGCCGCGCTCTCATAGTCGGGCTTTGTCCCGCATCGGGTATACGCTTACCGCCGCGTCAGGCCACGGCGTCGACGCCGAGCCTCGCCGGACGCGTCTGCCGTCCGTCTGACGTAGCAGGTACACTTTTGCCGCTGAACGCCGCAAGGGCGCGTAATGGGACTGAAATGCCGCCTCTTCGGGCACACGTACGGGACCCCCGAGGTCGAGCGCAGCCGCAAGGAGGAGGGTGACGAGGTCGTCGTCACCATCCGGAACGTCAAGCGGTGCAAGCGCTGTGGTGACGAGCGGATGGTAAACCAGACCAAGGAGGTCACGTCGGTCCGTACCCCCGAGGAAGTAGGCCTCGACGAGGCCGAAGGGGCGTCGACGACCCCGGAGCCGTCGGGCGAGTCCGACCCCGCGGCGGAGGAGTCGCCGGTGACGCCGGCAGAGCCGACGGCGACCGGGGCGGACGGCACTGTCGACGTGACCGTAGAGGCCGAACCGGAGCCCACCCCCGACGCGACGGACGGTCCCGCCGAGGACGGCACTGCGGCCACAGCGGAGGCCTCCGATGCGGGCCCCCGGGCCGACAGCTCCGGACCGGACGAGTGGGACGAGGACGCGGTCGTCGAGGAACCCGACGACGGCTGGGAGACGGGTAGCGACGACTGGGACGACGTCGAGCCGGATCCGGACGCCGACGACGCGGTCATCCTCGACGCCGAGGAGACCGAACGCGACGAGGTCCAGTGGCCCGAGGAGTCGGACGCCGACCCCGAAGCCACCGCCGGCGAAGCCGATCCCGAGGTGGCCGCCGACGCCGTCGACCCGGCGGGGACGACGGACGAGTCGGGGACCGACGCCGAGATCATCGACGCCGAGCCGGCCCCGGAGGCCACGAGCGGCTGGCCCGACCACGACGGCGCCGACGAGGGGTACTCGGCGACGCCGAACGCCGATGTCGACGCCGACTTCGAGGGTGACGGACTGACGCCCGAGGTGAACGGCGGCGCGCCCGACGACGCCGCCGAGGTCGACGGCATCGCGGCGGGCGGGGGAGACGACGGCGCCGCAGAGCCGACGTACGTGGGCGCCGACGGCGCAGACGACCCCGACGCCGGCCAGGGGTTCGTCCGAGCGGGGGAGTCGACGGCCGAAGCGGACGTTCCGGCCGATCGGGTCGAGTTCTACTGCCCGAACTGCGGCTACGCCCAGGTCGCCGGCACCTCGTCGATGCGCGCCGGCGACATCTGCCCCGACTGCAAGCAGGGGTACATCGCCGAACGCGAACAGTAGCCGCCGCCCGGGGACGAAACTGGTAAACCACCACCTGCCGAACCACGGGTTATGAAGGAGTACAAGATGCGTCGCGGGGAGACCCTCGAGGAGCGCATCCCGGACATGGAGTCGACCGTCGAGGCGTACTTCGGCCCGATCACGGGGACGACCGAGTACAACGGTAGCGACCTCTACGTGGTCGAGGAACCGGAGAACCCGGTGTTCGAGCGAGTGGTCGCCGGCACCGTCTCCTACGGCAGCAAGAAGGACCGGCTGGGCGTCGAGTTCGAGGAACGGGATCCCACGGAGCTCGGCCCCGACGAACTCGAAGCCGCCGGCGAGGCGGTCGATATGAAAAACGAGTTCCTGCTGGAGGCGACCGGTCGCGACGCGAAGTCCCGCCGCGATTCGATGAAGCGCGACGTCGAGGACGACGCACCCGACTACTGAGCCGGGACCTTCGACGGGACGCGACCCCGTGACCCATCCACGCTCGTCCGCCGTGGAGCGGCCCCTCGGCGCCGAACCCGCTTAATTAAGTATCGCGCTCACTCGTAACGACACGATGGCCAACTACGTTGGTGTCGACCTGGGGGCGACGAACGTCCGGGCGGTCGCCGCCGGCGGCGACGGCACGATCCTGGGGACGGCCGCCGACGACACCCCGCACGGCCCGACCGGGATCGCCGTCACGGAGGCCGTGTTGGGGGTCGTCCGCGAGGCGTGTGCAACGGCGGGGATCGACCCCGAATCGGTCACCGCAGCGGGGATCGGCGCGATCGGCCCCCTCGACCTCGCCGAGGGGGCGGTGGAGAACCCCGCCAACCTCCCGGATTCCATCGACCGGATCCCGCTCACCGGGCCGCTGTCGGTGCTCCTCGACACCGACCAGGTGTATCTCCACAACGACACGAACGCGGGCGTGATCGGCGAACGGTTCTACTCCGACCGCAACCCCGACGATATGGTGTATCTCACCATCTCCTCGGGGATCGGCGCGGGCGTCTGCGTCGACGGCCACGTCCTCACGGGGTGGGACGGCAACGCCGGCGAAGTCGGACACATGACCGTCGACCCGCAGGGCAGACTCACCTGTGGGTGCGGCCACGACGGCCACTGGGAGGGGTACTGCTCGGGGAACTCCATCCCCCGGTACGCGGAGTACCTCCACGACGCCGCCCCCGTCGAGACCGCACTCCCGATGGACGATCCCTCGTTTTCGGCGGCGGACGTCTTCGACCACGACGGCACCGACGACTTTGCGACCCACGTCGTCGACCAGGTCGCCCACTGGAACGCGATGGGGGTGGCGAACATCGTCCACGCGTACGCGCCGCTCGTGATCTACGTCGGCGGCGCCGTCGCGCTCAACAACCCCGAGCGGATCTTAGAGCCGATCCGCGAGCGGATGGCGGGAATGGTGATGTCGAACGTCCCCGAGATCCGGCTGACCACCCTCGGCGACGAGGTGGTCGTGAAGGGCGCTCTGGCGAGCGCGATGACCGGCGGCACGGGGGACCGCTCGCTTTCGTGATGCGGCGACGCGCGTTCCTCCGAGGCGTCGGCGCCGCCGCGGGCACGGCCACGGCCGCCGCTCTCGGCGGCCGGGCGTCGACCCGCCGCGTTGCGGCCCACCCCGGCCCCTACGAACCGTACGGGTCCATCGACGTCGCGGGCGCGAAGGAGGCGGTCGTCGGCCCCGACGGCGACGTGGCGTACCTCGCGACAACCACCGGGTACGCGACCGTCGACGTGTCGGTGCCCGACCGGCCCGAACTCCTCGCGGACGTCCGCGACCCGCTCGCGGATCGGGATGGCGGCCCGCTGCGGGTGATCTTCGACGCCAAACTCGACGTGGCAGATCCGACCACGCTCGTGGTCGCCGGCCCCGCAAACCCCCGACGCGGCGCGATCTCGGGGATTCTCGTGGTCGACGTGTCGGACCCTGCCCGCCCCGTGGAGGTCGCGTTCCACGCCACCGACTTCCCGGTCCACAACTGCTTCGTCCGCGACGGCCTCGCGTACCTCACCGGCAACGACGGCGGGCGGAACCCGATCGTGATCCTCGACGTCGAGACGGGAGCCGAGGTGGGCCGGTGGTCGGTCGCCGACGTCGCCGACGCCTGGGCCGCGGTGCCGAGCGGGCTCCGGAGCGTCCACGACGTCTACGTCGCCGACGACACCGCGTTCGTCGCACTCTGGGACGCCGGCACCTGGCTCCTCGACGTCTCCGATCCCGCCGAGCCGACCCTCCGTGGCCGGGTGGACGTGCCCGACCCCGAGCCGTTGGCGGAGCTCCCGGAGTCGGCCGTCCGCCGGCGGGCCACGCTGCCGCCGGGGAACCACCATTACGTCGCGACCGACGAGTCGGGCACGCTCCTCGGCGTCGGCCGGGAGTCGTGGGGGCGGCGAGTCGCGGACGACGCGACCGAAACCCCGGCGGCCAATGTCGCGGCCAACGACTCCGGGGCGTCCGGACCCGCCGCACCGCTCTCGGCCGCCCCCGACGCCGAGTTCGTCGGCGGCCCCTCGGGGATCGACCTCTGGGACGTGTCCGACCCCGCCGCGCCGGTCCCGCTGTCGACGGTCCCGGCGCCCGCCACCCCGGACCCGACCTACGGCGGCGTCTGGACCACCGCACACAACTTCGAGCTTTCGGGCGGCGTCCTCTACTCCTCGTGGTACCGCGGCGGCGTCAAGCGCCACGACGTCTCCGACCCGGCGGCGCCGACGGAAGCGTCGTGGTGGCGCGACCCCGACGCCGCGAGCTTCTGGACCGCCCGGTTAGCGGCGCCCGGCGAGCGCGAGGGCTTCTTCGTCGCCAGTAGTATGGGCGTCGGCGACGGCCCCGCCGGCCTGTACGCGTTCCCCGACCACGCGGGCGAGCAGGCCGATCCGTCAGGCGTGTTGCCGTCCGGGACCGCGACGCCGCGGCCACGGTACGGGACCGGGACGGCCGGCGGGTCGGACGCGACAACCCGGCCGGGGGCCGACGGCGGGATCAGTGCTCCCGGGTTCGGCGTCGCGGCCGGCGCCGGCGGGGTGGCGCTCGCGGCGTGGCGGCTCCTGCGTCGAGCCGAGGAGTGATCCGACCGGCGGCCGCCGTGTATGACCGTGACACACTTTTATCGACGCCGGACCGCTTCGAGTACAACCGCAAGCTTCCAAAGCGTCGGGCCCGAAGCGAGGGTGATGAGCGACCCCGAAGACTCCCTTCAACGCCGGATCGAGGAGTGGATGGCCGGCCAGATGCCGATCATCCAGATGCACGGCGGCGAGAGCGTCGTCCGGAAGGCCGACCCCGACACCGGCGAGGTGGTCGTGGAACTCGGCGGGGCGTGTGCGGGGTGTGGGATCTCCGACATCACCGCCGACAACATCCGGTCGGACCTGATTATGGACTTCGACGCCGTCGACGACGTGACCGTGAAGGTCCCCAGTTCCGGCGACCACGGTAACAGCACCGTCGAGGGCGGCCGCGGCGGGGAGCTCCAGTACGGCACCGACGATCCGGGCCACTTCTGAGGTCCGGCGACCGATGGCGTCGACCGACACCGACTCGCCGCGGGAGTTCGCCTTCGAGCTGGCGCTGTGCTCGGTGTTGGAGGAACGAACCGGCTGGGTGATCGGCCGCCAGCTCGGCGCGGCGGTCGAGGCGCCCGGCCGCCGGATCGCGGACGTCGCGGGCGTGGTTCCCAGCCCGAACTTCGACGCCCGCGCGGAGATCACGGCCGACGCGATCCCCCTCGGCGCGGTCGAAAGCGACGTGGGCGCCGGACGGGCGGTGCCGCGGCGGCGGGCGGTTCGGGAGTCGCCGTCCCTCCGGGAGTCGACCGTCGACGCCGCGATCGAGGCGGGCTTTTTCATCAGCGAGCGCCACGACGGCCGGGAGTACGTCCGGCAGGCCACCCGCTACCCCTCGGGGTGGTTCGCCCGACTGATCGGCATCGAGAACAAACCCGACCTCGCGGAGCCGGGCCCGCTCGAACGGCAACTCCGGGTCGACGTCGAACTCGGCGTGTTCGACCGGGTCGTGGTCGCGACCGAGAGCCACGTCACCCGCGCACACCTCAACCGGCTCCCGCCGGAAGCGGGCGTGTGGCGCTTCGACCCCGACGCCGGCGACCGCCGGGTCGTCCGCGAGCCAACCCCGCTTTCGGTCGCGGATCCCGGAATCGAGGTCGTCGCCGAGCGCCCGCTCGAAACCGAGATCGAGGTCGTCGGCGCCGAGGCGAAATCCCGGGCCCGCCGCCGGATCGCCGAACGCGCCTACGGCAAGGGGTGGCGGACCTACGACTTCCCGGCGTGTGCCCGGATCGACCCGACCGACGACGGGCGGCCGTACTGCGCGTGGTTCGACCGCGTCGTCGACCCCCGGCGGGAGTGCGGCCCCGACTGCCCCGGCCACGACCCCGGGGCCCGACCCGACGTCGACGCCGACGCGCTGCGGGACGTGCGGACGCCCTGGCGCCGGGATCCCCCCGGCGTGGTCCGCCGGCAGTCCGGGCTCGATCGGTTCCGGACCGACGGCTCGACGTCGAGCCGCTGAGACGGTGCGCCGACCTCGATTGCCGGTCGCCGTGGCTCCGGCTGCGATCCGGGCGATTCCAAGCTTCTGAGAATCGATTTCGGTTTATACGTCGATCCGGCCCCGACGTGTAGGTGTGAGGTGACTGCCAATGGCAACGTCCACTCGGCAACGGCTGGATAACACCGTCGAGTTCGACCTGAACGGGACCCTCGCGGGGTACTGGGTGGCAGCGCTCCGCGTCATCACCGGCTACTGGTTCCTCCACGCCGGCGTGACCAAGTTCGCGTTCATCGCGGGCGAACCGTTCGACGCCTCGGGGTGGATGCTCAACGCCACCGGCGGGAGTCCCATCCACGGCTTCTTCGTCTGGGCGGCGAACACGCCGTGGCTGCTCGAACTCACGAACTTTATGATCCCTGTGGGGGAGACCCTGATCGGGTTGGGGCTGCTCGTCGGCGCCTTGGTGAGGCTGGCGGCGTTCTTCGGGGGCGTCCTGATGACGTTCTTCTACCTCGGCAACGCCGCCTGGAGCCACGGGTTCGTGAACGGCGACCTCCTCGGGCTCCTGATGTTCGTCACCATCGGGATGCTCGGCGCGGGTCGGGTGCTCGGGCTCGACGCGCTGCTCGAAGGAACCGACGTCGGCGACACCCGGACGGCGAAGTACCTCCTCGGGTGAGCCGAGGGCCGGCCGGGCGTTCTGACTCTCCGGGCGGAGAGGCGGGGAGACCGGCCGATCGACACCACGGCTCACCCTTCGACCGCGGCCGGACCGGCTGTGGGCGCCGTCTCCGCCGGCTCGACGCCGGTGATCTCGAACCGGGCGCCGCCCGCGGCTCCTTCGGTCACGCGGACCGACCACCCGTGAGCGTCGACGATCCGCTCGACGATCGCGAGCCCGAACCCGGTCCCGTCGTCGGCGCTGTAGCCCTTCTCGAACACCCGGTCCCGTTCCCGTTCTGGGATCCCGTCGCCGTCGTCCTCGACGTAGAACCCGACGGCGTCGCCGTCACCCAGCGGGCCGACGCGGACGGTCACGTCGCGCCCACCGTGTTCGACCGCGTTGGCCAGGAGGTTCTCGAAGACGTGGCTGAGGCGGTCGGGATCCGCCCGAATCGTCCCGGCCTCTTCGACCACCAGTTCCGCGTCGATGCCGTCGACGCGCCCCCAACACTCGGTCGTGAGCGTCCCGATATCGACCGTGGTGGTGTCGCCGGCGGTCTTTCCCTCGCGGGCGAGCGTCAGCGTGTCTTCGAGGATCCGGTGCATCCGTCCGAGCGCGGATTCCACCCGATCCAGATGGTCCTCGACGGCCTCAGGATCGGCGTCCCGAGCGAGTTCGAGGTGTCCCGACGCGGCGTTCAGCGGGTTTCGGAGGTCGTGAGAGACGATGTCCGCGAACTCTTCGAGCCGGTCCCGCTCGCTGCGCAGTTCCTCCTGTCTGATCCGGCTCCGCTCGGCGTCGAGCTGGCGTTCGATCGCTCGGGCCTCGAAGACCCCGACCAGGAACCCGGTGCCGCCGCCGATCGACACGGCCCACCGCGTCCAACTCACGAGAAGCGGGAGCCCACCGCCCAGCGGTCGGGTCGCCATCACTCCGATGTTGATGAGCAGAAAGACCGCGGCCCCGCCCAGGCTCCACCGGCTGATCCGAAGATACCGGTCGTGGTCGAGCGACCCCTTCTCGACCCGGTAGCTCCCGTAGAGGAGGATCCCGATGAACGGCAGCGCGGTCACGACGCCGCTCACGTGTCCGTTCGCGGGGACGTACGTCCCCGCGCCGATTGCGACCGACTCCGCCACCAGGACCGCCACGAGCCCGATGCCCACCGCTACGGGCACCCACAGCCGTTCGCTCTCCGTTTCGACGTCGGAAGCCACGGTCCTGTGTTCGGCTATGGTTCTCACACCTGGGATATTCAATTGTGGGGGTCAATCGACCCGAGCGGTTGTCGCCCCCCGGGCGACCGCCCGTCGGCGCTCGGGTCTCTGCCGACCGCCGGCGGGCCGCGTCCGGCGTCAGTGGTCGTGGCCGTGGTCGCCGCCCCGGGAGAACTGTCCGGAGAACCCCCGTTGGACGACCTCCGAGAGCGCGGGGTGGATGTGGACCGACTCCCGGATGTCCCGGACCGACCCCGACCCGGCTTTCATCGCCACCACGACCTCCTGGATCAGGTTCGACGCCTCGGGGCCGACGATGTGACAGCCCAAGATCGTCCCGTCGAGGTCGATGATCGCCTTCAGGAAGCCGTCGGCGTGCATCGCGTCGCCGCGGGCGGTCTGGTCGTACCGGTACGTCCGGGTGGCGTACTCGCGCTCTTCGGCCCGGAGTTCGTCCTCGGTCGCGCCGACGCCGGCGACCTCCGGCGACGCGAACACCGCCCACGGCATCGCGGTGTAGTCCACCGCTTCGAGGTCGTCGCCGAGGACGTTGCGGGCGACGGTGGCCGCCTCGTGGTTCGCGCTGTGTTTCAGGAGGTACTCCCCCACGACGTCGCCGAGCGCCCACACCCCCTCGGCGGTGGTCCGCAGGTACTCGTCGGTCTCGACGAACCCCCGGTCGTCGGTCTCGACGCCGGCGGCCCCGACGTCGAGGATGTCGGTGTTGGGCCGGCGTCCCGCCGCAATCAGGAGTTCGTCGCCGGTCACGGTCACGTCGTCGCCGTCGACGACGCCCCCGCTCTCGCCGTACTCGTAGGGGCGGGCGGTGAGGGTGATCCCCTCCTCGGCCGCCTCGACGGCGGTGGCGGCGTGGCCGGTGTGCACGGTGAACCGCTCCCCGTACCGCTCGGTGAACGCCGCGGCGACCTCGGGGTCCGCGTCGGGTAACAGATTCGGCCGGCGGCCCACGATCGTCACGTCGCTGCCGAACGTGCCGAAGAAGTGGCCCAGTTCCGCGGCGATGTAGCCGCCGCCGACGATCACGAGGTGGTCCGGCGGCGCCTCCAGTTGCAGGGCCTCGGTGCTGGTCAGGTAGTCGACGGCGTCGATGCCGTCGATCGCCGGGATCGAGGGCCGGGTCCCGGCGGCGATCAGCACGGTGTCGGCGCGGACTTCGGCTCCCTCGTCGGCGCCGTCGACGATCTCGACCGTCCGTTCGTCGACGAAGCGGCCCTCGCCCTCGTAGAGGGTGTGGCTGTCGGAGGAGCGTAGCCCGCGGCGTATCGACGCGGCGTCCCCGCCGACGTCCTCGTTCACCTCCCGGACGATCTTCGCGAAGTCGACGCCTGTCACCTCGGCGTCGATGTCGTACTCGCCGGCGCGCTCGATCGTCTCCAGCACGTCGGCGTGGTACAGCAGCTGCTTCGAGGGGATGCAGCCGCGGTTCAGGCACGTCCCGCCGAGCGGCCCCTTCTCGACGACCCCGACCGACTGTCCTTGGTTCGCGGCGGCGTTGGCGACGTCCAGTCCCGATCCCGACCCGACGACCAGGAAGTCGAGTTCGTCCATACGGCACTCTCACGCCCGGCGGATAAGAAACGCCCGCGGACGTTCGCCGCGCGGACACCACCGCCGCGGTAGGACTCACCGCCAGCGAGCGCCCGGTTACGCCTCGCGGAGGTCGTCGAGTTCGGCGAGCAGGTCGTCGATCGGCGGCCGGTCGCCCGTCGTCGACCCTCTGTGGACGTACGCCAGGGTCGGGGCGTCGCCGCGGCGGTCGACGATCGCCACCGCGGGCATCCGGCCGACGAAATCCGAGACCCGCCCCAGAAGCCCGAACCGCACCGGCTGGTCGTAGGCCTCGCCCGCCTCGGCCTCGGGATCCGCGAGCAGCGGATACGGGAGGTCGTAGGAGGACTGCCAGGACCCGACGCGTTCGGTCGGTTCGGGGACGATCGCGACGACCTCGGCGTTCCGTGCTCTGAAATCGTCGATCCGGTCGGCGAGACGCTGGACCTGCGCCCGGCATTTCGTGCAGTAGTGGTCCCGCTGGAGGAACAGCACGGCGAAATCGACGCTCTCGGGGAGCGCGGACAACGAGAACGGGTCCGGACCCGCCGCGACGTTCGGCAGCGGAACGTCCGCTACCTCGTCTGCCATACGTTTCGTACGGCGCTCGGCGACAAAAACCGTCGGTCCTGCCTCGTCGCCTCACTCCACGAACTTCCCGGCGGCCTTCGACCAGTCCCACGACCGGTGGCGGATGCGGGGCGCCGCGTCGGCGGGGATCGCGCCGTGGGCGCGGAGGAACTCGCGGATCCCCGCCCCGCCGCCGAAGTCGCCGCGGAACCACAGGAACACCCGCGGGACAGCGACCGTCCCCGCGTCGGGGTCGTACTCGACAGTGGCGTCGAGATAGCTCCGGGTGGCGATGTCGAGTTGGTCGTCGATCCGCGCGGGCTCGTACGCCCGGATCGGCGGGCAGCTCTCGGCGCCGCAGTTCAGCGCGAAGTGGATCCGGGGGTCGCAGTCGACCAGCCGGTAGCGGCGCTCGAAGCCGGTGACCAGGACCTTCGGCAGATATCCCAGCCCGTACTTCGAGCGGCCGCCGCGGAGGAGGCCGTTCTCGATCCGATCCAAGGGCAGGTCGGTTCCGGCGACGGTGATCGCGGGCGCGAGGAAGAACCGGAGCATCCGCAGCGGGCTGTCGTAGCGTTCGGGGTGTGTTTCGAGAAGGAGCTGTGTGCCGGCGTTGTAGCAGTTGATCCAAAAGGCCAGGGCGGTCCGCCGGTCGTTCCGAACCGGCCGGAGGTCGGCGTCGGTGGCGTCGGCCAGCGCGGCCTCGTGTGCCGCCGTCGGCTCGCCGAGTTTGCACGCGACCAGGAGGTCCTCGGCGACCGCGACCGGCGACCGGCCGCTCGGCGGTGTGGCGGCTCCGGGCTCACTTCCTGCCGCTGACTCTGCCATACGAACGTTCCGGCCGCGCGTTCAAAAAGGGTTCCGCGGCCTGGCGCCCGCGACGTCCGAGCGGCTCCCGACACCTTGCAGGCGTCCGACGCCGACGCACACGCCCAGTACGCTTATGCAAAGCCAGCCCTCCCCGAACGTATGAGCCAGCGTGCCACACTCGCGGAGACGACGAGCCTCTGTCCCGACTGCCTGCAGCAGGTCCCCGGCCGGTACGAGGAGCGCGACGGCGGCGTGTTCCTCACGCGGGACTGCCCGGATCACGGGGTCGCGAGCCGGCGGGTCTGGGGCTCTCACGACCACTGGGAGTGGGCCGCGGAGTTCGGGCCCAGCCCGGAGTACGACGGCGGCGACCTGGCGGTCGACGACGACCACGCGTGTCTGGCGGTCGTGGAAGTCACCGACGACTGCAACCTCTCGTGTTCGTACTGCTTTGCGAGCTCCGGCCCCGGCGGCGACCACCGGTCGACCGACGAGATCGAGGCGCTTCTCGATACGGTTGAGAACGCCGGCGGGCGGCCCATCCAGTTCTCCGGCGGGGAGCCGACCGTCCGCGACGACCTCCCGGACCTGGTCGAACGGGCCCGCGAGCGCGGCATCGACCACGTTGAGGTCAACACCAACGGGATCCGGCTCGCCACCGAGGAGGGGTACGCCGGGAAACTGGCCGACGCCGGCGTGACTGCCGTCTACCTCCAGTTCGACGGGCTGACGAGCGAGACCTACGAGACGATCC
Organism: Halobellus ruber; assembly: GCF_014212355.1. NCBI lineage: Archaea > Methanobacteriati > Methanobacteriota > Halobacteria > Halobacteriales > Haloferacaceae > Halobellus > Halobellus ruber. Next base: position 159,251 of record NZ_JACKXD010000004.1, read on the forward strand.
GGGAGGTGGATCTCGTAGAAGAGAAACACGCCGCGATCGAGGCCTGCCGCGACGCCGACCTCCCGGTCGTCCTCGTGCCCACGGTCGTCCCCGACGTCAACGACCACGAGATGGGCGACATCGTGCGGTTCGCTCTGGAGAACCGCGACGTGATCCGGTCGGTCAACTTCCAGCCGGTCGCGCACTTCGGGCGGTACGCCACCGACGACGGCCGCTTTGCGATCGACACCGCCACCCGCCTCCTGGCCGAGCAGATCGGGAGCTTGGAGCCGCGGGATATGTTGCCGGCGCCCTGCTGTTCGGCGTACTGCCAGATCGGGACCGCGTTCGTGCCGGCGGATGCCGATCCGAGCGTCGGCGACGGGTGTGGGAGCGACGGCGGTGCCGCGGCCGACGGGGCCGACGCCGGCGCGGACTGCGGGTGCGAGGACGCCGACGCCGGCGCGTTCGTCCCGCTCACGAAGTTCGTCGACGACCAACTCTGGGAGATGCTCTCGGGGATGGTCGACGAGGGCGACTACATGGAACTGCTCGCGGGGACGGCCGCCGGCGAGGAGTGGGCGTGCAAGACCGCCGGCTGTTGCGGCGTCGACGTCCCGGGCGGCGTCGAAGGCCTCTTCGACGAGGTCGTTCCGGTGTCGTTCACGGGGTTTATGGACGCCGACGCCGCGGACGTGAACCGGCTGAGCAACTGCTGTATCTCCGTTCCCACTGCGGACGGCGATCTGGTCCCGTTCTGCGGGTACAACATGACCACCGACGACGGCGAGTACGCGCTCCGGAACCGCAACGAGTGGGGCGGCCGGGCCGCGGTCGACGACCCGCGGGCCGCCACCGGGGCCGACGGCTCCGACCCGGACGCCGACGCTCCCACGGGCTACGAGGGCGACGGCGTGGCTGACGGCGGGCGCGTCGAGGACAGCCCCCGGACGGACTGCGACCCCGACTCGGGCTGCTGTGGGGACGGCCGATGAACGGCCTCGTCGACGCGGCGCTTGCGAACCCCTGGTCGACGCTCGATCGGCTGCTCGACGGGCCGCTTCACCCTGGCGGCACCGACGCGACTGCCGCCCTCCTCGACCGCGCTGACGTCGGCTCCGACACGCGCGTGCTCGACGTCGGCTGTGGCGCCGGCGAGGCGCTCGCTGTTGCCCGCGAGCGGGGCGCCGACGCCGTCGGCGTCGACCCCTCGCCCGACGCGGCCGGCACGATCCGCGGCGACGCAACGGCGCTCCCGATCCGGGAATCGAGCGTCGACGTCCTGCTCGCGGAGTGTGTGCTCTGTCTCACCGACCTCCCGGCCGCGCTCGGGGAGGCCCGCCGGGTACTGGTCGACGGCGGCCGGCTCGCTGTCTCGGAGGTCGTGGTCGACGGCGGCGGCCCGGCGGTCCCCGAGCGGGTCGCGGAGGCCCTCTGTCTCTCCGGGGCGCGGAGCCGCGATCGGCTCCGGTCCGCGATCACGGGCGCCGGGTTCGCGGTTCGGACTATGACCGACCACCACGACGACCTGCTCGCAATGCGGGACCGCGTGACCGACCGGGTCGACTACGAGGGGCTGCTCGGGCTGATGGGCGAGCGGGGACAACGGGCGCTCGACGCCATCGAGACGCTCGAAACCGCGGTCGAGGCCGGCGAGGTGAGCTACGTCTCGGTCGTCGCGGACGCGCCGCAGTAAGCCGGCCGTCATACCCCCGTTTGTGGCCGGCGGACAGCCTCCCATCCGTCGACCGGTCGTTGGACAGCTATATCACGGGCTCGCCCGGGGACGTACGTATGGATGGTGCTGCAGCCCCACTCGTGACCCCGTTCACCGGGGACGGCGACGTCGACGAACGGACGCTCTCCGACCTCGTCGGCTGGCTTGAGGACCGCGGGATCGACTTCCTCGTCCCCTGTGGGTCGACCGGCGAGGCGGAACTCCTGACCGCCGCCGAGCGGACCCGCGTGATCGAAACCGTCGCCGACGCGGCCTCGGTGCCGATCCTCGCGGGCACCGGCAGCCCGGGCGTCCGGGAGACCCGCGCGGCGACCGCGTCGGCGGCGGAGGCCGGCGCCGACGCCGCCCTGGTGGTCACGCCGTTCTACTACCCCCACGACCAGTCGGCGCTTGCGGACTACTACCGCGACCTCGCCGACGCGGCGTCGATCCCGATCTACCTCTACTCGGTGCCGGCGTTCACCGACGTCCGGCTCGACCCCGGGACTGCCGCGGCGCTCGCCGATCACCCGAACGTCGCCGGGATGAAGGACTCCGCCGGCGACGTCGCGAGTTTCGTCCGGCTGGTCCGGGGGACGGCCGACGCCGACTTCGACCCGCTGGTCGGCAGCGGCGGGGTGTTCGCCCAGGCGCTGGCCGCGGGCGCGACCGGCGGGGTCCTGGCGCTGTCGAACGTCGTCCCCGAGGTGACCGTCGCGATCTACGATGCGGCGTCGAGCGACCCCGAACGGGCCAGGCAGTTGAACGCCGCGGTGACGGAGCTGAACCACGCGATCACGGCGGAGTTCGGGATCCCCGGGCTGAAGTACGCGATGCGGCAGCGCGGTGCCCCGGCCGGATGCGCGCGGTCGCCCCACCGGCCGCCGGACGCCGACGCGCGGGCGCGGTTGGACTCGTTGATCGCGGCGATCCCCGAGGTGTGAGCGACGCGGAACCACGCACCGAGCGGTCTCCCCTAACTTCCGACGCCGATCGGTCGACGGGCACGGCCGGTGCAACGTCTTGGGCAAACGCTTCCGGCGGTCGGCGACGACGTTCGCGTATGCCCATCAGGGACGTACTGCAACGGGTCGGCGAGTCTGCCCGCGATATTCATCGGGTTCACGTTGATCCCGACGGCGCTGGGTGCGGCACACCACATCGACCACGTCGTCCGCGGGAACCACGTCGGCTGGCCGATCACGCCGGCGGTGACCCCCTTCACGTACAGTCTCGCGATCTACCCGCTCCTGGTAGTCGGGCTCCTGCTGACGCCGACCGGACGGGTCGGAGCCCGCTTTTGGGTCGGCTTCCTCGCGCTCAGCACGGGGATGCTGGCGTACTTCCACGTCAGCCCCTGGGCGGTCGACCCGCCGCAGGACGTGATCCTGCCGTACGCAGACCCGCTCGTGGGCTACGTCGCGTTCGCCGTCCTGCTCGCACTCATCGGCTCCGCCGCGTTCGGGACGGCGTACGCGGCTGTGTTGTGGCGCCGACACGGCTCTCAACGGTCGAAAACGGGAGCCCCACCGGATGCTTCCGCGCGACCGGGGGGAGTCGTGACCCGATGGCGTTCCGACAGCGGCGCGCGACCGACCGCGTCGTCGCGCAGTTACCCCTTTCCCGCGACTGACCGGGGTCGGTTGCGACCCCACGTGGCGGGTTCGCTCGGCTCTCCCCGTCGACGGTGGCCTCATACTGTCGGCTATACTCGCGTGACGGATTTCGACACCCCGGGGTGTGGAAAATCTTCACGTAGTTATAGCCGACAGTATCAGCCAGCGGCCGCTCCCGCGGTACGGCACACAGTCGGTCGACCGAAGCCCGGGTTTTTATTCGGCGGGTTTCACGACTGAGCGTGATCCGACGCCGGTTCCTCGTTGCCCCGGCGGGTCTGCTCCCGCTTGTCGGTTTACCGGACGACCGGGGAATCCGACCACGATGCTCGCTGTCAACCGGGACGACGTGCCGCACACCGTGACTGTCCGGGCCGTCCAGCGCGGGACACTGCGCGTGGCAAACACGGTCCGAGGTGGCGAGTACGGGGACCGCCGAACTCGGCGAACTGCCGTGGAAAAGCGGCCGGGACCGAGTGACCGTCCAGGTGAACGACGGGACCGTCATCGCACGCGAGTTCCGCTCCGACGAGTGATTCAACCAACTCGACGTGGTCGTCGACAGCGACGGGTCAGCCGAGTTGAACCGGGCACGGGCAGCGTGACCGCCTCGCCCGCTGACCCCCCGAACACGTCACTCGTACCTCCACTTCGCCAGCAGTACCGCCAGTCCACCGAGGAACAGTCCGATCCCGAGGTCGACGCTTCCGGCAGTCGTCAGCGCCCACAACAACAGGTTCTCGCCCGGGGACGGATCGGCCGGCAGGCTCGCGGGATCGAGCCTGGTCGACGGGCGAACGACCCGCCGAGCCAGCACCCTCACGCCGGCGCTGACGACGGCTGCGCCGACAGCGAGGCCGAGCACCGCGGCGACCCGCTCCCGGAGGTGATCCCGTTCCTCGGCGTCGGTCACCAGAATCCCCCGCGAGACCGGTACCCAGACGACCATCTCCCGACCGCGGTCGGAGTAGCGCGTCGCTCCCTCCTCGATCAGGTTCGCCTCCTGGAGGCGGTCGAGGTGGTAGCTGACCGTCTGGATCGACGTGTCGACCGCCTCGGCGAGCTCCGATGCGGTCCGCGGCTCGGCCAGGAGTTCCCGGTACAGCTCCCGGCTCGTCTCGGAGCCGAGCGCGTCGAAGACGACGGCGGTGTCCTCGCTCCCGAAGGTGACGACCTTCGGTTCGGCGTCGATCGCTGGCGGTTCCTCCGATCGCGTTAATTCGTCTAACATCGTGTGTGTGGTTTCGTCCGGGGTTGGCTGTCCTCGGTTCGCCCTTTGGGCGCCTCGATCCGCTCCACTGCGCCGGTCGCGTTGAGGCGGCCGTACCCGCTTTCGGCGTCGGCTCCGGCCGGGGGAACGTCGACTGCCGTGTCACAGAGCAGTGTGATAACCCGTTCCGGGGAACTCGTGTCGGCTTCGGAAATGATGAGCGCGGCCGCGCCGGCAGCGTACGCCGCCGCTGCGGACGTGCCGTCCCGCGGGCCGGCCCACACGGTCGGTGGGGCCACGACGTCGACCCCCCGGCGACCGTCGGGAGTCGGTCCACGGGAACTGTACGGGGCGAGGCCCGCGTCGTCGGGTGCTGCGGCCCCGACAGACAGCGCCGACGGGGCCGTCGCCGGCGACGCGACGCTCCCGGCGGGCGTCGCGTTCAGCAGCCGGTGGCGTCGGGTCGTGACCTCGATCCGGACCGGGAGCGGTTCGAACCGTCGCACGGTCCGGTTCGGGAGCCTGACGGCCACGAACAGATCACCGGGCCGGACCCGGGCGTCCAGCCGCTCGACCCGAACTGATCCGGTCCGGGTTCGTTCCGAGGTCGCGATCCGGGTCACCCCGCTCGCTCCGGACCGGTACAGCTCCAGGGTGAGATCCCGTGGATACGCCGAGCCGTTCCACCGCAGCCGTGCCTGGACCCGCCCGCCGGCCTGCGTTCCGGCCCCGACGGGCGGGAGCAGCCGCATCCGAACGTCTCCCCCGAAGGAGTGTAACCCGCGCCGCGTCGGGGTGAGCCGGCCCTGCCAGTGGTTCCGCGCCAGGTTCCCGGTCGGCGCGACCACGACCGTCCCCCGGTCGGCTGCCCGTTCGACGGCGCTGGCAACCGTTCCGGTTCCGTCACCCGGAGCGCCAAGCACCGTCGCCGGCACGAGCAGTACGTCCGTCCCCCGGGCCGTGAGCCACTCGATGGCTCGCCGTGCGTCGGTCGGCGTGTCTACCGTCGCGACGAGCAACTCCGCGTCGGGGGCGATTGCGGCGACTGTGAGCGCGGCAGCGGTTCCGTGCCTCCCACGTGGTTGGCCCGCCGGATCCCGTCGGAAGGAACGTCGCTCCACGATCCGCGGCCGGAGCTCGGGATGATCCGCGTTGATCCGGGTAACGACGACGATGCCCACGGTCGCGTTCGCCCCCGTGATCCCCCGCTGGTGGAGCGCCCGAATCCGGGTCGGCACCGACGGCCGCGTCGGCTGCTCCCCGGAAGCGGTGCCCCCCACGAACGTGGCGGTCGGCGTCGGGGCGCGGTCGACGACGTAGACGCCGGTCCCGGCGGTGACGACGACCGCCGCCAGGACGACCGCTTCGAGGTGCCGTCGCGTCACTCGCACCGCGTCCGCCCCCCTGCCGGTCGCGTCCGGTCAGAACAGCCCATAGATGTCCCGTAGCAGTTCGCTGTATTCGATCTCGACTTCGTCCGTCGTTCGCGGGTCGTCGTACCGGAGCGACCACGCCTCGGGCCACTCGAAGAACGACGCGACCTCGTCGGGGAGTTCGGTCCGCGCGCCGACAGTGGGCATAAACCCCTCCCGGGCGGCGAGTTCGGCGGCACTCGACGGACGGAGCGCCCAATCCACGAACCGGGTGGCCGCAAACGGGTGGGGGGACTCGACCGGCACCCCGAAGAAGAACGCCGAGAACAACGCGCCCTCCGCGGGTGCGGTGTAGTCGATCGGCAGACCGCGCTCGAACCGAGCGGCGTACATCGGCTCCATTCCGACCGACCCGATGACCGCCCGCCCCGACGCGAACGCCTCGATGGCCTCGGCGTCGCTGACGAAGAACTCCTCGACGGCCGTCGATTCTCCCCCATCCGACTGCGCGACGAGCCGGCTGTGGTGTGTCTCCAGTAGTTCCCGGATCGCCTCGAAGTCGTCGGGCGAGCGGGGATCCTGGCCCAGGTACTGGGCGGCGATGTGTGGAAACCGGAGCGGATCGGTACAGACCGCCCGGCCGCTGAACTCCGAGTCGAACAGCAGCTCCCAGGAGTCCGGCGGGTCGTCGAACCGGTCGGCGTCGTACGTCAGCCCGGCGATCGTCGCTTCGATCGGGACGCCGTAGACGTCGCCGTCGGACCGGTGAAAGTCGATCTCCCGGAACCGCTGCCGGACGTACTCCCAGTTCGGCATCCGCTCGACCGGAAGCGGGTGGAGGAGGTCCCGCGCGGAGTCGAGCCGCCAATCCTGTAACGATACCACGTCGACGCGGCGACGCGGCCCGTCGTACGAGCTCGTGCCGCGGACGTCCGCCCACCACCGCCGGACGTCCCCGACGATCCCGTCGCCGAACGGCCGCCTGTCCTGCCACGCGAACGGCTGGCTCTCGGCTCGGATCGAGATCGACGTCGCGTCGCTGAACGCGTCGTCGGCCCACCCGATCCACTCCGGGTAGTACGTTCGCGTCACGATCTCGCCCGCCTCGGTGGCGGGGGGCCACGAACCGATCCGCGTCGGCGGCGTCGACTCGGCCGGACTCGTCGAACACCCGGCGACGGCAGCCGCGAGGGCCGCCGTTCCCGCACGTGTCACCTGCCTCCGGGTCAGTTGCGGCCCGGACTGGCCACCTTCGGGTCCGGACTCGGTACCTGTCCCATCCGTCCCTGCGTGTTGCCGTGGAGCGTTTCGACCGGGGACCATCGGTTCGATTGTTCGACTCCGTTTCAAAAGCCCTTCGCCAGACTCAGAGACGCCTCGAAGTTACGTCTCGACGGCGTCCCGGACGATCCTCGATTCCGCCTTTCGCACCAGCTCGCCGGCCGTGCTCGTCGAACAGTCCAGTTCGGCCGCAACGTCCGTGATCGAGCCTGTTCGCGGGACGTCGTAGTAGCCGACGGACGCCGCGACGTCCACCGCGGCCTGCTGTCGGTCGGTCAGCCGTGCTGCCGACGGGGACCGGTCGAACTCCCGTACCTGTTCGATCGTGGGGTCGCCCACCTCCGAGAGCCGCTCGTGGAACGCACTGAGCGCGGGCGGGTCGCCGACCGCCTCGAACTCGACCGGGCCCGACTCCCGGAGGACGACCGGCGGGAGGAAGATCACCCGCGCCTCCGTGATCGCATCCAGTAGCTCGGCCGGGAACTCGTACTCCTCCTGCCGGAGGAACGCGTACGTGCCGCCGGGATCGGCAACGAGGCGACTCATACTGTCGGCTATAGTCGCGTGACGGATTTCGGCACCCCGGGGTGCCGAAAATCTTCACGTAGCGCTCTTGTGAAGCACATTGTTGGTGAGTCAGAGAACTGCTCGGACAATCTCTTTGAGTGCCTCTCGGCCTGGTTTGCGGAGGATTCGTCGCCGAAGTTGGAACGGTCTGAGATACGCTGTCAGTTTGTCTTTTGAGACGCCTCGATGCGGCGAGAGCCACCGTCGCGCCGCGTCACCCTTGCCCGCTACGCTTTCACAGCGACAGCTCTACCCGATCAACAATCTGCTTCGGAAGAGCGTCACGTAGTTATAGCCAACAGTATCACAAGACGCGAGTCGACGGCGCCGATCAGCCGTTCGATCGCCGCCCGCCCGCCGTCACACCAGAGCAGCGCGGTCGCGTCGCCGGTCGGGCTCCACATCAGTATCTCGGCCCGCGTGACCGAGTCCGTCTCCGCCAACCGTTGATGGAGCGGATGCCGCAACCGCTCCGGGTAGGCGATCGAAAACTGGATGCGTTTCATTCCCTCTTCGGGAGGGGTTCGGACAGCTCGCATATCAATACGCGTGGTTCTCCCGGACGCGGTCACCCGACCGACCCCGGTTCCCACGACGCGCGCCCTACGACCGGTGTGCGTCGAGGATCTCGGCCCGACTCCGGAGCAACGCCTGCAGGTGATCCGCGGCCGAAAGCGTGTGAAGCCGGGCGGTCGGGAGTGCCGCGCTGAGCCGCCGGGCGTCGGCGACCGGGACGTTCGCGTCGTCCGCACCGTGCCAGAAGGTCACCTCCGCGTCGACCCCGTCGAGGTCGTTGCCCCACTGCGTGGCCGTGTGTCGAAGTTCGGTCACGACGCCGCGGCGGGACCGGGCGACTGCCTCGACGAAATCCGCCTTGATGACCTCCTTCACGTCGTCCGGCAGCGCATCGGCGCGCTCTTTCGTGGTGTACTGCGCCGCCACGAACGTCGGATCCAGCCGCGCCGCGAGCCACGCCTGCCCCCGGAACAGCCCCCGAAGCACGAGCGGCGTGCCCGTTGCCAGCGTTCGCAGCACCCGCTGCATCGGCGGCGTGTGCTCGCTGATTCCCGGCGGTGTCGCACCCGAGACGACGTCGACGCGGGTGATACGCTCGGGGCGTGTCCGTGCGGCTGCGAGTGCGTACGGTGCTCCACCCGAAAACGCGACGAGTCCGGCAGTTCGAACGCCGGCATCGTCGAGGACAGCCGTGATAACTCTCCCGGCGTCGTCGACGCTGTACTCCGGCCACGCCGCGGAGCGTCCGTATCCGGGTCGATCCGGGGCAAGGATCCGGATCCCGGCCCGGTTTGCTTTGCGATCGAACACCGATCCCAACCGGCGGGATCCGGGCGTTCCGTGGAGGACGAGGACCGGGATCCCTTCGGGATCCCCGTACGTCGCGTACGCGAGTTGCCGACCGTCCACCGCGACTGTGCTGGGTCCTTCACCCCTCGATACGGGTCGCCGTGTCGCATTCAGGGGCGGCGTCATATCTACTGTCGTATACCTCCACCCACCAACCGCTGCTGCCGGATCCATCCTGTGGTTTATCAACGGCGTGGTACAGCTACCGCCTCGGGAACCGAACGACCCCGCCGGCGATCGGGTAGGATCGATCGGTGGCGTCGCCGCTGCTGGGTGACTCAATTCGACGTTTCAGCTTGTCCGACCGTTAATAGTACGTTCTACGACCGGGTACCTATGGATTCGGTCCCCCTCTCGTCGCTCAGCGACTCCGAGGTGATGCTGGCTGACGGCGCCCTGCTCGGGACGCTCGACAACATCACGCTGAACCCCGCAACCGGCGACCTCGAATACCTCTGTATCGACCCCAGCGGTCGGGAACCCGGCGTGTTCCCGCGGATGGAGAACGACCAGATCGTCGTCCCCGTCGACAGAGTCGAACCCGGACAGGAGTACCTGCTCGTCCGTCCGCCGGACTGAGGGCCGTCCCCGCTTTGTCCGGACCCTCGTCCTCCAGCGAACGACGCCGCTGGCGCCTCCCGTGCGTCCGCTCCGACGACACGCTACGGCGACTCGGGGTCGACACTCCCGAGAGTGAAATACGAATTACAGCCTACACCCGACTGATTACGACTCACTCGCTACTCTCCAGGTGCGTATGCCCTCCAGCAAGCGCCGATCGTTCATCGGAACCGTGAGCACCGCGCTCGCACTCGGCCTCGCCGGGTGTAGTAGCGTGTCCTCGCCCGACGCCGATCCATCCCGCGAACCCACGGACGCCCCGGGCGGAACCCCCGACGAGTCCGACCCGCTCGCGTTACCGTCGGTGGTTACGCGTGAGGGATTCCCCGACGGGGACGTGGTTCTCAAACCGGAGGGGACGGTCGTGCTGTTGAACTTCTTCACGACGTGGTGTCGGCCGTGTCAGGAGGAGATGCCCGCGTTCCGGCGGCTGCGTGCGGCGTACGACCCGGAACGGCTGCATATGGTTTCGATCACGCCGGAAGTGGACGAGACGCTCGTCCGGGAGTTCTGGCGCGAGTACGACGGCACGTGGCCGGTCGTCACCGACCCGGCCCTGGTCGCGACCGAGCGGTGGAACGCGAACAGCTATCCCACGAACCTCGTGTTCGATACCGACGGGACGCCCGCACGCGGGGACACTCCGGCGGTGCGAGCCCGCACGTTCGACGAGTTCGCGGCGATCATCGATCCGCTTCTCCGGGAATCGTAGCGATGACCGGTCCCGCGCTGCTCGGACTGTCCTTCTCCGCCGGCGTCGCCACGTTCTTCGCCCCGTGTGCGTTCCCGCTGCTCCCGGGGTATCTCTCGTATTTCGTGAGCGATACGGTGTCGCAATCCGACGGCGGCCGGGCGACGGTCGACACCCCGGCTTCGACGGCGGACTCCGGTGGGCTCGTCGCACGGGTCCGTCGGCCGCTTGCCCGTGCCGCGTTGCTGAGTGCGCTCGCGGGCCTCGGGATGACCGTCGTGTACGTCGGGCTGGCGGGGACGGCCGCGTTCCTCGGCGCGCAGGTCCTCGCGGACGTCGCCGTCCTCGAAGTCGTCGTCGGCAGCGTGTTCCTGGTCGCCGGCGGGGCGACGGCAGCCGGGTGGAAGCCGTCCCGGCCGACTGTCCGGCTGCCCGCACGGGAGCGGTCGCTCGCGGGCTTTTTCCTGTTCGGCGTGCTGTACGCGGCGGCTGCGGCCGGCTGTACCGCGCCGCTTTTCATCGCGGTCGTCCTGCAGGGGATCTCGGCCGGCCCGGTGCTCGGCGTCGGCGCCGTGGTGTCGTACGCGCTCGGGATGGGAACGGTCCTGGCCGCGGTCACGGCCGCGACTGCGCTCGGCGGTGTCTCGATCACTACCGCCCTGAGCGCGTACACGGGGCGGATCTACCGGGTCGCCGGCGGACTGCTCGCGGCATCGGGTATCGCTGAGATCTACTACTTCTTCTACGGGTTCCCCGAGGTGATCCCGCAGTGATCGATCGTCGTCTGTCTCTCACGTTTGCTATCGCGGTGCTGTTGGTCACCGCCGGCTGTGTGGGAGTTCTTCCGTCCGACCCGGACCGGGGTTCGCCCCGGCTCACTGACGAGGACGTGACCGATACCTCCGCACTCATCCAGGCGCACACGGAGACGTTGCGGGCGAACTCCTTCACCGTCCGCGCGACCACGACGATGCGGGACGAAAACGGGACGTTCCGCGTGCGGACGGCGCGCACCTGGCGTGTCGACCCGGGGCCGCCGGTTCGGGCGTGGACCACCAGTCGGTCGACGGTCACCGGTAACGCGCCGGAGCGGTACGAACGGGGGCCCGAGCGCGTTTCCGCGTGGCGGCAGGGCAACGCCACAACCGTCCGCGTCCAGTCGGGTGACGACACCCGGATCCGAGAGCCGGATCTGCTCAACACGTCGGTCCGGCTCAACCGTGCCCTTCACCGCCAACTCCTCCTGCGGTTCAGCGACCGACGGAACGCCACCGTCGGGAAGGTGACGCGAAACGGCACGCGACTCTACCGGGTTCGAGCCGAACTGAACGACACGCGCGTCTCCTCGAACGCCTCGATGACGCTGTTCGTCACCCCTGCCGGGTACGTCCAACGCATCGAGACGACGCGAACGGTTGAGTACCGCTCCGGTCGGCGTGTCGTCACCCGAACCGTCCGGATCACCCGCGTCGGCGCGACGCCCGTCGAGTCGCCGACGTGGGCGACCCAGTAGCGTCTCGGGGGGTCGCCCCCGACCCGCGTCCGGACCGTGACGGCGTCGAACCGGCGGGAGACGGAATCACTGCTGCGGGACCCGTCTGTTTCCCGGTGGACAGTAGACGAACCCGACGGGGGGTAGTGCTTCAAACGCGATTTCAGTCTTCAGGGGTTCTAAAGTCCAGGCGGACTATGCTGTCGGTATGGACCTACAGGAGTTCGCGCAATCGAACACCCCGACTGAGGGTGGAGACGGCTTCCGGAAGGCGAACAACAGACTCCTCGACATCCCGGTCGACGGATCGGTGATGGTCAAAGCCGGGTCGATGGTCGCATACACCGGCGAGATGACCTTCACCGGGAAGTCGTCGGCGGAGGGCGGCCTCACCGGGTTCGTGAAGGAGGCCGTCAGCGGCGAGGGAACGCCGGTGATGGAAGCCGCGGGACACGGCCACCTGTACGTGGCCGAGCAGGGCAAGAAAGTCCAGGTCCTCGACCTTCAAAAGGAGGAGTCGATTTCGATCAACGGCGACGACGTCCTCGCCTTCGCGGACAGCATCGACTACGAGATCAACACGGTCGGGAGCCTGTCCGGGATGGCCGCCGGCGGGTTGACGAACGTCTACCTCTCGGGCCCCGGTGAGATCGCGCTCACGACCCACGGCGACCCGGTCGTCCTGACGCCGCCGGTCTTCACCGATCCCGATGCGACCGTCGCCTGGAGCGCGAACCTCTCCCCGTCGATCGAGGTGAACAAGGCGCTCGAGATCGGGCAGACGTCCGGCGAATCGATCCAGATGGAGTTCACCGGGTCCGAGGGGTTCGTCGTCGTCCAACCCAACGAGGAGGGCTCCGTCACGCAGAGCCAGAACCAGTAACCAACTCCTCGGTCGCGTTCGTCGGCAGTGATCGGTAGTGCGCATCCGTTCCGGCGGCCGCGCGGTATCGGAGGCCTTCTGACGCTTCGCGGTCAGTCCAGCCCGAACGCCGGGTGGGCAGCGGAATCCGGGGGACCGTCCCCATAGCGTTGCTGCCGCGTTTCCCCCGGAACGGGTGTCGATACGAGTTCCGGGACCCCCCGCGGCAGGCTACCCGTCCGATCGGGGCTCCGTCGACGCGTCCTCCGAAACCGGCGCGTAATACGCCGTGACGAACTCCGGGGAGTGTTCGGTCTCGGCCCGGGTGAGCAGTTCCTTCGATCCGCCCCGCGGTTGGTGGCAACACGCCCGGTGACACGGCTTGCAGAGATCTTCGAGGTCCTTCCCCTCCCGATCCCACCGATCGCCGTACTTGTCGTATTCGCGAGCGTCGTCCCGTGGTAGCGTCTTGCCGCAGGCGATACATCCCACGTTCGACGACCTCCGACTGCGCGTGCGTGAGTCTGCCATCGTCACCGGTCGACCTCCCCCATATTCGTGTCCGGACTCCCGATCGTCGCGACCGGATCCGCGATGTACTCGCCCCCGGCCATCCGCGGCAGGGCCGCGAGATTCGAAAACGACGGGCCCCGGAGCTTGAACTGGGCGGGCGTGTCCGTTCCATCCGTGCGAACGTGGATCCCGAGTTCGCCTCTCACCCCCTTCGACGGCTCTGTACACCTCCGTGTCCGGCTCGGGTTTGATCGTTCGCGGGACGTTGGCTTGGACCGCTCGACCGTCCTCCGGCCACTCCGCGAGGCGATCCAGACACCGTTCGACGACCTTTGCCGACTCCTCGACCTCCTTGAGCCGAACGAGCACCCAAGCGAAGTTGTCACACCCGTCGTCGGTTATCACCGACCAGTCCAACTCGTCGTAGTACCCGTAGAAGTCGTCACGGTGGGGATCGTACTCTATACCGGACCCGCGACGGTCCCGTACAGCCGTAGGCTTTCGCCGCAGCCGGGTCGAGGACGCCGGTGTCGACCGTCCGCAGTTGGAAGAGCTCGTTGCTCGTGAGGAGGTCGTGATACGCCGCGATGTGCCGCGGCATCCCATAGAGGACCGACCGGGCGCCCTCGATGAACTCGCGCCACGGGGTCGGAAGACCCCACGCCGCCCAGCCGGAAGTAGTTGAACACTAAACGCTGGCCGGTCAGATCCTCAACGGGGCTCTGTACCCGCTCCCGATCACGGATCGCGTACATAACCGCTGCGGGAAGCTCGCCGATCACGTCCAAGGCGTCGGTTCCGATCGCCAGGAAATGCGAGCACATCCGCGACAGCTCCGCTGACCCTGCTGACACAACTGTTCTTCACACCGGCGGGTGTACCCGATATCCGGATCCACGTCCACGACTACCTCCCCGCCGAGTACGACCTTGACGTGCAGCACACCGTGGGTCGAGAGATGATGGGGCCGATGTTCAGATCATCGTATCGGAGTCGGTCCCGGCCGTCCGGCGATCGTCGTCCAAGGGATTGACGTGCTCCGTGAGCGGGACGATCCGGGGACGATCATCATCGTCGTCTCTCGAAAGCGGGTGGCCCTGCCGCGTCTCCGGGAGCAGAATCCGTCGGAGATCCGGTGGCCCTCGACCTCGATTCCGACCAGGTCGTACGCCTACCGTTCGTGCCACATCGCCGTGCGGTACACCGGCGCAACACTCTCACACACGGGACGTCCCGAGGGGGTCGGGACGACCACCGACAGTTTCTGCGTCGGATCCTCGTACCTCCGCAGGTGGTAGATGCACTCGTAGCGGTCCTCGTACTCCTGTGCCGTGAGACACGCGAGGTGGTCGAAGCCCGCTCCGGTCCGCAACAGCGAGCGGACCGCGTGTATCGTATCCGGTCGGATCACGAAGGTTTCGGCGTTCCGGTGCGTCTCACGCGGACGACGCACCCGTCGAGTAACGCCCCGATAGCATCGTCATAAACGCTATCCGCGGCGCCCCCGGGAGTCGATGCCGACGACTGCGCCGGGTCGCTCAGCCGCATTCCGATCACCTGTCCCGACCTCTTCGCTCCGTGTAGGTCCGACGACTGGAAGCCTCCGAGTTCACCTCTGTATCCGGATTCGGTAGCGACCGAGAAGGGGATCTATTCGGTTACATTAGCCTGGTTTAAATCAGTCGGAGTCAGGCCCGTATGAGATATCTCGAAGGCACGATCCGCGAGCCACCTGCACTGCGGAACCCGGTGGACAGTTTCGTGACCGAGGACGACGAGACGACTCTCGCACAGTTGTGGAACTGGAACACGACCGCTGCCGACGCCGACGTGATGTTGTTCCGGATCGTCGGCGATCGCGACTCCTACACGGCAGCGCTGGACGACGCCGAGTTCGTCGCCGAATGCGGAGTTATAGAACAGATCATAATTACTGATAGGCATTTGCTGATGCGCGGCCGACCGGAATGTCCACACGGCGGTGTCTGTACCGTGATTCAGATGTTCTCCCACCAGCGACCACCCGGGAGGCTTCCTGTTGCGGTCAGTCCACCATCAACCGGAAGAACGACACCTGAAATCCACGACGCCCGATCCGAAGACAGGAATGAGATGACTTCCGCAATATCCTCAGGGTCGCCGTATCGTCCCATCGGATACAATTCGTGTATCCGCTGTTTCGTTCCTGGGTCCTCACGCTCCCGCTCGTTCCAAGTGCCGGAATCGCCGATAACGGAACCTGGGCAGACGACGTTGAATCGAACGCCGTCATCAGCGTAGTCTGCAGTAAGACACCGAGCGAGTGCGTGGAGGCCTACATTGGAGATCGAATATGCCACTTCGCTGAACCCGCCAAGCAACGCGTTGATGCTTGAGACATACACGACGCTCCCGCCCCCATTAGCAACGAGTTGCGGCAGTGCAGCCTTGGTGACGAAGAACGCGGATTTGAGATTGGTCTCAACGTTGTAGTCGAACTCCGCCTCATCGATTTGGTCCAGTCGGAGTCCCGACGCCCCTCCCGCGTTGTTCACTAAGACGTCGATCGGTCCGAACTCGTCCGCGACTTCATCCACGACCGCCGAGATCTCCCTGACATCCCTCAGATTTGCCTCAACAAACGTCGCATTGCCGCCATCGCTCTCAATTATGTCAACTGTCTCTTGAGACGTCTCCTGATCCTTGTCGACGATGACCACTTCGGCGCCCTTGCTCGCGAGCAGGCGGGAAACCTCCCTCCCGATATTTGAGCCCCCTCCCCCGGTTACGACCGTAGTCTGGTCCGTGAAATCTTCCATACTTGTGGCTCTTGAAACCCTCAATTATAATCCTAGTGATAGGGCAGATCGCACTTGATACGGGTGACCCGGGAAATTAAATTCAAGCTGAACGTATAGCCCGGATATGGAGATCATGTTTGCCGATTTCGCTCACGATACACTAAAGCCACTCACGTGGACACGGAGCGTAATCGATGTAGAAGTAGGCGGAGCGACGCTTGCCGAACACGCAGCCTCCCGCTTGCCTCTGGCTACTCCCGTTGAGGTGTTCGTTCCGGAGTATCTTCATAAGATTACGACCCTCAACGAGGACATCTACGGGTTGGAGCGTCGAGTGGTGTCAAGCGTCCCGGAGGGAACCGTGGTCTGGAATCCGGCTGTCCTCCCGGAGGGACCGGTCAAACCGGAGTTGGCATCGCTCTCCCCGGGCGAGACTCTCTTCGATGGGAACACGATTGTCGCGATGGTGCCTGATACGACCGTCGATACCCACGGCGAACTGCTCACACTCGCCGAGTCATATACCCGAAGAACGCTCGAAATTGATGCCGTCACGGTTCGGTTCCCGTGGGATCTTGACCGTATCAATGGCCGATTATTGAGAACGGAATTCGGACGTCAGTCGAGCGAGGTGCCAACTATCGATGCTGAGGTTGAGGTCCTCGGTGATCGGTCGAAGCTCTCAGTTGGAAGCGACGTAAACGTCGACCCCGGGGTAACGTTCGACACCCGAAACGGCCCAATCTTGATCAGCGACGGGTCGAAAATCAGTGCTAATAGTCGTCTCGAAGGCCCGCTTTACATTGGTAAACACACCAAGATCGGAGCCGGACAGAGCGCGGTGATCCACGGGAATACGCACGTCGGGAACGTCTGTCGGGTAGGGGGAGAGGTAGAGAACCTGATCGTACACTCATTTACCAACAAGTATCACTACGGGTTCTTAGGCCATTCTGTCGTCGGGAGTTGGGTCAATGTCGGTGCTGGGACGACGAACTCGGACCTGAAGAATACCTACGGTGAAGTCGTCGTAAGTCACCCAACCGAGGGAAGACAGACAGCGGGAACAAAGGTCGGAGCCACCATCGGTGATCACACGAAAGCCGGAATCCAAACATCAATTCACACCGGAAAGCAAGTCGGTCCTTGTTGTAGCCTTATCGGGCGAGTGAGCGAGGATGTGCCGCCGTTTACTTGGCAAGACCCATCGGGAGCCAGTGCGGAACGGTACGACGTCGACCGGGCCGAAACACACTGCAGCCGGATGGTCACACGACGGGAAGAGCACCTTCCGGAGGGATATGCTCGCGCCCAGCGAGCGCTCGTGCGGGAGCTCGGTTCGCTCGTTCTGGACTGACGCTAGTGAGTGCCGGCTACGGCGGTGACTGAGCGGCGACCCCTGAAATCCAAAAGAACCAAACGACTGGGTTCGAATTCCACTTCGGAGGGCACTGGGGGAATACACATCGACGACCCCAAGTGTCGCACCTTGGCTGGTAGCGATCCTGGGATAGCGGTCATAGGAACGGTCTTCGAACTCAATATTACGGAGTTGTTCGAACGGGGCAGCAATTCCCTCCTAATCGACAAGTTTGAACGGATCCGAATACTCAGGCGATAGACCTCGAAAAGCCGCTCAAAGCTCCGAGAACAGCGATCGACGGTCGATTATCGCCGGATCGATCGTTAACTGATGTTGATGCCCTGCAGGTGTTCGTCCGGTATGACGATATCCTCCGATCTGATCTCCGCCCCGTTGTTCCGTTTCACTCGTCCGATCAACTGGAAGTAGCCGTCTTCGACTTTGGAGTTAATGGTCTCGAGGATATCACCGGATTTGAGTGCTTCGAGGGCTGCGCGGGTTCCGTAACCGTGGCATCCAGCTAAAATGAGCGCCCGCTTGGTCTCCGCCTGTCTGAGAGGGGGCGCCGCCGGGTGGGTGTTCGGGACCTTCGCGACCATAAAGTAATCAAGATCCCACGCACCGTCGCCCCACTTCGGAATCGTTTCTTTCTCCTGTATCTTGGGCGCCTCACCGTTTTTATCGACGATGGACCAGTTCGGACGGTGTCCGAACTCGCGGTCGTCCGAGAGGCCGATCTCCCGTAATTGCTGGGGGGAATACGTCGACAGGTCGTCATCGACGCCGGCGGGGTTCAGATCGAACCGATACGGGAGCGAGATGTCTGTTCCGTATATGACATTACGCGTGAAGAGATTCGAAATCGGCCCGCCGATCGAAATCACGTCCGAAGAGAAATCGACATCTGTTTCGTTAGCAAGTATCACGTTCGTCGGCTGTTCTTCCGTCATTGCGAGATTCGCGCTGACAACGAGTTCGAGCGTCTGAAAGTACTCGTTGGCTGAGAGCGACCCGACGTTTTCCAGAGACTTGTAGACAGACTGGTCATCAGCCGTCACGTCGCCGATGGTGGGGATCCCGATATCCGCGAGGCGGTGTTGGTCCCCCTCAAGGGATAGTGAAGTCCGTAGTTGCCGCAATCCGGCTTCATCAAGGGATGTATTCTGTTCCAACGAATCCCCGAGTTTACGCCCGAGTTGGTCAAGTTTCTTTTGAACCCACGGCTGTCGTTGTCCCACGAAGATATCTGCCTCTCGGAAAAACGGAATGACGTCCTTGACGTTCTGTTGATACCGCTGCTGTTCATCTTCGGAGACGCCTCTCCACCTGTTTAGGCGCTGTTTGATATAGGGCTCGAAAACCGCGAACAGGAGGTTCCCCGCTACACCCACCATCGTCGCCTCTAGTATCGAGACGACCATACTCCACGAACCACGTTGTGTTCGATAGAGGCGAGTAGAGTCATCATCGACCTCTGGCCACGGGACGGACTCGTAACAGGGATTCTTCCAAGGGTTCTGTTCCATACGTCGTGGATTAAAAAATATCAACAATATATATATATTTACTGCCGCATCAAGAGTACCTGTCACCGTTTCGGTGAACGTGTTTCTCACCATCGAGTGCATCGACACGGGCGGCCTCTGTATTTTCAATAAATGCTTCGATGAAATTCGACGACTTTGTGAGTCCCGCAGCTCGTCAGGAGTGTAGACTGAGTTCGTGGCTGAACTCACGCCAACCACCTTTTTCGACCTGACCGATTGACTGCGTCGACCCGCACCGCGAGAGATTTCCAGATCCCCTAAGTAACTGCGTAGTAGATACACAAACCTCGAAGAGAGACCGGCACAAAAGCGAGGGAACGGACGTTTTAGGCTCCTGAGTCGACGGCGAAATCGACATCGACCCGCTGGGGTTTCGTCACACCACGTGAAATAATCGGTTAAACCCCCACTCTGTCTTGTGATTCGCTCGGGACGAAAATATCCGAGACGGTCGCTACCACAGAATCGGATCTAGTCTTGAGCAACCGTTTCGGCCGGCTGCTCTGTCGCAGGTGCGGGCGGCTCGTGCGTCCCGAACTCGGGGTGGGTCTCTTCCATCCAGACGTACACGATCGCACCTGACAGAAACATCAGGAGTGCCGTCACATAGAAGGCGGCTTCGACGTTGACGAACTCCATCGAGAGGCCGATCAGGATCGCCCCGACGCCGTAGCCGGAATCGCGCCACATTCGGTAGACACCCATACCTGCCGACCGCCACGTCGGGTGAGCAGCGTCGCCGGGAACGGTCATCAGGTTCGGATACAACAACGCCATTCCAACTCCGGAGACTGCGGCCAGTACGGCCCACGGAAGGTATCCCTCGACGAGACCCATTCCGAGGACGCCGCCCCCTGCGAGGAACATTCCCGAGACGACGGGCGGCCGACGACCGATACGATCCGCCAGCCCGCCGGTTGCGATCTGAAGGAAGTACATCGCGCTGTGGACGCCGACCACGACCCCGACGGCAGCGATACCGAGGCCTTGACTCACCAGATACAGCGGAACGGCGATCCAGAACAGCGTGTCGACGAAGTTTTCGATGTGACCCGCCTGGGCTGCCGCGAACAGCGTCTTGTCGCCGTAGGTCGCTCGCTTCAGCACCTCGTTAAACGGCAAGTTCGCGTCGTGGTGATCGTCGTCAGCTTCGGCTCGGGCGTACTGGACGGTCTCCCTGATCAGGAAGATCGAGATAAGGAACGCCAGCACGACGACGACCGCGAGAAAGTAGAACGGCTCGGGCCGTAGACTCGACTGGCCAGCGATAACTCCGGTGATCCACGCGCCGACAGCGACGCCAGTGTAGCCGAACGCCTCGTCGATGCCGACGGCCAACCCCCGCTGGTCGGCGCCTGCGAGATCGATCTTCGCGTTGATCGCCATACTCCAGGTCAACGCCTGGTTGACTCCCAGCAGGACGTTTCCGACCGTGATCCATCCCCAACTGGGAGCGAAAATCAGGATGATGGGCAGTGGGAGAGCCGTCACCCAGCCGAGGACGAGCACCGGCTTCCGACCGTATTCCTCACCCCATTTACCCGCATAGAGGTTGAGAAGCGCCTTGACGAAGCCAAAGGAGACGACGAACGAGCCGATCACGAGGAACGACTCGACGCCGAGGACGTCCTCTCCCAGAACGGGGACGACCGTGCGTTCGGACCCGATAGTCAACCCGGTAGCGAACACCAGCAGGACGTGCAGTGAGAACTGTCCGAGGTGTTCGCGGATTCCTTGCTTGAACCCGGTTGCCGCACTCATGGATCACTCAGCCGCACAGTTGTTGGGACCCAGTTCCAGTTCGGCCAGCTCGTCGGGTGGAACCGATTCCCGTCCCACGTTCGTCCGCTTGACGCGCTGGAAGTTCGGCGGATGATCCGGGATGTCCGAGGCGAGTTCCTCGACGAACGCCTCGCGGCTGCGACCGAGATCCTCGTTCCGTTCTCTCACCTCGGCGAGCGTCGCCATCACCGGTGGTTCGGGCGAGCCGGGGTCGTGTGCCGGCAGGACCAGCGCGTCGTCCGGCCGGTCGAGCAACCGCTGAAGACTCTCGTAGAGCGTCGCAGCGTTCCGTTCGACGTTCGAGTCCTCGATACCCGCTTCGACGCCGAGTTCGACGCGTCCCACGCTCTCGTGGAAGAGCGTGTCACCCGTAATCAGCGCCGCGCCACCGATGTCGAACGAGACGCTGCCCTCGCTGTGGCCCGGGGTGTGAACGACCTCGATACCGAGGTTCCCGATCGTCACGCTCTGGCCGTCCTCAAGCGGCGTTACGTCGAGATCGAACGCGTCCTTCGGGTGAAGATAGTAGGGAATACCGTGTCGGTCCGCGAGCTCCGCGGCCCCGGAGACGTGGTCGGCGTGGGCGTGCGTGTCGAAAACGCCGACGAGGTCGGCGTCGTACTCGTCGAGAATCGCCTCGTACTCGCCGAAGTACTGCGACGGATCGAAGACGGCGGCGTCACCGTCCGAGACGAGTACGTGTGAGAGACAGCCTTTCCCGGGACGCGCGACTTGGACGAGCGTGCCGTCGATGTCGGCCGGTACTACCGCGTGCCGGTGGACGCGACTCCAACCGTTCATCCCGTCTGTGAGCGTTGCCGCGTCGTAGTCCAGTTCTCGCAGCACTTCGGTCGCCGTCTCCGAGACGACTCCTGCGGCACAGACGGTGACTATCCGGTTCCCATCAGGAAGGTCCGAAAGGGCCACTTTGGCCTGTTCGGGGTTGTCAGTTAGTTCATCGTAGACATCGACGTTGCGACTCTCCGGGATGTGCCACTCCTCGAAGTCCTCCTGATGACGAATATCGAGAACGAGCGGGCTACTATCGCCATCTCGCAACCGTTCGCTGAGTTCGTTCGGCGTGATCTCCCGCATCGGTATGCCCGAATAGAGGGCGGGTTCGGATATCGGTGGTGCCGGACATGACCGGCACCGTTAATGACGCCAATCACGAGGGCGTCCGTATGGGTCTGTATGAGGCCTCGATTCGGGTCGAACACGAGTGTCCATACCGAGAGATCTCCGAACGATTCCCGGACCTGACCATCCGCGAGTGGCCGCTGACCGACTGTCAGGTTCTCGAAATCACTTCGGAGGCGACGCCGACCGAGGAGTTGCTCGAGGAGATCGCTCAGATCGGAACCGTTCTGCACGAATCAGCGGACGACGACGGGTATCACGTCGTCACGCAGTCGTGTCTCTGTTCACTGGAAGAGTCGATCATCGACCGGTTCGAGAAACACAATTGCCTGTATCAGTCACCGACGATATACCGGCAGGGCTGGGAGCATTACACGGTGGTCGCGTTCGACGGTGAGGACGTTCGGGAGTTGCTCGGTGATCTGCGAGCCGACAGGGAGATCGAACTCCTCTCGAAAACCTCGATTTCGGGGACGCAGATCCCGCACAGCATACTGGCTCCGGCGAATCAACTGTTCGAGAACCTCACCGACCGGCAGTTGGCAGCACTCCAGTTAGCGCTGGAGCGCGGCTATTACGAACAGCCACGGAAGACCTCGTTGCGGGAACTGGCCGACCGGACGGCCGTCGCTCGTTCGACCTACGAAGAGCATCTTCGGAAGGCGGAAAACAAACTCCTCACGAACGCAGGGCAGTTCTTACGGCTGGTCACTGCGACCTCGACGGCTGATCCGTTACAAGTCGAAAAGCCACGGCAGGCAGAACAGACTGCGGACTGATACGGATTATTGTAGTCAACTGCCGGTCATCGCCGACCCCGTCTCTGGCGACGACCGGTAAGTAGTTACGATAATCCGTATGAACTGTTGGGGACTCATAGAGACTGTGCCGTTGACTACCCGGTGGAGCACGAACAGTAATTCGCTGACAGGCTGTTTTACAGTAGCGTTTGCAACTGATTGCACATCCGATCACACGCCGTCGTGCGATCGAGTGAGCGAAGACTTGCAAACGCTACTGTAGATTTCGGACACGAAGTCGTTCAGCACAGGCACTGCTATACCGCGAGCGAACGGGCCACGGAGGCTCCGAAGGGGCCGACGCCGCGCTTTCGGGCGAGCGTTTGTCATACTGTCGGCTATAACTACGTGAAGATGTTCCACACCCCTGGGTGTCGAACTCCGTCACGCGATTATAGCCGACAGTATCAGGAAGCGAGCAGGCGGGACCGAAGGTCCCGCTGGCAGTCGGGTGCTCCCCGGCGACGAAGCGAGCGACCGCAACAAAAGGTCGGAACTCGATACGGCTATCACCGCTCCAGTCGTGGGAAGCGCCTGAAGGGACCAGTAGCCGGGTTGATATTCCGGAGTCGGAATTGGACCCCGGTTGGACGACAACTACAGCGCTTTCCGGTGTCCCCTCTGTTTTAGTGTTCCCTGACAAATTGGGACGTATGAACGTAACGCACAGGATCCTCGTTCCGTTCGAACTACCGGATGCTAACGAGGTCCCCCCGGTGTTGGTCGACACGCTTGCGACGATGGAGGTGGTCTTGCTCGGCCACTACGGACTGCCGGAGCAGACCCCGCCCTCTGCCGCCCGCGACCAGTTCGAGGACGATGCACGAGCGGAACTCGACGACATCGCCCGACGATTCGAGGAGACCGGAGTCTCGCTGACCACTCGGCTCGTGTTCGGGAAAGCCCGCGAGAAGACGATCAATCGCGTCGCACTCGAAGAGGACTGCGACGTGATCCTGACGCCCGGCGACGCCGACGCAGTCACACGGGTGCTCGTGCCACTCCGTGGTGAGGCGAACTTCGACCGTATCCTCTCGTTCGTCGGGGAGTTACTGACCGCGACTGGAGCATCCGTCACGCTGTTTCACACGGGTGAGGAGTCCGACAGGCTCCCGGGCGAGGAGATCCTCGCGGACGCGACCGACCGGCTCGTCGAGGCGGGTGTCGACCCCGACCGCATCAGCCGGCAACTGTCGGCCGAGGACGACATCGAACGGAGTATCGTCGACCTCGGAGACACGTTCGACCTACTCGTACTGGGCGAGACGGAGCCGTCGCTCCGCGACCGGATCTTCGGGAGTCGCCCGGCACAGGTGACCGCCGGCACGGACGATCCGGCCTTCGTCGTTCGAAACGTCGAACAACCGTAATCCGTCAATGGATGCCGTGGAACCAGTCTCACTCCGGGATTCGGAAGCAGCCACCCCACTCGGGTGATGCGGAGGTAGCCACCGGATGACGAACGATCTCGAACGCGACCTCGGCCTGTACGCGACGATCACAATCAGTATGGGCGCGATGATCGGCAGCGGCATCTTCGTACTGCCGGCGCTCGGGTTGAAGAAGGCCGGGCCGGCAGTGATCCTCGCGTACGTTCTGGCGGGGCTGGTCGTGCTGCCGGCGGCGCTGTCGAAAGCCGAGATGGCGACGGCGATGCCCGAGTCCGGCGGCACGTACCTCTACATCGACCGGGCGATGGGCCCGCTGGCCGGCACGGTCGCGGGAATCGGTGCGTGGTTCTCGCTGGTGTTCAAGAGCTCGTTCGCGCTGGTCGGGCTCGGCGCGTACCTGCTCCTTCTGGTTCCGCTGTCGGGCGGGTTAGTGAAGGCCGTCGCGCTGGGGCTGGCCACCCTGATCGTCGTGCTCAACATCGTCGGCACCGAACAGAGCGGCAAGGCACAGTCGATCATCGTCACCGCGGTCGTGGTGGCGCTGGCGGCGTACGTGCTCAACTCCGGGGTCGCGATCGAACCCGCCAGATTCGACGGATTCGCGGCGAAAGGTGCCGGCGGCATCGTCACCGCGGCCGCGTTCGTGTTCGTCTCGTATGCGGGCGTGACCAAAATCGCCAGTGTCGCCGAGGAAGTTGAGAACCCCGACCGAAACCTGCCGCTTGGAATGCTCGGGTCGATGGGCATTATGATGCTCATCTACACCCTGGTGGTCGGGGCCGTCGTCGGACTGAACGATCCGAAGGTGCTGTCGACGAGCGGGCCGGGTGGGGGTCCATCGCTGACCCCGATGGCCGACGGCGCCGGCCAACTCATCGGCGGTTTCGGTGTCGTCGCCATCGCGCTGGTCGCGATTCTAGCGCTCACTAGTATGGCCAACGCCGGCGTGCTCGCGTCCTCGCGGTTCCCGCTTGCGATGAGCCGGGACTCGCTGGCGCCCCGTCGGCTCGCGCGGGTCAGCGAGCGGTTCCAGACCCCTCGGAACGCGATTCTGCTAACTGGCGGCCTCTTGATTGCATTAATCGCGTTCGTCCCGGTCGTCGAGTTGGCGAAGTTAGCCAGCGCGTTCCAGATCTTGGTGTTCTCCTTCGAGAACGTCGCGCTCGTCGCGTTCCGCGCCAGCGGCGTGGAGTCCTATCAACCGTCGTTCCGGACTCCCGGGTACCCGTACGTCCAGGTCGTCGGATTACTTGGCGGGCTGGCGCTACTCACACAGATGGGGACGCTCCCGATTCTCGGCGCGGCCGGCATCATCGTCGGCGGGGTCGCGTGGTACCTCGTCTACGGTCGGAGCCGGACGGATCGCGAGGGCGCGTTGGGAGCCATCATCGACCGACGACGTGAGGAGGAGTCGGTGACCTCCGACTGAACCGATGCCTGTACCATCGCTCCGACACGACCGGCTAAGATCCGAGCACAGCCCGGTGCCGACACCGTGCGGCGACGACCATATCGGGATGGTTTAACAATCCGAGGGTCACTTTCGTACGTATGGACAAGTGGCAGCGGCGCAGTATCTACTATTCGGTCCTGTTGATCGGCTCGATGCTCGTGTTTGCGGTGCTGTATCAGAACGGGATGCGGATCTACGAGGGGGATCCCAGGACGTTCCTCCACTCGCTACAAGTCGTCGTCGAGACGTTCACCACGACCGGGTTCGGCTCGGACTCCCCGTGGATCAGCCCCCAGATGAACGTGCTCGTGATCGTCATGGACCTCTTCGGGACGCTGCTCATCTTCATGGCCTTTCCCGTCATCGCGTTCCCCCTGCTCGAGGACATTCTCTCGACGACTGTCCCCAAAACAGTCGACAGTGATCTCGAAGACCACGTGGTGATCTGTACGTACACGCCCCGTGCTGACGTGCTCATCGACGAACTGGACTCCTGGGACGTCGACTACGTCATCGTGGAACCGGATCACGAACGGGCGACCGAACTGTACGAGGACGACTACCGTGTCATCCGGGCGGACCCGGAGTCGACGTCGGGGCTCGAAAGGGCGAATCTCGCCGCCGCGAGGGCGCTCGTCGCCGACGTGTCGGATCAGGTCGACGCCAGCATCGTGCTCACCGCCCAGGAGATCGCCGAGGACGTTCTGACGCTCAGCGTCGTCGAAAAGCCCGACCGGGCACCGTACCACCGCCTCGCCGGCGCCGATAAGGTGCTCTCCCCGCGTCCACTACTCGGCCAGAGTCTCGCCTCGAAGGTGACAACGTCGGTCACGAGCGAACTGGAGGAGGTGGTGGAGATCGACGACGACTTCGAGATCGCCGAGTTTCCGATCCACCGCGGGAGTCAGCTCGTCGGGAAGACGCTCGCGGAGAGTGGGATCCGCGAACAGGCCGGGGTGAACGTTATCGGGGCCTGGTTCCGTGGCGAGTTCAAGACGCCACCCGATCCCGACGCGACGCTGACCAACGGCACGGTACTGTTAGCAACCGGTCGCAAAGCCCAGCTCGAACAGCTCAAGGACCTCACACGGTCGGGGATGCGACGACTGGATCACGGGAACACGATTGTCGTCGGATACGGGGAGGTTGGTCGGACCGTCACTGACGCGCTCGCCGATGCCGGAGCGCAGTACACGGTCGTCGACCGGACCGATCTGGAGGGCGTCGACGTGGTCGGGGACGCGAGCGAGCCCGAGACGCTTCGAGAGGCCGGTATCGACGAGGCCAGTGCCGTTATTCTGGCACTTCCCGACGACACGACAGCCGAGTTCACGGCCCTCGTGGCGCGGGACTCGAGTGCGGACGTGGAGATCATCGCCCGGGTCGAGGAGTCACGGAGCATCCCGAAGATGTATCAGGCTGGTGCGGACTACGTACTGGCACTCGCGACCGTTACCGGTCGAATGCTGGCGTCGCAGATACTGGAAGAGGAAGACGTGCTCTCGCTGGACCAGCACGTGGAGGTCGTCCGCACACACGCATCCGAGCTCGTCGGAAAGACGCTCGGAGAGGCACGCGTGCGGTCGGAATCCGGCTGTACCGTCGTCGGGATCGAGCGTGACGGAACGGTCGTCTCCGACATCGGTCCGGAGATCCGAATCGAAGACGAAGACGAGCTCATTATCGCCGGGACCGACGACGGGGTCCAACGGTTCACCGAGCTTTACACCTGAGGGACGAACTCGGAGCCCACTCGTCACTGCTCGATGGGTGCCCGATCACGGGCATCCGGTTCGAGCAGTTCTCGCCCGCGAACGACCGCGACGTTGCCGGGGGCGTCCCGGCTGACCCGCCGGGCGGTCGATCCGAACTCGATCCGTTCTGCGTCGCTCCGTTCGGAGAGGCCGACACACACCGTGTCGTACCCCGTGACCGTCTCGATGATCGCCGTGGAGAGATTCTCACTGACGACGACCTCCGGCTCGTACTCGTCGGGATCGAGATTCGCCCGATTCGCAACCCACTCGATCATCCGTCGTCCTTCCTTGACCGGGTCGGCATCGTCGGTCGGGCGCTGGACGGTGAGGAGGGTCGCAGTCTCCCCGTCGACCGTCGCGAAGTCGACCGCCCGCTGAGCGACCGTCGCGGCGTGCGGCCCGGCGTCGACCAGCGCTACCGACTCCCCGATCGTCTCCTGCTCGAACTCGACGAGCGCCACGTCACACGGCGCCCGCTCGATCACGGGATCGAGCGTCGACCCGAACACCTCGCTGTCGCCGTCCGTCACGCCCTGCCATCCGAGAACTACCTGCTCGGCGTCCGTCTCTCTGATCACGTCGAGAATCACCTCGCCGGGGTCGTCGGCGATGGCAGAGCGGGTGTCGAGGTCGATCCCGATGTCGGTCGCGACGCCGCGGGCGACCGTCAGGAGGTCCCGCCGTTCGTCCAGTCGATCCGACTCGACGTTCCGGTCAGGCGAGCGACGCGCTTCGGTGACGTGGACCGCCACCAGCTCCGGCTCGCCATCGTCGGCGTGGGCCCGGGCTGTCGCCGCGGCCAGGCGGAGTAATCGCCGCTGTGTCGTCGGGTTCGCGACCGGAACGACCACGCGATACGACTGTGCGCCGGCCGTCGCGTCGGACGGCCCCGGCTGACCGAACAGCCCCCCCACCGTCTCGAACGCGATCCCCCCCGGTTCGAACGCGGTGGCCACCGCCTCGCCCAGCAACCCCTCATCGACGGTCCGACTGCGGGCGTACCCGCCGTACCAGACGCCGCCGAGCCCGACGATCCCGGTCCCGACCACGATCACCGCGGGCTGCATCTGGGAGATGACCACGCCAGCCATCACGACACCGAGGACGGGGACTACCGGATACAGTACCCCCGGCATCTCGAACTCCGGGTCGTACGGTTCCGGATCGACCCGCCGGAACACGACGAGTGCGACGTGAACGAGCGCGTACGTGACGAGGAAGCTGAAGCTCGCAACCTGTGCCAGCAGCGCGACGATCTCGGCGACCTGCAATCCGGCGAGGACGAGGAGCCCGGTCACGCCACCGGTCGCGATGATCGCGCGGTGGGGCGTCGCAAACCGGTCGTGAGTGACGTTCAGCCGGTCGCTCATCAGGCCGTCCCGACCCATCGCGTAGATCACCCGCGACGCCGCGAGGATCGAGGAGTTCGAACTGGAGATGGCGGCGACCGCGGCCGCGACGGTGACCGCGGCAACGCCGATCGCACCCCCCATCGTGATGGCGGCGACATCCGACACCGGGACGAGCGACCCTCCCAGTTGCTGGTAGGGAACCACGCCCGTCGAGACGAGCATGATCACGACGTACAGGAGTGTGACAGACACCACCGACACCACCATCGTCAGCGGGATCAACCGCCCTGGATCCTCGATCTCGCCGGCCACCGTGGCGATGATCTCGAACCCGAGGTACGTGACGAACACCGTCCCGGTCGTGGCGACGATGCCGGTCGGCCCGGTCGGAGCGAACTCCGCGAGGTTCCCCGGTTCGACGAAGAACACGCCGACTGCGACGTACGCGAGGACGACGACGAGTTCGGCACCGATCATCAGGTTCTGCGCGCCGCTGGATTCGTCGGTCCCGTAGTAGTTGAGCCCCGTAATCGCCGCGAGCCCGACCAGCCCGATCAGGACGATGAGTGCCCGCCCGTCCAGAAACGGCAGCGGGACGACGATGTACTGGCCGAAGCCGATCATGTAGAACGCGCTGGCGAACATCAGCCCGGTCCACATCCCCCACCCGACGATGCTGCCGAACAGGCCGCCAAGCGCGCGGTTGACGTAGTGGTAGCTGCCGCCGGCGATCGGCATCCCGGTCGCCAGTTCCGCCAGCGACAGCGCCGCCAACAACGCGACGAAGCCGGCGATCCCGAAGGAAATCGAGCTGGCCGGCCCAGCCCCCTCTGCGGCCAGCCCAGGAAGAATGAAGATGCCGGCCCCGATCATCGTCCCGCCGCCGAGCGTCATCGCTTCGGTGAACCCGAGATTCCGCTCGAGGGAACTCCCGTCAGTCACAGGTTCATGCCCTTCGCGGACGGCGGGACGCGTCGGTTCACAGGGTGCTCGCCCGGGACGGAAGTTTTGGCCACAGTTGGTAGTCCAACCGTCGGGTGGGAGGCATATAAGTCGCGTGGCGCTACGTCTTGCGGACGACGAACGCCGGGCGGTCGACCTCGTCGGCGATGCGGGTCGAGACCCGACCGAGGATGCGGTCGGTCAGCGACGGCTCCGTCTCCCCGACGACGAGGAGGTCGAACTCGTGAGCCGACTCGACGATCGCAGTCCCCGGGTCGTCGGTCGTCGCGAGTCGCGTGTCGATCCGGTCACGGTCGATACCGGCTTCGACAAGCCGATCGGCCGCATCGTCCAGCAGCGACTGCCCGTACGCTTGCTCGGCCGCGGTCGTGGCGTGAAACAGCGTCGCGGTCGCCTCATCACGCCGGAGGAGATCCGCCACGAGTGAGAGGATACGGTCGAGGTTGTCGTCGCCCCGAAGCGGGACGAACACGCGTTCGGTGGCGGTGTGGCTCCCGGGCAGCAGGATCGCATCACAGTCGTACTCTTCGGCGGCGCGGTCAACTGTCTCGTCACGGTCGTGTGTGAACACGACGCGTTGGGTCGCGTCGCGGTCGATCGTCGCGGCGAGTTCCGCCAGTCGCCGTTGGGCATCGTCCTCGTGGTCCGCTTTGAGTTGTGCCGGCGGTGCCTGATCCGGGACCGGATAGTACCCGAGCAAAACGAGGGTTACTGCATCGGAGATGGTTAGTAGGTCCGTCGCCGGGCGCTCGTCGTTCGAGACGTCGACCGGCACGAGAATCGTCGAGCCACCGCTCAGAGGCATACACTAAGGCTACTGTCCGCACGCTTATATCTGTGGCTGCCCTTTACCGGCGAGGACGAGCGGGTCGGGTAACTGAAATCTGGACCGACTATGCTTCGCGGTAAAACTTCCGCGAGTGATGGGTTCGTTGGAGGGGAGGCCGGCGGGATGCAGAGGGCACCACACGCTCCGTCTGATCGAATCAGGCTCTCCGGTTCTCGGGGTGCGACGTGCTACATACGCGCTGTGTATTCCGCAAGCCAGTTTCCGATCTTCCGGTACATGCTGTACTGCTTCCTTCTCGCATTTCACCGGGCTCAAGGGATTCGTCGTCCGTGACCGGAGGTTTCGGCGGTAGCGGTCGATGTTCCGTGCGCGGCGTTATTTTTCCTCGTTAGAGGCATTATCGTAAGCGGATTCCGCAACCCGATTCGAGCCGCGTTCGCGTCTGAGCCCTCGAAACGCAGCATTTGAGCTCCGGTTCGAGCAGCACTCGACGGTCTTGAGGCTAGGTCGGCGACGTCGATCGCCGCACGCGTGAGGCGACACCGGTTTTCGGTAGTCGCCTCGTCGATCGGCAACTCGCCGCGCTGACCGGGATCGGTATGACTCATCGGTCTCCCTCCCGGTCGTCGACGGGCTCGACGCGACACGTAGTCGAATTCCCATCACGAGCCCATTTTTCAGGGCGAAGGCCGGCGCGTTCGGCGGCGGCCTCGAGGGCTCGACCGACTCGACACGCGTTCGTATTGAGGTGGCTCGCTCAGGTCGCTGTTATGTAAATAGATGACCGAACCGTCCCCAAGTCGATCGAGAAGCAGCGCGGCGATATCGTCCCGCAGCTTGTCATACTGTTGGCTATAACTACGTGAAGATTTTTGACACCCCGGGGTGTCGAAATCCGTCACGGGACGATAGCCGACAGTATCAGGAGTGTAGACCGAGTCCGTGGCTGAACTCACGCCGACCACCCCTTTCCTTCGACCCGACCGAGCGACTGCGTCGACCCGCACCGCGAGAGCTTTCCAAATCCCCTGAGCGACTGCGGGTGAGATAATAAAGCTCGAAGCGAGACGGGAACGAGAGCGACGGAGCAGCCGTTCTATGCTCCTGAGTCGACGGCGAAAATCGATATGGACTCGCTGGGATTCTCGTGAGCGCAGCGAACGAGAAGTCAGCGAGAGAACGACTCGAACGTAGTGAGAGAAGTGGACTCGCTGGGATTTGAACCCAGGGCCTCTTCCTTGCGAAGGAAGCGATCTACCGCTGATCTACGAGCCCTCGTAGGGTTCGACGACCGTGATCGGTTTGTAGCTTCTGTTTTCCGCTCGGCCGCAGAACGAACCCGCCGTGGAAGGCGGGACGCCTTAGCGCCGTGCGTCGGTCCGCCTCGGCCTAATCCTCGAGGACGATTTCGATGCTGACGTCGTTGGGCACCTGGATCCGCATCAGCTGCCGGAGCGCGCGTTCGTCGGCGTCGATGTCGATGAGCCGCTTGTGGACGCGCATCTCCCAGTGCTCCCACGTGGCGGTGCCCTCGCCGTCGGGGGACTTCCGCGCGGGCACTTCCAGCGTCTTCGTCGGAAGCGGGATCGGGCCGCTGAGGCTGACCCCCGTCTTCGATGCGATCTCGCGGACGTCGTCGCAGATGTCGTCGAGGTCCTCGGGGCTGGTCCCGGCGAGACGGACACGTGCCTGCTGCATCTATCGCTCGTCGACCTCGAGGACCTTCCCGGCCGCGATGGTCTGGCCCATATCCCGGACGGCGAAGGAGCCGAGCTCGGGAATCTCGCCGGACGGCTCGATGCTGAGCGGCTTCTGTGGTCGCACGGTGACGACCGCGGCGTCGCCGGACTGGATGAAGTCCGGATCCTCCTCGGCGACCTCGCCGGAGGCGGGATCGAGTTTCTGGTCAATGGACTCGATCGTACACGCGACCTGGGCCGTGTGGGCGTGGAAGACCGGCGTGTACCCCGCGGTGATGACCGAGGGGTGCTGCATCACGACGACCTGCGCCGTGAACGTCTCGGCGACGGACGGCGGGTCGTCGGCGGGGCCACAGACGTCGCCGCGGCGGATGTCGTCCTTGCCGATGCCGCGGACGTTGAACCCGACGTTGTCGCCGGGGCCGGCCTGCGGGACCTCCTCGTGGTGCATCTCGACGGTCTTGACCTCGCCGCCGACGTCCGACGGCTGGAAGGAGACGTCGTCGCCGGGGCTCATCGTCCCCGTCTCGATGCGGCCGACCGGGACCGTCCCGATGCCGGAGATGGTGTAGACGTCCTGGATCGGAAGCCGGAGCGGCGCGTCCGTCGGCGGCTCCGGCTCCGGCAGGTTGTTGAGCGACTCCAGCAGGGTGTCGCCGTCGTACCAGGGAGTGTTGTCCGAACTCTCGGAGACGTTGTCGCCCTCGAACGCGGAGATGGGGACGTACGTCGCGTCGTCGGAGTTGAACTGGACCTGCTTCAGCAGCTTGTTGACCTCGTCTTTGACCTGCTTGTAGGAGTCCTCGCTGTAGTCGACGAGGTCCATCTTGTTGATGCCGATGATGAGTTCGTTGATGCCCAGCGTGCGGGCCAGGAAGACGTGCTCGCGGGTCTGCGGGGCGACGCCGTCGTCGGCGGCGACGACGAGCACCGCGTTGTCGGCCTGCGAGGCGCCCGTGATCATGTTCTTCACGAAGTCGCGGTGGCCCGGACAGTCGACGATGGTGAAGTAGTACTCGTCGGTGTCGAACTCCTGGTGGGCGATGTCGATGGTGACGCCCCGCTCGCGCTCCTCGGCGAGGTTGTCCATAACGTAGGCGAACTCGAAGC
This sequence comes from Halobellus ruber, assembly GCF_014212355.1. Lineage (NCBI taxonomy): Archaea > Methanobacteriati > Methanobacteriota > Halobacteria > Halobacteriales > Haloferacaceae > Halobellus > Halobellus ruber. The sequence goes on from NZ_JACKXD010000004.1 coordinate 192,466, forward strand.
CGCCCTTGCCCTTCTCCTCGGCCTCCTCTTTGTGCTGCTCGATTACGTGCTCGGGTACGGAGCCTGTCTCGTACAGGAGCCGCCCGACCAGCGTGCTCTTCCCGTGGTCGACGTGGCCGATGATGGCCAGGTTCTGGTGCGGTTTGTCACTCATAGGTGTGTCACGCGCTAAGGCGCTGTGTACCGCTATATTTTGCCAGAAAGACCTAAAACCATTTCGATACGTAGACGGCTGAAACGCCGGAGTATCGCGGTTTGTGGGAGCACGTGTCACAGGTAGGTGACGCGCGTCGACCCGCCCCGTTTTGCCCTTGCCCCTCGATCACGGCCGCTACCCGCCGGCTACCCCAGCCGTCCGACGTCGCCCAGTACCGCCGACGCGGTCGGCTCCCCGCCGGCACCGCGGCCGCTGAGGTTCAACTGGCCCGCGTAGTCGGTCTCTAACTGTACGATGTTCCGGGTGCCGGTCACCGCCAGCGCGGCGTTTCCCGGGACCAGCCGCGGTCCGACCCGGATCCCCTCGCGGGTCGCCTCCCCGACCAGCCGGACGGTCCGGCCGTCCTCGGCGGCGAGCTCCAAGGCGCTCCCGGGGACGTTGGTGATCCCCTCGACGTCGGCGTCCGAAAGCGTGAACTCCCGGTCGCCCGCCGCCAGCACGTTCGCGAGGATGACGCATTTCAGCGCGGCGTCGGTCCCCTCGACGTCGAAGGTGGGGTCCGCCTCCGCGACACCGAGGTCCTGGGCCTCCGCGAGGACGTGTTCGTAGTCGATCCCCTCGGCGGCCATCCGCGAGAGAATGAAGTTGGCCGTGCCGTTGAGCACGCCCCGCGCGGCGGTGACACGCGAGGGGCCGAGGTCCTCCACCGTCGAGACGATCGGGATCGCCCCGCCGACGGCGGCCTCGAACCGGACCTCGCCCTCGCTGTCGTGTTCCAGTTCCCGCACGTCGGCGTACCGCTCGGCCACCGGCCCCTTGTTCGCGAGCACGACGTGGCGGTCCCGCTCGAGTGCAGTCCGGAGGTGCGAAAACCCCGGCTCGGCGTCGCCGAGCGTCGTCGGCGTCGCCTCCACCAGGACGTCGTAGTCGGCGTGCAGGACGTCCTCGGGGTCGTCGTCGCCGACGTGGCCCTCCGCGGCCTTCCGGTCGACGGCGGCGTCGGCGTCGATCCCGCCGGCGTCGACGACCGCCGAGGCCGAGTCGGCGAAGGCGACGACCGTGTGGCCGTACGCCGCGGCGAGGTCGACTACTGCCCCGCCGACCGCGCCCGCACCGAGGACCGCGAGCCGCTTCCCGGCGGTCATACCCCACCTCCGGCGAGCGGTTCGATCACGTGCAACTCCTTCTCGGCGGCCAGCTCCCGCACGGTCGTCAGGGCCTCCGTTCCGCCTCCGGCCCGGGTCGCGAGCCGGAGCCGGGCGCTCGCGGACTCGCCGCGGCCCGCGGGGGCGTTCACCGAGACGTCCGCGACCGACGCCGACGGACACGCCTCCACCCGCTGGAGGGTGTCCGAGAGGTCCGAGTCGACGATGTCGCCGACGAGCACCACCACGAGTTCTTCGGCGTACTGTTCGGCCCCCGCCTGTACTACGTTGACGCCGGCGTCCCGCAGCGCGGCGACGATCGTCTCGAAGCGGTCCGGGGTGGCCTCGATGTCGACCTCCACGGGGATCCGCCCCCGGGGGGTGACGTTCCCCCGCTCGTGGAAGATCGACAGTAAATTGCCGCCGTTCTCGGAGATGGGTTCGAGCGCAGCCAGCAGCTCCCCCGGCTCGTCCGCGAGTTCGAGCCGGATCGTGTGGGGCTGTGGGGCGCCGTCGTGGCCCGTGCCCTCCTCGGCCGCCCGCGATCCCTCCCGGTCGGCGTCGGAGCCGAGCGTGGAGGTCACCGTCGGACCCCTCCCGACGGCGTCCCACGGACCGGTGTCGGCCGCGACACGGGGGGGCTGCGGTCCGGTCTCGCGTCGACGGCTCGCGGTCGTGGGGTCGTACCCGTACGCATACCCCTACCTCAACTCCCCGACCGATATAAGCCTTCGTCGGCGACACACGTTGCCGGCGTCGGAACGGGACTATTTAATCAAGAATACGATCGCCAGGAGCGGGACAAAGACCCCGGAAGCCCCCGCGCTCTCGACTCGATGGGCTCGCCGTGCTCCTCGTCGCTCACCTCGTCACCGGCGGCTCGCCGCCGGTTTCCGGCGAGACCTCCGGTCTCGCCCGGTTCGCTCCTTCGGTGCTTGCGTCGTCTCGGTTGGCGAGAGCGCGGCCCCTTCCAGTCCCGGCCGACGGCGGCTTTCCCGTCGGGAGTCGCTCAACGACACACGGACTGGTGTGTGCGGACGGAAGCCGGCCGGGCGACTACCCGATCAAAACCCGAAAACGAAACCCGACGTAGGTGGGCCGACTGCGGGCCGACGTGGTCGACCGCCTCAGAACTGGTCGACCGACGCCGGGAGTTCGAGCTTCATTCCCTTCCGCTCGCGGATCTCCATGATCTTCTCGCGCTGGAGGTTGTCGGCGAGCACGCGGAACCCGGCGTTCTCGGTGTTCCACGACGCGCGACCCTCGGTGGCCGACCGGATGTCCGAGGAGAACCCGATCATCTCCTCGACGGGGGCGATCCCCTCGATGACCATCAGATCGCCCTCCTGGAACATGTCGTCGACGCGGCCACGACGCCCCTGGATCTCGCCGGAGGCCGACCCCATGTGTGCCGAGGGGACGTCGATGCGGACGTCCTGGATCGGCTCCAACAGTTTGATGTCGGCGTCGATCAGCGCGCGGTGGACCGCATCCCGAACCGCGGGGATGACCTGTGCGGGGCCGCGGTGGATGGTGTCCTCGTGGAGCTTCGCGTCGTGGAGCCGCAGCAGCGAGCCCTGGACCGGCTCGTTGGCGAGCGGGCCGTCGTCGAGCGCCTCCTCCAGGCCCTCGATGACGAGTTCCATCGTCTCGTTGAGGTGCTGGATCCCCTTCGTGTCGTCGATGAGGACGTTGGTGCCGTGGATGTGTTCGACCTCCTGGGAGGTGTCCTTGTCCATCCCGGCCTCCTGCAGCGCCTCGCGGCGTTCCAACTCGGGCATGTCCATCGAGACCTCGCCGCGCTTGATCGCGTCGACGATGTCGTCGGCGAGCGGCTCGACGGTGATGTAGAACTTGTTGTGGCGGTTCGGCGAAACGCCCTCGACCTCGCGGGACGAGGACTGCGGCGCCTCGCGGAACACCACGATCGGTTCACCCGTCTGGACCGGGATCCCCTGGTTCTTCTCGATGCGCTGGGTGATGACCTCGAGGTGGAGCTCGCCTTGTCCGCTGATCAGGTGCTCGCCGGTGTCCTCGTTGATCTCCACCCGGATGGTCGGGTCCTCCTTTGCGACCTGCTGGAGCGTCTCGATGAGCTTCGGCAGGTCGTCCATGCTCTCGGCCTCCACGGATTTCGTGATGACCGGCTCGGAGATGTGCTCGATCGACTCGAACGGCGTCATCTCCACGGAGGAGACCGTCGAGCCCGCGATCGCGTCACGCAAGCCTGTCACCGCCGCGATGTTGCCGGCGGGGACCCCGCGGTCGAGCTCCTCCCGCTCGCCGCCCATGAAGATTCCGACCGACTGGACGCGGTTTTTCCCTACTGTCCCGGAGACGTACAGCTCCTGGCCCTGCTTGATGGTCCCGCTGAACAGCCGGCCGGTGGCGATCTCGCCGGCGTGGGGGTCCATCGAGATGTCGGTCACCATGAAGACCACCTCGCCGTCGTCGTCGACCTCCTCCATCTGGCGGGCGAGGTCGGAGTCGGCGTCGCCACGCCAGACCCGCGGGATCCGCCGCGGCTGGGCGTCCAGCGGGTTCGGGAAGTGCTCGGCGACCATATCGAGCACGACGTCCGACAGCGGCGTCTGCTCGTGGAGCTCCAGCCGCTGGTCGTTGCGCTCCATCTCGATGATCTCCGGGAACCCGATCCCGGTGCGCTGCATCGACGGCGCGGAGACGCCCCACTTGTACAGCGCCGACCCGAACGCCACGGTGCCGTCCTGGACGGAGACGGTCCAGTCGTCGATGTCGTCGCGGTTCTCGGTCATCCCGCGGATCAGCTCGTTGACGTCGGCGATGACGCTCTGGAGCCGCTCCTGCATCTCCTGGGGCCCCTCCTGGAGCTCCGAGATGAGACGGTCGACCTTGTTGATGAACAGCGCGGGCTTGACGCCCTCCCGCAGCGCCTGCCGGACGACCGTCTCGGTCTGCGGCATCGCGCCCTCGACGGCGTCGACGACGACGAGTGCGCCGTCGACCGCGCGCATCGCCCGCGTCACGTCGCCGCCGAAGTCGACGTGGCCGGGCGTGTCGATCAGGTTGATCAGGTGATTCTCGTCTTGGTACTCGTGGGTCATCGACACGTTCGCCGCGTCGATGGTGATCCCACGCTCCTGTTCGTCCTCCTCTGTGTCCATCATCAGCCGGGTCGCCTCGCCCTCGTCGGCGATCATCCCCGCCCCGGCGAGAAGGTTGTCGGTCAGCGTGGTCTTCCCGTGGTCGACGTGAGCCGCGATGGCGATGTTCCGGATCTGCTCCGGATCCTCCATCAGCTGCTCGCACTCTTGTACGATCTTCTTTCGTCGGCCCATTATACCCACCTGTACCGGCAGGAGGGTCAAAAGGGTAGTGCTTTGCCGACGGCGAAATCGACGGATACGGCGGGTTCTGACGGAGTATGCCCCGGTCTCACACGGCCGGCGCCGGGCTCGCCCGAACGCCACCCTCGCCGGCCCCTAATCGAACCCGCTGATCAGGGTGACCACCCACTGTGCCGGATCGCCCCGCCGCCGGACCTCGATCCGGGTGACCCACTTCACCCACTGGAACCCCCGCCGCCCGGGCGCGACGAGCCGCGCCGGCGCGCCGTGGCCGTGACTCAGCCGCGCGTCGCCGACGTGGGTCGCGAGCAGCGCGTCGCGTGCCTCCGCGATCGGCAGCGACCACCGGTAGCCCGTAACCGACACGAACCGGACGTATCGGGCGTCCGCGTCGGCGCCGGCCGATTCCAGCAGGTCGCCGACCCGGAGCCCCCCCCACCGCTGGACGGTGTACCACCCGCTGGTACAGTCCAAAAGCGCCTCGCGTTCGGCGTCGGGATCGACCTCGTCGTAGCCGAACTCCAGGTCCGTGTCGACCGCGCCGGCCACTTCCAGGGTCCACGCCCCGCGGTCGACCGGCTCGGGGTCGTCGGCGACCCACGAGGTCACCGGGAACGCGCCGTTGCCCTCGCCCTCACGTGGCTGCGAGCCGGTGAACCGCCGGTCGGCGCCCGGAGTGTCGAGCACCCGGTTTGTGAGTTCCTGCGTCCGGTAGACCACCGCCCCGGAGAGCAACAACCCCGCGTACTTCAGGGTGGTCCGCCGCCGGTCGAAGTCCTCGCGGCGGGGCAGCCGGAACCGGGTCGAGAGGTGCGCCACCACGAGCGGAAGCAGGACGAGTCCGAACCCGACGTGGACGCTCAGGAGCGTCCAGTACGAGAGCCTGATGTCGAGCCCGAACACCCACACAACGGCCGTTGCGAGCGCGCCGATTGCCGCGACCGCGGTCAGCACCGACAGCCCGGTCGACCGCCGCCACAGCCGCCGGTCGGTCACCCGGTGTCGCACCCGGGCGAGTTTGAAGCCCAGAAGCGCGACGAAGGTCAGCCCCGCGATCCGGTGGGCCCAAAACAGCGGCCACCACGACGCCGACCCGACGGTGAACGAGACCAGCCCGGTGACGACCTCGAAGCCGACGATTGCAAACAGCGACCAGTCGACGAGTCGCGGCGGCGGCTCGACGGCGTCGCGGACGCGTCCGAGGAGGGCCGCCGGGCGCCGGTCCATAGCCGATTGCAGGGGCTACTCGGCAAGAAGTGTTTGGGCGGGAACTGGGCGGCTACCCCCGCGAGCGACGGCGGGGGGTTGCCCGGCGCAGGGCGGTCAGGTGACGGTCACGCGACGTTGAAACCCTTGTCGCGGAGGAAGTCCTCGACGCGACCGGTGTGGTTCCCCTGGAGCTCGATGGCGCCGTCCTCGACGGTGCCGCCGCAGGCGAACTTCGATTTGAGGTCCGAGGAGAGGCTGTCCATATCCACGTCCTTGGGATCGAACCCTTCGATGACCGTTACCTCCTTTCCGTAGCGGCGCTCGTCGATGCGGATGGTGATCTCCTGGGACTCTTTGGCGACGTCCTCGCAGACGCAGAGCTCCTCAGGGAGTCCGCACGTCGAGCAGACTTCCGACATTACAGCCCGAAAGTACAGGATGGGGATATTAAACAGTATCGGGAGCCCGAACGGTCGCCCGGGGTGATCGTCCAGCTCCGGGTTCGCTACCGGAACCGGCGGCGGATCGGCGTCGCGGACCGCACCAGCCGGTCGACCGTCGCCACCGCCTCGTCGGCCTCCGCGGCACTGACGCCGTGGCCGTACTCCGCCCGTTCGTACAGCTCCACCACCTGCTCCACGTCGTCCCCGCCGAACATCCCGGTTGCGACCGACTCGACGTAGCCCCGCGGCGTCTCCCCGGAGCGACGGGGTCGGTACCGGCGTTCGAGCAGGACCGCAAGCCGTCGGTACGCGCGGACCGCGTCGGTGTCGGGGTCGCGCCGTCGCTGGAACTGCGCGGCGAGCAGCCCCGCGGTCCGCTCGACGGTGCCGGTCCGGTACGCGCCCGCTGTAACGCCCAGCAGGGCGGCGACGCCGACGAGTAGCGTCCGCGTCGACGGCAGCGACGGCAGCGACGGGCCGCCGTCACTCCCGCTGCCGGGGCCGGGGCCGCCGCCCTGTCTGGACTCCTCGGTCCCCGTGGTGTTCGGGTTTTCGTTGCTGGAGACGTTCACGCCGACCGGCGTCACGCCCTCGCTGACGTCGATCTCGCCGGGGTTGCCCCCCTGGATCGACGGCGTCGTTTCCGATCCGTTGGTGCCCGCGACGTCGACGTCCGTGGCGCCACCCTGTCGCGCTTCCGTCAGCCGGGCGGTCTCGGCGGTCTCACGCGGCCCCGACGGCGTCGGATCGAACCGGATCCACCCCACGTCGGGGAAGTACACCTCCACCCACGCGTGGGAGTCGAGCCCGCGGACCACCCGCTCGTCGTCGCCGACTGCCTCCCCCGGCGTGTAGCCGGTGGCGAACCGCGCGGGCACCCCTTGCGAGCGGAGCATCACCACCATCGTCGTGGCGTAGTAGGTGCAGTAGCCCGCCTCCCGCTCGAAGAGGAAGGTGTCCGCGACGTCGCCGGAGGGCGCCGGCACGCTCAGGGAGTACTGCTTTTCGCTCTCCAGGTACCGCTCGATCGCGACTGCCTTGTCGTACGGCGTCTCGGCGTCGCCGGCGACCTCCGCGGAAAGTTCGCGCACCCGATCGGTCGTGCTCCCCGGGAGCTGGAGGTAGGCGTCGGTCACCCGCTCGGGGTAGTCGGTGCCCGCCCGGCGGAGGTCCCCGGGGTCGGCTGTCGGGACGCGGCTCCGAACCCCGTAGGTCTCGCCCGGCCGGAGCGAGCGGCCGGGACGGAGGTTACCCTGCGGGGTCACCGACGCGTCGGTCGCCACGTCCCCGCTGACCTCGACGGGCTTCCACGCCGCCGGGAGAACGGAGATGGTGTCCTCGGCGGTGACGAGCTGCCGGAGCGCCCGCGTCTCGCCCGGCGGTCCCGCGAGCTGCCCCTCGTACGCGCTGGCTTCGCCGGTCCGGACCCATCCGTCGCCGGTGTATCTGTCGTACGACGCGGTCTGCCAGTAGGACGCCCGCTCGCTTTCGACCCTGAACCGGACCGACGGCGACAGCCGGATGCTCCCGACGACCTCGACGCTGTCGTCGGCCTCGACCAGGCTGGCCTCGGCGGTCGGGGAGTCGCGGTCGGGCAGCACCGGCGACGTCGCTGCGCCCGGAACCACCGACAGCGTCGCCGCAGCGACGATCATCGCCGCTACCACCACGGTCACGACGTCGACCTGCCGCAGTCCGGTCCCGTGCCGTTCGGCGGTCGATGCCGCGCCGGAGAGGGCCGCGCCGACCACGCCCACGAGCGTCACGGCCCCGTCGGCGTCGCCCGTGAGCACGACGAGCGCCAGGGCGGCGCCGCCGGCCGCCGCCGCGAGGCCGTAGCGCCGCCGGACCGCGAGGTACCACGAGAGGAACACCGGGGCGGGCACGATGGCGGTCGCCCACGTCCCCGCGCCGACCAGCCGGAGGATCGACAGCCCCGTCAGGAGCGCGATGGTGTCGTTGATGATCCGGTCGGGGGTCAGAAGCTGGAGCTGGCTCGCAGGCAGCGTCAGGAGGTAGCCCGCAAAGCCCGCCGCCACGAGCAGGGCGGTCACCCCGACCGCGACTCGCACGCCGACGACCCGGCCGACGACGACGGCGAGCCCGAGCGCCACCGCGACCGCGGCGGCGAACCGGACGCTCCCGCCGACCACGTCGGTCACGCGCCACAGCACGCTCACGTACGCCCAAGTCAACGCCGCGAGCCCGACGACTGCGAGCGCGCGGCTCCCGTCAATCCGACCGACCGTTCCAAGCGACCGTGTGTCCCCCGACGGTCCCGCACGCTGACGCCCTCGCGAACTCACTCGACACCCCTCCGTTCGGGTCCGCTCGCGCTTCCCCCCGATCCGTCGGAAGCGACACCGCGGTCCGTCGCCGCGCTCCCCGCGACCGCGTCGGCGGGGTCATCGGGCCCGCTTCCCGCTTGCTCCGGCGGGGCGTCGACGTACTCGGTGACTTCCCGGAGCGAGACGGCGTCGCCGACCCGCCCCTCGAAGCGGTGCTCGCGGCCGTCGAACCTGATCGACACGGCCTCGCCGTCCGCGACAACGCGGACGTCGGCCTCGGCGGCCGGCACCCGTCCGCCCGCCGCGACCGCGAGGTGACGCAGCGCCGGCCGGATCCGCCCCGGCGACGCGTCGACGGTGCCCGAGGGCGTGGTGAGCGTCACCGACGCCCCGCCGCGGACGAGGGCGACCGACACCGTCGCGGCCGCCGCCGCCATCCTGTCGGCCGGGGTGTCGCCGGTGCCGTCGTCACCGACCTGTCCCGCCCCCTCGTCGACGCCGATTGCGACCGTCACCCGCTCGGGGTCGGCCCTGTCGGTGAACTCCTGGACCATCAGCTCGTCGTGACGCGCCGACGACTTCCAGTGGATGTCGCGGAGCGAATCCCCCCGGACGTACTCCCGGAGGTCGTCGAACTCGTCGCGCTGCGTCGTCGCCCGGGACTGGTAGGCCGCCTGCAGTTCCGCGCCGAGCGTCCCCGGGAGGGTTCCCACGCGGGGGAAGGTCACGAGCGTGTCGCGGCGGTCGATCACCGTGGACCGTTCGAGCAGGCCGAGCACGTCGGTCGCGACGACGGTCGCGGGGCCGACGACGTGTTCCCCGCGTCGCTGCGGGACGATCCCGTACGTCACCGGGTCGCCGTCGACCGCGGCGTCGACGACCGTCTCGTCGCCGCCTGCGCCGCGCCCTCGTGGGGGGGTCTCGGGGTCGACCCCCTCCGGTAGCCGGTCCCGGACCGTGACCGGGTACGTCCGGTCGCCGTCGAGTTCGAGGGTGACGGTCCCGCTCGACCCGGCGACGTCCGCCGGGGGGAGCGTCCGATCCACATCGACCTGCGGGGCTCCTCGGAGCTGTATCGCGGCGGCGACGAGCGCGACCAAGCCGGGCAGGACGACCGCGTCGAGGGCGCGTGCACCGAACACCGCGCCGGCGGCGACGGCGGCGACGATCACGCCGACGACCGCGTATCCGCGTCGTGTGGGCCGCATCTCACTCGACGGCGACCTCCTCGAGGGCGCGTTCGACGATCGCCGTCCCGTCGACGTCCGTGTCGGTCCGCACCCGGTGGCCCCACACCGTCGGCGCCTCCGTCTGGACGTCGTCGGGGATGACGTAATCCCGACCCTCGAACACCGCCCGGACCTGCGAGGTCCGGACCAGCGCGATCGCGCCCCGCGGGCTGACCCCGAGCCGTGCGTGATCGCGCGTGTACCCCGCCAGCCGGGTGATGTACGACCGCACCGGTTCCCTGACGGTCACGCCGGCGACGGTCTCCCTGGCCCGGCGGACGTCCTCGACGGAGGCGACGGGATCGAGCGACTCGATCGGGTGTTTGCCGGTGAGACGGCCGAGCAGTTCGGTCTCCTCGGCCTCGTCGGGATAGCCCAGCCGGATCTTCTTGGTGAAGCGGTCGACCTCAGCAACCGGCAGTTCGTACGTGCGGCCCGGCTCGACGTCGTTCTGCGTCGCGATCACGATGAAGGGATCCGGGACCGGGTAGGTCTCGCCGTCGACGGTGACCTGCTGTTCGGACATCACCTCCAGGAGGGCGGCCTGCGTCTTCGGCGGCGCGCGGTTGATCTCGTCGCCGAGAACGACGTTCCCGAACACCGGCCCGGGCTGGAACTCGAACTCCCGGGTCTTCTCGTTGAACACGCTCACCCCGGTCACGTCAGAGGGCAGGAGATCGGGCGTGAACTGCACCCGGTTGAACGAGCAGTCCAACGAGGTCGCCACCGCCCGCGCGAGCATCGTCTTGCCGACGCCGGGAACGTCCTCGAGGAGGAGGTTCCCGCGCGCGAATAACGTCACGAGGATGTGTTCGATCGCGTCGGGCTGGCCGACGATGACGCGTTCGACGTTGTCGATGATCCGGGATGTCAGTTCCGCCGCCTCGTCGAGGTCGAGCGGGGTTGGCTCCTCTTCCCTCGGTTCGGTGTCCGGAACGGCGTCTGCGTCGGTCATGTGTTGAACGGCGTCGGTTGGACCGGCGGGGATAGTGTGGCTGTCATCGGTCCGTGGTATCGTACCACTATAACCCCCGCGTGTACGTAACTCTGCTGGGGACGTGTGCCGGGCGCTGGAGCCGGCCGGCCGTTCCCGAGGGCCCGACCCTGAGCCCCGCCCACCCCGGCCCAGCGCGTCGACCGCCCCCCCCCCGCGCTCGCCCCGACTCCCCCGCTGCTGGCTCCAGTTGGGTTTTTACGCCTCGGCCGCGGTCCCGTAGGTATGGACGGGGCGGACGCTGACGCAGTCGGGAGAGACGGCGACCGCGCCGACGACGGCGACGGGAGCGGACCGGCGCCACCCGGCGGCGAACCGGCAACGACGGGCGCCGACGACACGCGGCCGGAGGGCCCGCCCGAGAAGATGCTCGATCGCGCCGAGGAGCTCACGCCGATGCTCTCGCAGTATCTCGACCTCTGTCGGGCCCACCCCGACGCGATCGTGCTCTTCCAGGTCGGCGACTTCTACGAGGCGTTCTGTGAGGCCGCCGAAACTGTCGCTCGGGTGTGTGAGGTGACGCTCACCCAGCGGGAGGACTCGACCGGCACCTACCCGATGGCGGGGATCCCGATCGACAACGCCGCGTCGTACCTGGAGGCGCTGCTCGACGCGGATTTCCGGGTCGCGATCGCCGACCAGGTCGAGGACGCCGAGGAGGCCACCGGACTGGTCGACCGCGCGGTGACGAACGTCGTCAGCCCCGGGACGGTGGTCGACGACGACCTGCTGGATCGGGCGAGCGCGACGTATCTGGCCGCGCTGGTGGCGCGTGATTCGGGTAGTGCCGAGGGGGGTACAGACGACCCCGACGACCCGCCCGCGGCGCTGGCGACGCTCGACGTCTCCACCGGCGAGTGCCGGGTCACGGCGGGGCCGACCGATCGGATCCGGACGGAGCTCGAACGCCTCGCGCCCGCGGAGGTGGTCGTCGGTCCCGACACCGACCTCGACGCGTCGGCGCTGGGGTTCGAGACGATGGTGACCGAGCGCGACCCGGCGGTCTTCGGCCTCGACGCCGCCGACGCGACGCTGTCGGGCTACGTCGCGGAGCCGGCGGCCGTCCTCGACGCACCGGTCGAGCGCCGGGCGGTCGGCGGGCTGCTGTCGTACGCCGAGTACACCCAGGGCGACGACGGGGCGCTCCCGTACGTCTCGCGGGTGCAGCGCTACGACCTCCGGCGGTCGCTCCGCCTGGACGCGACCGCGATGCGGAGCCTCGAACTGTTCGAGTCGCGGCAGCCGGGCGGCGGCGGGACGCTCGTCGGGACCGTCGACCGGACGGTCTCGGCGCTCGGGCGTCGCCGGCTGGAGGCGTGGCTCCGCCGCCCGCTGGTCGACGCAGAACGGATCCGGCGCCGCCACGACGCGGTCGCGGAGCTGCTCGACCGACCGATCGCCCGCGAGGCCGTCAGGGAGCACCTCTCGAAGGTGTACGACCTCGAACGCCTGGCGGCGCGGATCTCACAGGAGCGCGCCGACGCCCGCGACCTCCGGTCGCTGCGGACGACCCTCGCGGTGGTCCCGGAGTTGAAGACCGCCCTCGACGACGTGGACTCGGCCGCGCTCGCGGACCTCCGTGACGCCCTCGACGAACTCGCCGACGTCCGCGACCTGATCGACCGCGCGATCGTCCCCGACCCGCCGCAGGAGATCACGGAGGGCGGGGTTATCCGCGACGGGTTCGACGACGACCTCGACGAGGTCCGGGCCGCCGAACGCGAGGGCCGCGAGTGGGTGTCGTCGCTGGAGGAGCGCGAGCGGGAGCGCACCGGGATCGACTCCCTCGAAGTCGGCTACACGCAGGTCCACGGCTACTACATCGAGGTCACGAACCCCAACCTCGACCGGGTGCCCGACGACTACACCCGCAGACAGACGTTGAAGAACGCCGAACGGTTCTACACCCCGGAACTGAAACGCCGCGAGGAGGAGATCCTCTCGGCCTCGGAGCGCGCCGATTCGATGGAATACGAACTGTTCTGTGAGGTCCGCTCGCGGGTCGCCGCCGAGACCGAGCGGCTCCAAACGCTCGCGGACGCGCTGGCCCGCCTCGACGCTCTCGCAACCTTCGCGACCGTCGCCGCCGACGCTGGCTACGTCCGCCCCGAAATGGGCGTAGAGCCCCTCCGGATCGACGCCGGCCGGCACCCGGTGGTCGAGCGGACGCAAGACGAGTTCGTCCCCAACGGGATCGACTTCACAGAGGGCCACGTCGCGGTCATCACCGGGCCGAACATGAGCGGGAAGTCGACGTACATGCGCCAGGTCGCGCTGATCTGTCTGCTGGCGCAGGCCGGGAGTTTCGTGCCCGCCGACGCGGCCGAGTTGCCGATCCTGGACCGCATCTTCACGCGGGTGGGCGCCTCCGACGACATCGCGGGCGGCCAGTCGACGTTCATGCGCGAGATGTCGGAACTCACCGACATCCTCCACGACGCAACCGCCGACTCGTTGGTGCTGCTCGACGAGGTCGGCCGCGGCACCTCCACGGCCGACGGGCTGGCGATCGCCCGCGCCACCACGGAGTTCGTCCACGACGAGGTCGGCGCCACCACGCTGTTTGCGACCCACTACCACGACCTCACGGACCTGGCGGCCGACCTCCCGAACGCGTTCAACCGCCACTTCACCGTGAGCAAGCAGGGCGGCGACCCCGATGCGCCGGACGCCGACGAAACGGAGGTCACCTTCCTCCACCGCGTCGCCGAGGGCCCCGCCTCGTCGTCGTACGGCGTCGAGGTCGCGAAGCTCGCAGGGGTCCCGGATCGGGTCGTCGAGCGCGCCCGCGAGTACGTCCGCGGGGCCGCGGGCTCGGCGGCGTCGACCGCGGCCGAGGACGCGTCCGGCGACGGCGTGGAAGGCGAGGATGCCGGCTCCGATCCCGGGGAGACGGCAGAGTCCGGACCCGACCGACAGGAGTCGACGGGATCCGACCCCGGCACGCCCGCAACCCCGCAATCGGACCGCGGCGACACCCTCGCCGCGTACGTCGAGGGGCTGGAGAACGGCGACCGCGGCGGCGACGAGGCGGCCGCCCCGACGGGCGCCGACGGCGACGTCATCGAGGCGCTCCGCGACGTCGAGATCGCCCGGACGACGCCGCTCGAAGCCCTCAACACGCTGGAGGACCTACAGCGACGACTGGATGAGTGACGAGCATCCCGCCCCCGCGGCCGACCGCCCCGTGCGACGGTTAGACGAGGCCACCGTCGCGAGCGTCGCCGCCGGCGAGGTCGTCACCCGCCCCGCGGACGTGGTCGTCGAACTCGTCGAGAACGCCCTCGACGCCGGGGCCTCCCGGATCGACATCGACATCGCGGGCGACGGTACCGAGCGGATCAGCGTGCGCGACGACGGCCGCGGGATGGACCGCTCGGACGCGGAACTCGCAGTCGAGCGACACACGACCAGCAAACTCGACCCCGGCGGGTCGGTCGAAACGGCCGAGACGCTGGGGTTCCGCGGGGAGGCGCTCGCCAGCGTCGCCACCGTCGCCGACCTCGAACTCGTGACCAACGACGGCGGGCCGCGCGGCACCCGGGTCGTCGCGACCGGCGGCCCGGGCGCCGACCGCGTCGAGGCCGCGGGTCGGGGCCGGGGGACGACCGTCACCGTCCGCGATCTCTTCGCCGACACCCCCGCCCGTCGGGCGTCGCTGTCGACCGCCCGGACCGAGTTCGCACGGGTCAGCGACGCGGTCTCGCGGTACGCCGTGGCCCGCCCCGACGTGGGGTTCTCGCTGGCACACGACGGAAGTGGGGTGTTCTCCACGCCGGGAACGGGCGAGTACGCCGACGCTCTGCTCGGCGTCTACGATCGCAAGGTGGCGTCGCGGACGACGGCGTTCGACGCGACCGCCGGGCTCGGGACCGACGCACCCGGGAACGGCGACGGACCGGCGGACGTCCGGCTCCGCGGGACGCTCGTCCAGCCGTCGATCACCCGGGCCCGGCGGGACCACATCTACGTCGACGTCGGCGGCCGCCCGGTCCGCAACGGCCGGCTCCGGCGGGCCGTCGTCGACGGCTACGGCGACCGCCTACCCGACGGCCGCGCGCCGGTCGCCGCCGCGTCGGTGTCCGTTCCCGACGGCTGGGCCGACCACAACGTCCACCCGCGGAAGCGGGAGGTCCGACTCCGCGCGCCCGACGCCGTCGCCGACGCGGTCGAATCCGCCGTCGCCGACGCGCTGTCGACCGCGGACCGCCGGCGGAGCGAGGACCTCTCGATGGACCTCGATGGGGCGGTCGAACCGTTCGATCCCGGCGACACGGCCTTCGCCGAGGCCGATTTCGTCGGGCAGTTCCGCGGGCTCTACCTGCTGTGTGCGTTCGAGGGCGACCTGCTGGTGGTCGACCAACACGCCGCCCACGAGCGGATCAACTACGAGCGACTGCGCGAGGCGGTCGGCGACGACCCACCGACGGCACCGATCGACCCGCCGGCGACCGTGTCGGTGACGCCTGCACAGTACGCCGCGGCGGACTCCCACCGCGACGCGCTCGCGGATCTGGGGTACGACGTCGACCCGTTCGACGGGTCGGCGGTGCGGGTCCGGTCGGTACCGGCGCCGCTGTCCCGACCCGCCGACCCCGAGAGCGTCCGGGACGCGATCGACGCCCTTCAACGGGGTGAGACGCCGGACGACGGCCGCGACGACTCCCTGAAGGACCTCGCGTGTCACCCGTCACTGAAGGCCGGCGACGACCTGACCGACGCGGAAGCCGACGCGCTCCTCGACCGGCTTGGGGCGTGTGAGAACCCCTACAACTGCCCGCACGGTCGACCGACAGTCCTGACCGTCGCGGAGGAGACGCTCGTCCGCGGGTTCGACCGGCGGAATACGCGGCTGGAGTGACCGGCCGCGACCGCTGTGGCCCCGCCGTCGGCTACCACTCCTTGCAGTCGGCACACACCTGCCCCGATCCCCCGGCCCAGAGCAGGTCGACGGTCGCCCCGCACTCCGCACACGGGACGCCGTCGGGCTCCCAGCGGTAGGTGACGGACGCGGGTTCGGCGTCCGCTGGACCCGTCGCGGCGTGATCCGTCTCCCCGTCGCGCTCGTCGCCGTGGTCGCCCGCCCCGCCGGGTGCCGGCTCCGCGTCCACTCCCCCGCCGTCAGGCTCTCCCACCGCAGTGTCGGCCTCCGCCCCCTCGCCGCCGACATCCGCGCTCTCGGCGTCCGTTCCCGCGCTACCCACGTCCGCCCCTTCGTCGTCGACATCCGCCCCTCCGTCGTCGGCCGCCGCGTCCTCCCCGTCGACGTCCGTCCCTGGCTCAGCCTTTTCATCCTCGTCGGCGGCCGGATCCGTCGCTGACGACCCAGGATCCGGAGACTCGCCGCCGAGGAACTCGTCGAGCGACCGATCCCGGCCCATACCGGAACGGAGCGGCGGGCGGGACAAATGCGTAGCGGCTCGACCGTCCGTTCCGTACACACTAATACGATGGCGACAAAGAACGGGTATGGTCACCGTCGTTGACTTCATCGTCCAACTGGTCGTCAGCGTCTTCGATCTCGTTCGGATCTTCCTGCTCGACGTCTTCCTCGGGGTCGACCCGCTCACCGCGGTCTCCTTTCTGATCGGCGGCGGACTCACGACCGCCGCGATCGGGGTCTTCGGCTACCTCGTCGTCGGGGCGCTCCGGAACGCGCTCACCGGGTCGGGCGCGAGCGCCCCCGACGCCGACTCCGGGGAGACGGCACGGTAGGAACTCCCCGAGCGCCAGGCCCCCTGCCGTCCCGACAGCCGGCTACTCCGGCGCGCTTGCCCGCCACGCCTCGGCCGCGAGTTCGACCGCCGCCTCGGGGTCCGGCCCCAGCGGCGACCCGATCACGATCCCCTCGGTGTGCTCGCGGAGCGCGGCCATCCGCTCGGTCACGGATTCGGGCGTCCCGGCCACGGAGAACGCATCGATCATCCCCCCGGTGACCAGGCCGAACGCCTCGGTGAAC
The DNA here is from genome assembly GCF_014212355.1 of Halobellus ruber. Lineage (NCBI taxonomy): Archaea > Methanobacteriati > Methanobacteriota > Halobacteria > Halobacteriales > Haloferacaceae > Halobellus > Halobellus ruber. The sequence continues at coordinate 209,216 of NZ_JACKXD010000004.1, forward strand.
TCCCCCGCGGCGATGTGGTCGCCGATCGCCGCCGCGTCGTCGGCGTCGATCCCGTGTCGATCGAGCACCGGCGGGGCCGCGCCGGCGACGATGAACGCCACGGGTGGCCGGGCGGCCTCGCGGGCGGCCTCGGCGTCGCGGCCGACGCTGACGCTCGCGTACGCCAGCAGGTCGAACGGGTCCCGCTCGTCCGGCCGGTCCTCAGTCCCCTCCTCGACGCGGTCACGCGCCCACGACAGGTCCTCGGGGTGGGAGCCGTTGAACAGCAGGCCGTCGGCGTGCTTCCCGGCCATCCGGCACATGTGCGGCCCCTCGCCGCCGACGTACACCGGGATCTCCCCGGGAACCTCGAAGTTCAGCCCGGCGTCGTCGGCCTCGAACGTCCCGTCGTGGGTCACCCGCTCGCCGGCCCAGAGGTCCTCCGCGACTTTGAACGCCTCGAGCACCGACCGGAGCCCCCGCTCGTCGTCGAGTCCGAGGTTCCGGAGCGTCGAGGGGTCGCCCGGGCCGATCCCGAAGGCGGCTCGACCCCCGGACAGCTCCGCGACCGTCGCGGTCTTGCTCGCGAGCGTCACGGGATGCAGTTCGTAGGGGTTCGCCACGCCCGGCCCCAGCCGGATCCCGTCGGTCTCGCCCGCCAGCCGCGCGAGGGTCGCGAACGGGTCGCGGTTGTTGTAGTGACACGACACGAACGCGACGTCGTAGCCCGCCGCCTCGGCGGCGACCCCGCGGTCGACGACCGTCGGAATCGGCTCCTCCGGCGTCAGTTCGACACCCAGAGTCGCCGACGCGTCCTCACGCATACGACCACCCCCTGATGGCCTGTCGGACGTAGTCGGTCCCGATCTCCCGGAAGTGCTCGTCGCTGCCGGCGTGGTCGCCCCACTCGAAGCCCCGAACCACGACCGCGGGGGTGCCGCCGTCACCCTCCCCGGCGACGAGGTTGGCCGCGGCGGCGAGTTCGTCGACGACGTTCTCGACGGTGACGCCGAGTTCGCGGCCGTCGCGGTCGGTCTCGCCGCGCCAGTCCCGGCTCGGCTGGAGGCCGTCCCACCCGATCGCGACGCCCCGCTGGCCGTGCCGGAACGGCCGCCCGCAGGTGTCGGTGACCACGACGCGGTCGGCGGGCAGGGACTCGCGGATCCGCGCGGCGCTGTCTCCGGGTCGCTCCGGCAGGAGTAGAACGTCGCCCTCGGGCACGTTCGACCGGTCGATGCCGGCGTTGACGCCGACGTGCCCGAACCGGGTCTCCGTCAGCAGGAACGGCGTCTCCATCAGCACCTCTACGCTCTCCTCCAGTACCGCCTGCACGAACCGTGGGTCGGGATCGCCGGCGGCGTGCTCGGCGAGCGTGTCGGCCAACTCCCGCGCCCGCGGGCCGGCCGGGAACGACGCCAGATCGACGCTTCGCCCCTCGGCCTTCGAGACGACGGTCGAGGCGACACACACCACGTCGTCGTTGCGGAGATCGGCGCGGTCGCGCAGTAGCGCGCCGACGTCGTCGCCCGGTCGCACCTCGGGCAGATTCGGGACAGCGAACAGTTCCATACCTACGGGTTGCGACGCCGACAAAAAAGCGGACAGGTGTTGGCCATCGTGTCCGGTATCGAAGTCGGCGCGTCCGGCGGGTGGCCGGTCGCCACGCGCCCCACCGCACCGAAAGACCGTTTCGGACGGCCGGCCAAGCCCGTGGCGATGACGCGCGTGGTCCGGTGTTTCCTCAGGAACCGCCGGCGGGTACTGCTCGGCCGCCGGAGCGACGCGGCGTCCCCCGATTCCGGATACCGGGACGTACCCTCCGGCCGCGTCGACGGCACGGATCCGTCCGTCGGGACCGCCGGCCGGCGGTTGCTCCGCGAGGCGTTCGGCTCGGAGACCGGGGACTTCGAGTTCGTCCGTGCGGGGCGACCGCTCCCCGAGGGCGACGGGGCGGCGGACGCCGTCCTGCCGGTGCTTTTCGAGACCGACACGCGGCCGGGAACTGCCGAGGGCGCGTTCGACGACGTCGAGTGGGTCGATCCGACCGCGATCCGGACCCGGGAGACCGCCCCGGGGCTGTGGACGGCGTGGCGCCGGGTCGCTCCGACCGTCGAGACGGTCCGCCAGGACCGGACGCACGGCTCGGCGTGGATCGCCGCTCGGGCGCTGGAAGTCCTCCGCGACGCCGCCACTGAGGCCGAAACGTGGGAGACTGTCGCCGCGGTCGCCCGCGACCTCCGGACCGCCCGCCCGGAGATGGCCGCGGTCGCGAACGCGGTCGACCGGGCGGTCGCAGCCGCCGAGCCGGTCCCCGCGGAGCCGGACGCCGTCGTCGACTGCGCGGTCACCGTCCTCGATGCGGTCCTCGCGGCCGGAGACGGGGCAGCGCAGGCGGCCGTCGGTCGGCTCGGCGACGCCGACGCGACCGCGGTGGCGACCCTCTCGCGGTCGGGGACAGTCCGGACGGCGCTGGCGTCGCTGTCGCCGGACCGGCTCGTCGTGGCCGAATCCCGGCCGGAGCGGGAGGGTGTCGGCGTCGCGGAGCGGGCCGCAACCGACACCGACGCCGCCGTCACCCTGACCACGGAGGCGGGGCTCCCGACCGCCCTTACCGAGGTAGACGTCGATGCCGCTCTCGTCGGCGCGGACGCGGTCACGCCAGCGGGCGACGTCGTGAACAAAACCGGCACCCGGATCCTCGCGCTCGCCGCACGCGACGCCGGGGTCCCGACGTACGTCGTCGCGTCGACGCTCAAGATCCGGCCGGCCGACGGCGGGGAGTCGGTACCGGAGCAACCGTCGCCTCCCGAGGCGGTCTACGACGGCGACGCCGACGTGTCGGTCCACGCGCCGACGTTCGAGACCGTCCCCGGAGCGCTCGTCGACGGCGTCGCAACCGAGGAAGGGGTACTCGATGCCGACGGGATCCGAGCGGCGGCGGAGGCTCACGCCGACAACGCGGCGTGGACCGAACAGGTGTCGGAGTGACGCTCCCCGACGACGACCGAACGGGGGATTCTTGACGCCCGGGCGACCACCCGTACCCGGTGGCGATGACGAGGGTTACCCCCACTCAGCCCCGTGTGATGACACCTTCTCACCGAGCCACCGTTTCGACGCCGTCCGGGTCCGACGGCTCAACTCACGAACTTCAGGAGGTCATCGCGCTTCTGGTCGGTGAACGCGGCCCCGAGCGCCTCGTTTAACGCCTCGATGTCGCCGCGCTTCGCGCTGACGGGGGCGATGGTCTCGCGCCACTGTTGCCACGGCGGGTAGAGCCCGAGACGGTCGCAGAGCGCGTCCAGCCGCTCGTCGCGGTCGTCGACCTTGTCCATCTTGTTGACCGCGACGACCGTCGGGATGTCGAGGTCCCACAGGAACCCGAACAGTTCCACGTCGTGGGGGATCTCGTCGGGGCCGGAGTGGCGGTCGATGATGTCAACTGCGGCTTTGCCGTCGACCACGAGCACGCCCGCGAGGATGTCCTCGGCGTTCGCTTCGATGTACCGGACCACGTCGGTTTTAATCCGCTCGCGTCGGTCCTCCTCGACGCCGGACATAAACCCGAACCCGGGGAGGTCGGTGAACATAAAGTTCTCAGCGGCCCAATCGAAGTGGTTCGGCGACCGCGTGACGCCCGGTTTTCGGCCGGTGGTGATCTTCGAGTGGCCCGTCAGCTCCCGCATTATCGTGGATTTCCCGACGTTCGACCGGCCGACGAGCACCACCTCCTCGCGGTCCGGACGCCCTTCGAACATATCCGGCCGGAGGCTATCGCGTCGGTTAACGTTGGCGTTCGGGCGGGTCGGCCCTCAGAGCAGATCCTCCTCGCGTGCGAGCAGGATCCCTTCGAGCGTCGCGTCGTTGGTGGGTTGCGAGCGCGCCACGTCGAGCACCTCGCTCACCGGCACCGACCGGACCGACAGGAACTCGTTGTCGTCGAGGTCGGGGTCGACCGGCTCCAAGTCGGTGGCAAAGACGAACCCGCGACGGTGTCGAAGCAGCCCGGTTGCGACCCAGAAGTCCTGCAGGAGCGCGGTGCTGCCCGCCGCGAACCCGGTTTCCTCCCGGAGTTCTCGTTCCCCGGCCGCGGTGAACGACTCCCCGCGTTCGACGATCCCGGCCGGGAGCTCGAACTGCGTCTCCCGGACCGTGGGCCGGTACTGTTCGACGAACACGACCGAGTCGTCCTGGACCGCGACGACGACCACCGCCGTCGCCAACTCCGCCCAGTAGTAGCGCTTTGTCGTCCCGTTGGGCTGTTCGACTAGGTCGTACCCGCCGGTGAACCACCCGGTCTCGTACTCGGTCTCCGACTCGATGACGGGCCACTCCGGCTCCGCCAGGGCGTCGTGTCTGTGTCCGTCGTCGCTCATCGGGTCGGACTCCGGGTCGGCAGGGCTTAACCGTGGTCACTGCTCGCTTTCGGTCGCGTCGTCCTCACCCGGAGCGTCGACCGACCCCGCCGCGTCGGCCGCCCCGCCGTCCGCCTCGAACCGTGGCCGGTAGAGCCGGCTGAACGCCTGTCGTCTGAGCGTTCCGACGGCCGCGTCGCGTTCGTTCTGGAAGGTCGCGGCGACGACTTCACCGGCAAACGGCGCGGCGTGCCAGACCACGCGGTCGACGTCGTCGCTTCCGAACAGCGTGACCTCGTACTCGGGGCGATCGTCGACCCACGCGTCGAACTCCTCGCGAGTGCCGACGGTGACGGCCAGCCGGTCGGCGAACAGTACGTTCCTGGCGCGCTCGATCACCGGCCCCGTCACCCGCTCGCGGTACTCCTCGCGGTCGAACTCCATCGCCTTTGCGGCCTCGCGAATCACCTGTTTCGCGGTCGGGCCGGCGGCGTCGAACGCCGCCCGTGCGTCGTCGACCGACTCGGGCGAGAGGCTCCCTTCGGTGTCCATACGCACGTCTCGGCGGGTCACGCACAAACGCCTTCGGCTTCCGTGCCCCACAGCGGGGTCGCGAGGTCACTCCGCCGCCGGCGGCCGGGCGTCGTCGTCGACGTACTTCTCGCAGGTGAGACAGTAGTCGCGTTCCTCCCTGAGCTCCGAGGGGTCGATCACGGCCATCCGTTTCGTGGTGTCGTCGCCGCAGTCCGGGCAACTAGGCATACTATCACTGACGGCTTCGGGCACAAAGTGGCTGACGCGGTCTCCCGATCGCACCGTCCGACCGGGGGTCAGCCGTCGCCGTCGTCCGCGTCGGTATCGGGCGCGCCGTCGCGACCATCCCCCTCCGGGTCGGTGCGTCCCTCGTCCGCGTCGGTCCCGGACGCGTCCCTGTCGTCGTCTTCCGTCAGCATCTCCGCAGTCAACTCGCGGGCCTCCTCGAGCACCGCGCGGGCCGCCTCGTCCAGGTCGCCCCGCCCCGTCGCGGCCGCCGCCCCGGGGTCGATGCCTGCGGGTGATCCGTCGTGGCTGTGCGCGTGACCGTGGTCCCCGCCGACGCCGCCGCGAGCGCGGACGGTGTCCTCGAACACCTGCTCGTACTCGGCTTCGGGGGCGAGGTCCTCGACCGCCGCGGCGAGTTCGGCCTCCCCGTACCCGGCCCACTCCGGGACGTGGTCGTCGAGCCACGCCTCGTGGTCGTCGCCGTGGGTCATCGCGGTGAACGCCAGGTGGTTCGCGAGGTGGGTCGCGTCCTGGTGGGGAATCTCACAGACGGGACACGCAAAGCCCATACCTTGACTACGGTGCCCCGACACAAGGGCGTGTGGATCCCGGCGGCGACGGTCACAGCTCTGTCACGAGCAACAGCGCGTCCTCGCCGTCGCCGTAGTACCGCGGCACCTGTCGGGTCGGCTCGAACCCCTCGTCGCGGTACAGCGATCGCGCGGCGTCGTTGCCCTCCCGGACTTCGAGCTTCGCGACCACCGCCCCCGACAGGGAGAGTTCCGCGAGCGCCTCCCGGAGGAGCCGGCGGCCGATGCCCGCGCCGCGGGCGTCGGGACGGACCGCGAGGTCCTTGATGTGGCCGATGTCGCGGCCGTGGTTCGGGGTCACGTCGCCGACGACGTAGCCGAGAAGCGACCGCCCGTCGGCCCCGTCGTCGACCGCGACGAGGAACGCCGGGGCGTCCAGCAGCGACTCGAAGGCGGCGTAGGGCCACGGCTCCGCGAAGGACTCCCGCTCGATCCGGAGGACGTCCAGCAGGTCCGCCCGCCCCGCCGGCCGGACGGTAACCGCCGGCCCGGCGGGTCCCCCGCCGTCCGCTCCGCGCCGCTCGCCGCCGGACGGATCCATCTCACCCCCGAGTTCGGCGGTGTGCGACAAAAAACCCGCCGGCCGGCGTGGGGGGGTGTCCACAGCCGCTCGGACGGCGGCGCCGTCGCTCCGGCGTGGCGTAAAAAAACTCAACTGCCGCGCGGTGGGCCGCCGATCAGTCGTCGGCGGGGGCGGCGCCGCTGCCGCCCTGGCTGTACTGCTCCTTGGTGAGCCGGAGCTTGCCGCCGGCCTCGAGGATCCGGCGTTCGCGCTCGGAGGCGTCGAGTTCGGCGGTGGCCTCCCAGTCGTCGTTGACGCGGATCGTGAACTCGGTCTCGCCGGACGCGATCGCTGGCGCGACGTCGGTCACGACCTCCACGTCGTCGCCCTGCTCGATCCGCTCGTAGGTGTCGTCGTCGATCGCGAGCGGGAGGATCCCGAAGTTGAACAGGTTCGCCTTGTGGATGCGGGCGAACGATTGCGCCAGCACCGCCTCGATGCCGAGGAACTGCGGGCACATCGCGGCGTGCTCCCGGGAGGAGCCCTGGCCGTAGTTCTCGCCGGCGACGAGGACGCCGCCGTCGGCGTCGAGCGCGCGCTGGGCGAACGTGTCGTCGACGCGGGAGAGGGTGAACTCCGAGAGCTTCTCGATGTTCGAGCGGTACATCAGGATGTCGGAGGTGGCGGGGATGATGTGGTCCGTGGTGATGTTGTCCGCCATCTTCAGGAGCACCTCACCCTCGATCTCGGCGTCGAGCGGCTCGCCGATCGGCGCCTCGCCGATGTTCGGCCCCTTCACGAGCCCGTCGTCGACGGACTCCTCGGGCTCGATGATGTCGGTCTTCGAGCCGTCGTACTGGTCGGGCAGTTCGACGCCCGGCGCCTCCAGGTCGTCGAGTTCGTCGGCGAGGTCGCGCGGATCGACGAGTTCGCCCTTGAGCGCCGCGGCCGCGGCGACCTCCGGCGAGGAGAGGAACACGGAGTCGTCCTCGATCCCGGAGCGACCCTCGAAGTTGCGGTTGAACGTCCGCACCGAGACGGAGTCCGAGGCGGGGACGTGGCCGATCCCGATGCACGCGCCGCAGGTCGCCTCCGAGAAGTTGACGCCGGCCGCCATCAGCTCGGCGGTCCAACCGTCGCGGGCCAGGAGCTCAGAGGCCTGCTTCGAGCCGGGCGCGACGATCATCTCGGTCTTGAGATCGATCTCGCGGCCCTCCAGCATCTTCGCGGCCGGGAGGATGTCCTCGTAGCCGCCGTTGGTACACGACCCGACGATGACCTGGTCGACGGACTCGCCGGCGACCTCCCGAACCGGGACGACGTTGTCCGGCATCGACGGCGCGGCCACGAGCGGCTCGATCTCCGAGAGGTCGAGAACGATCTCGTCGGCGTACTCGGCGTCCTCGTCGGGCGAGAGCTCGACGTACTCCTCTTGACGGCCCTGGCGGGCGAGGTACTCGCGGGTCCGCTCGTCGGTCGGGAAGATCGAGGAGGTCGCGCCGAGTTCCGTGCCCATGTTCGTGATCGTGGTCCGCTCGGGCACCGAGAGGGTCTCGACGCCGGGGCCGGTGTACTCGAAGACCTTGCCGACGCCGCCCTTCACGGAGAGCCGTCGCAGCATCTCGAGGATGACGTCCTTCGCCGTACTCCACTCGGGGAGTTCGCCCTCGAGACGGACGTTGACGACCTCCGGCATCTCGACGTAGTAGGCGCCGCCGCCCATCGCGACGGAGATGTCGAGTCCGCCCGCGCCGATCGCGAACTGGCCGAGGCCGCCGGGCGTCGGGGTGTGGGAGTCCGACCCGAGCAGCGTCTTGCCGGGCGCCGCGAAGTTCTCCTTGTGGACGTTGTGGCAGATGCCGTTACCCGGACGGGAGAAGTACGCGCCGTACGTCCCCGCCGCCGAGCGGAGGAAGCGGTGGTCGTCGGTGTTCTTGAAGTCGAACTGGTAGGTCTGGTGGTCGCAGTACTGCGCCGCGAGTTCGGTCTGGACCTCGTCGAGGTCAAGCGCCTCGAACTGGAGCCAGACCATCGTTCCGGTGGTGTCCTGCGTGAGGACCTGGTCGATCTCGATCCCGATCTCCTCGCCGGGTTCGAGGTCACCCTCCACCAGGTGATCGTCCAGAATCTTTTCGGTGAGCGTTTGTCCCATAGCGCCGAAAGATCGACGGCCGACAACTATAAATCCCGCGTGTTGGAGGCCGATGGTATGTGCATTATATACGTACCAATTCCTAAGCTATCCGGCCGTGAGAGCCGTCTCAGCGGCTGTTTCGTCGGCCGCCGCCGAGCCGAACCCACTCGCGGCCCCGCCGTCGCGGTTCGGAACGGCTTTGCACGCCCGCCCACGTCATCGCAGTCCGGAGGGGTTTCCGACGCCCGCCCACGTCATCGCAGTCCGGAACGGCTTTGGACGGCCGCTCACGCCGTGGGTGTATGTTCCGGTCGGGCGCGTACGTCGCATCGTGTCTCTCCGAGGTCACCGACGAGCAGGTACAGCCCAACGGCGTCGATCTCACCGTCGCGGACGTGCGCCGACAGGTGACGCCCGGACGGATCGACACCGACGGCAAGACCGTCGGCGACCGGGAGCCGGTCGCGCCCGACGACGACGTCTTCCACCTGGAACCGGGCGGCTACATCCTCCAGTACGCCGAGACGATCGCGGTCCCCGAAGACCACGTCGGCTTCCTCTACCCCCGGTCGACCCTGCTGCGGAACTCGTGTATGCTGAACACCGCCGTCTGGGACGCCGGCTACGAGGGTCGCGGCGAGGGACTGCTTCAGGTCCACCACCCGGTCCGGATCGAGCGCGGGGCGCGGGTGGCGCAGTTCGTCCTCGCGGCCGCCTCCCACGACGACGTCTACGACGGCTCCTACCAGGGCGAGCGGACCGGGTAACCATCGTCGCGCGCGACAGGCCCCGAACCGGCGGGTCGATCCTCACAAGCGACTGGGGTTACCCAAAGGCACATTTACACCCGACTCTTACCCGAATCAACTGATGTCCCGGAGCCCGTCGATCCCGGATCGTCCGCGTTTAGACCTCGATCCGGAGATGTCCGACGCCGAACGCCTGTCGGCGATCCGCCAGCACTACGAGCGGCTCGTCGCCGTCAACGACGAACTCGACGAACGCCTCTCGGAGGCCACCGACCGCCGCAACGAGCTCCAGGAGGAACTCGAACGGTTGAAGCGGCGCAACGAGACGCTGAAGACCTCCTCGCTGTACCTCGCGACCGTCGAGGAGCTGACCGACGACGGTGTCGTAATCAAACAGCACGGCAACAACCAGGAGGTGCTGACCGACATCTCGCCGCATCTCGACGACGAGCTCGAGGCGGGCGACCGGGTCGCGATCAACGACTCCTTCGCCATTCAGCAGCTGCTCGACGACGAGACCGACTCCCGGGCGCAGGCGATGGAGATCGACGCGTCGCCGACGGTCTCCTACGGTGACATCGGCGGGATCGACGACCAGGTCCGGGAGGTCCGGGAGGCCGTCGAGGAGCCGCTCACCAACCCCGAACTCTTCGAGACGGTCGGGGTCGACCCCCCCTCGGGTGTGTTGCTCTACGGCCCGCCGGGGACGGGGAAAACGATGCTGGCGAAGGCGGTCGCAAACGAGACCGACGCGACGTTCATCAAGATGGCGGGCTCGGAACTCGTCCGAAAGTTCATCGGCGAGGGCTCCCGGCTCGTGCGTGACCTCTTCGAGCTCGCCGCCGAGCGCGAGCCTGCGGTCATCTTCATCGACGAGATCGACGCCGTCGCCTCCAAGCGGACGGACTCGAAGACCTCCGGCGACGCCGAGGTCCAGCGGACGATGATGCAACTCCTCTCGGAGATGGACGGCTTCGACGACCGCGGCGAGGTCCGGATCATGGCCGCGACGAACCGCTTCGATATGCTCGACGAGGCGATCCTCCGCCCCGGCCGCTTCGACCGGCTCATCAAGGTCCCGAAACCGAGCATCGAGGGCCGCGAGCGGATCCTGGAGATCCACACCCGCGATATGAACGTCTCCGACGACGTCGACTTCGCCGATCTGGCGGCGGAACTCGAGGAGTACTCCGGCGCCGACATCGCGGCCCTCGCCACCGAGGCCGGGATGTTCGCGATCCGCGACGGCCGCGCCGAGGTTCGCCGCCGGGACTTCGACGACGCCTACGAGAAGATCGAGGACGCCGAGGAACAGACCACGATCCCGGGGCACACGCCGTACCAGTACTGACGGTCGCGTCGACCGCCCCGCGGTCCCGAAACTCCCTTGCCCCCGCCGACGGCTTTATTTGGGCTGTCCACGTAGAACACGTGTCTTTATTCAATGAACGGAAACAACCCATACGCGGGTGCTCCGGGCGTCGTCGACGCGGGCCGCCCGGAGGACGTCGACCTCTCGGCGGCGCAGGTACGGGCGCTCCGGACCGCCGTCGCCGGCATCGTCTCCCGGACCCAGACGTACCTCCCCGAGGGGTACGCCGTCGGGTCGGAACTCTCCTACGGCAGCAACGGCCCGCAGGCCACGGTCGCGGTCCGACCCCCCGCAGGCCGCCCGGTCAGCGCGGGCTTCGCGCCGGACGAGGAGGACCTCGAATCCGGGCTGACCGACGAGGACCGCGACGAGGTGGCCCGCGGGCTGGCCGCCTCCGCCGCCCTGCAGGTGATGAACACCGTCGGCGACGGGCTGACGCCGACCGCGCGGTAAGCCTCAGTCCTCCTGTTTCCGGTCGATATACCCGTTGACCAGCTGTGGCGTTACGACGCCGACGAACAGGATTGTACCGATCAGCACCTCGGTACCGAGGTCGGTCAGCCACAGTCCGCCGTACCCGAGGAGGAGCGCGAGGGTGCCGGACGCCAGCACGACCGCGTTCTCGCGGGAGACCATACCGCCGACTACGGGGATATGGGCCAAAACACCTGGCGGCGTCGGCACCGATCGGTCCGCACCCGTTACTGGCCGACCGCGCGGCCGGACCGCTCCTCGACGTCGAGCGCCCACACGTTGGGGTTCTCCCGGAGTTCGTGGTCGGCGAGCAGGTCCGACCGGTAGGCGTTGTCGAGCATCGCCTCCCTGGCTGCGTCCCATTCCTCGGGGCTGATCCGGTCGAGCGGCCCCGACACGATCACGCTCCGCCACGCGCCGTCGGGGCCGACGTCGACGGCGGTGAAACTCACCTCGTCGGACTGCTCGGCGTACGTCTCCTTCCGGAAGTCGGCGGTCGCGCCCACAAAGAGGAAGTAGAGGCGGTCGCCGTCGTAGCCGAACGACAGCGGGACGCCGTACGGTACCCCGTCGGCGCTCATCGAGAGGACGCCGGCGCCGGTCTCCCGCAACATCTCGTCGATCTCCGAGTCGTCGAGTTCCATCCCCAGCAGTGGTCGAAGTTCCGAATCCATACCTCGTATCCGGGCGGATCGGTAATAAATATCGGCTGGAGTTCCCACACGTTCGGAACGGGAGGTCGTCGTCGACCAACCTGATCGCGTTGTCGTCTGGGTCTACTCCCCCCAGAAGGGGTCCCGACTCCGGTGTTTGTCGAGATACCCCGTCAGCGCCTCCAGTTCGTCGGTGGGGATGTCGTCTGCGAGCTCCTGTTCGAGGATCTTCGCGTGTTTCTCGGGGAGTTCGACCCACAGTTCGTCGCCCTCCTCGATCTGCCGGCCCACGGTGGGGCCGTCGATCGCGACCGACACCCTGGTTCCGGACCGCGCCTCCGAGACGTCCTCGCCCTGCTCTTGGATCCCCGACAGTTGCCCGATCCGGGTCGGGGCCGACCCCTCCCACTTCACGACCCGCTGGTTGTTCTTCAGCGTGCCCGAGAGGACCTCGACGCCGACGACGGCGGGATCGGACTGCCGGAAGACGTGGTCCTCTAGGATCCGGAACCGACACGGCCGCACGATCTTGTCGAGCACCGTCTCCTGTTGGGCGCGTTCGAGTTCGCCGACGTACTCCTCGTATTCGTCGACGAGTTGGTAGATCACGTCGTCGTCGAACAGCCGGACCTCGCTCTCGTCGAGTTCGGCCTCGGCGTTCGACAGGACCTCGACGTTGAAGCCGAGCACGACGCGGTGTTTCTCCTCGTTCGCCGTCGAGGCGACTGCGATGTCCCGCGGCGCGATGTCGCCGACCTCCGCCCGGAGGATCGGGACCTCCGCTTCGCGGAGGGCGTTGGCCATCGCCTCCAGGCTCCCGAGGGTGTCGGCCTTGACCACGACCCCCTCCTCCTCGGTGGAGACCTGGATCTCCGCGAGCTCGGACTCGACCTCCTCGATCACGCTCTCTTGATCCCGGTCGCGGACGACTCGGATGGGTGCGCCCGCCATCGCGTCGTCGAGGTCGGGGGCGGCGACCTTGATCCCCGCGGCGGCGCGGACCTCCTCGACCTTGTCGAACCGCTTTTCCACACGGATCTCGGCGTTGGGGCGCGGCTGGAGCAGCGCCCGGACCTCGGTCACGATCGGGCCGTCGGTCCCCCCGACGACGATCTCGTCGCCGGCGCGGACGCTGCCGTCGTAGAGCACGATGTCGACGGTGGCGCCGAACCCGCGCTCGTCCTTCACTTCGAGCACCGTCCCCGCGCCGGGCCCGGTCGTGTCGACCGCCATCTGCTCTTTCATATACCGCTGGGAGAGCCCCATCAGGACGGCGAGCAGGTCCGGGACGCCCTCGCTGGTGATCGCGGAGATCGGCACGACCCCGACGTTCTTCGCGAAGTTCTGGACCCGCCAGTAGAGGTCCGCCGAGAAGCCCTCGTCGGAGAGGTCGCCGATGATCTCGTAGAGGTTCTCGTCGAGTCGCCCGCGGGCAGCCTCCGATTGGGACTCGTAGGACGCCTGGATCGGCGACCCTTGCTTGGGGTTCCACCCCGGCGTGGTGTCGACCTTGTTGGCGGCGACGACGAACGGGGTGCCGGTGCGTTCCAGGATTTCGAGCGCCTCGATCGTCTGCGGCTGGAAGCCGTCGTTGACGTCGACTACCACGACCGCGATGTCCGCGAGGGCGCCCCCGCGGGAGCGCAGCGTCGTAAACGAGTGGTGCCCCGGCGTGTCGATGAACAGCAGTCCGGGGAGGTCGAAGTCCGTGGGGTCGACGAGGTCGCCCGCCATCTCCGAGACGGTCTCAAGCGGGACCGCGGTCGCCCCGATGTGCTGGGTGATCGCGCCGGCCTCGCCCTCGCTGACGGCCGACCCGCGGATCGTATCGAGTAACGTGGTCTTCCCGTGATCGACGTGGCCTAACACCGCCACGATCGGCGTCCGCAGCGAGTCCGGTTCGACCGTCGGGCCGGCGTCGGCGTCGGTATCAGACATAGAGAATCACCCCGGAGAAGTTCCTTGGGTGTATTACAGTTCTGGGCTGTAGTTAAGTCCATCGTCATTCCGAGACGACGGTTCCGGGGCGTCCACGGGCGAATCACCCGTCGTGTCGGTGCAGGGGGCGTGACTCCGCCACCGACCGGCCGCATCCCCCGCAGGATCGGCTGCTCGGATCCTCGCTTTGCTCGGAACCCGCGTGTCGATCCCCGACCCGACGTGCCGACCCCTACATCCCCGCCACACCGCCCGTCAGACGCGCGTCGACCGCGTTGCCCGTGGCGTTTATGTAACAGTACGCAGTAGTGCGGGGTATGGCAGACGAACTCGCGGAGAACCTCTCCGGGAAGGAGGTAATGACGTCGAGCGGGACGTACATCGGCGTCCTTCGCAACATCCAGATGAACACCAAAACGGGGACGATCAACGACCTGTTGGTCTCTCCGTTCGACGACGTCGTCCCGGAGCAACACCGGTTCGAAACCACCACCGACGAGGGGGAAACCGCCTTCTCGATCCCCGTCTCGGACGTCCGCGACGTCGACGACGCGGTCGTGCTCAAATAACCCCCCCTGACGAGCCGATGCAAGTTCTCGACTCCTCGGCGTTCATCAACGAGTACCACACCACAGACGACATCGCGTCGATCCCGATGGTCCGCGAGGAACTTGAGGGGGAGGCGTCGTACCGCTACGACGCCGACGAGGGCTCCGGGATGCACGTCCACATCCCCGCGGGCGACACCGTCGAGAAGATCAAGCGGGCCGCCCGCGAAACGGGCGACGCCGAGGAACTCTCCGAGACCGATCTCCGACTGCTGGCGGCGGCGTTCGAGCTCGACGGCGTCCTCGTCACCGACGACTACGCCATCCAGAACGTCGCCGAGCGCGTCGACGTCGCGGTGAAGGTGATCGCCCGCGAGGGGATCTCCGAGACCCGCGAGTGGACGTTCCAGTGTCAAGGGTGTGGCCGCGAGTTCGACGAACACCGCGACCGGTGTCCCGTCTGCGGGATGGAACTCGCCCGGAAGAACCCCGCCTGAGCCGGGCTGATCCCACGGTGGTTCCGGGTCAGGGCCCGACGAGCCCGGTCGTCGTCGCGTACGCCGCGGCGAACTGCACGGTGTTGAACAGCCCGTGGATCGCCGCCGGGACCGCGAGGTTTCGACAGTTCTCGTAGACGACACCCAGCACGCCGCCGAGCAACAGCACCACCGCGAGGGTCGCAAGTAGCCCCTCGCCGCTGTACGAGGAGATGTGGACCGCGGCGAACACCGCGCTGGCGACCGCGACCGCGACGGCGGTGCCGTACGCCTCGCGGAACAGCCCCTGGAGGATCCCCCGGAAGATCAGCTCCTCGGTGGGCCCGACCAGCAGGATCGTCACGGGCACCAGATAGAGGAAGTAGACCGGCTGGTCGGCGCCCTGCTCGACGATCGCGCTGTCGGCCCCGCTGACGCCCAGGGCGCCGAACACCGCCGTGGCGGCGACGTACAGCCCGAGGAGTCCGGCGAACCCGAGCCCGAACCACTTCAGATCGTTCCGGGTCGGCCACCGGACCGTAACGAGGTCGACCCGGTCGGTCACGAGGAGGTAGCCGACGCCGGCGACGCCGAAGCCGACGAACTGGAACGTGCTCCGCAACGCCAACCGGAGCGCGCTTCCCCGGGCGATCCCGGCGGCGTCGAGCAGCGGCGCCCCGAGCGCCACGGCGACTGACGCGAGCAGGACGACGAGCGCGACGACGGCGAACGCGCCGCCGACCGCGCGGACGTGGGTTCGCGGGTCCCGGAGCGACGAGTGGGAATCGGAGGCCATTCAGTTGGGGTTGCTACGGGAGTGAGCCGCAAATGGGTACCGGTCCGTCGGGGCCGGGGGCCGACCGCGGCCGGCGACAGCGTCTTTCAGGCGGGCCCTCGTACCGACCGATATGACCAACCCCAATCGCTGCCCCGAGTGCGACCGCGAACCGGTCCGGATCGCCGTCCCCGCCGCAGTCAGGGAGCATACGCCCGACGGCGCGGCCGTCGTCGGGAGTTGCCCGCGCTGCCTTCGGACGGTCGCGCTCGACGGACCGACCGACGCCGACGCGGACGGCCCGCTCTCCGGCCCGGCGCCGCCGGAGGCGATCCCACCCGGCGAGGGCGGCGCGGCGCTGCTGCTCGCGATCGGACATCTCGACTCGGTGGCGCTGAACCGGCCGGCAATCGGGGCGCTCGTCGACCACGCCGAGCGGGCGGGCGCGGACGTATTTTTGACGCTGGATCGGCTCGCGGCCGACGAGTCGGTCGACGCCTTCGTGGACCTGGGGCGTCGGCGCCGGCAACTCGAATCGATGCTCGACGATTGATCGACTGCAGGTACCGTCCCGGCACCCGACTACTACGAGACGGAATTCAACAGCAGATTGATGACTTCGGGAGCAAGCAGCGAGACCAGCAACTGCAGCGATGTGTTCACAGTCGTCGGGTACTCCCGCATCGACCGCACCTGCTCGATGCGGCGCTGGATCTGTTCAACTTCGGGGTTGTCGTGGAGTTTGGCGGACGAGATGTCGTAGGGGTTGGTGACGATGTCGTGGAGTTGCTGTTCGAGCTGACTGAGGTGAGAGTCCTTTTCGCTGGCCATCAGTCGGTGTACCGTGAACATCGAACTCCCCACGGCGACGAGTCCAAGCAGCCACAGAGCCGTGAAGAACCCGGCCTCTACGGTGCCCACTCGGGAGACAGCCGCCGTTCCGAGCCCGGTGAGGGGTGGGCCGTAGATGTAAACCAGATACAACAGCAGGCCGGCGGTGTAGACGTAGTACGTTCGTTTGAACAGCTCCCCGATCGGGTAGAACCCGCCGAGGTTGCGCGGGTCGAGGAACGCAGGGGTGGGTCGGATCTTCGTCAATTGCACGGGGAGTACAAACTGGATCGAGGCGAACTGCATCACGAAATCGACCGCGATCGGAACGTACCCGAGCGGGTAGATCACCCCTGCGAACGCGGCGGTCGAGACGACGCCGAACGTCTCGACGTAGGACGAAAGCCCGATGATACCGACGATGTACAGATAATACCCGCCAAGAACGACGATGTAGAACGTCGCTCTCGTGCGGCGCGAAATCTCGAATCCGGCGTACGATGGGTGCTCGGCACGGTCGCTCCGCCTCCGGAGATCCATCTGATCGAGCGCCTGCCGGTAGGTGGCTGTCATATACCGAACCCCGGCTGCGGCGATCAGCACGGCCGCGGGGATCGCAAGCGAAAACGGGTTCTGAACGAATCCGTGGGAGCGCCCCGTGAACACGTGGAAGTACGTGTTCACGACCCCGAAATCGAGGACCACGAACGTCGCGGCGTACAGGTAGAGCGGCGGGACGTTCACCGGTAGGGCCGTCGACAGCGCACCGAACCCGAGCCCGTTCACTAAGACGTGTGTCAGAAGATTGTCATACTCCACGTCACCATCCGTGGCGCCCATACCACAGCCAGAGTACTATATTATTTCAATGTCACGTCGGTGTCTGCCGCCCGCGACCGGGACGGGGCACGCGTCGACAATCATCCGCTCCGGGGCGACATCCGCACCGCCGGGACTGCTCGCTCGGCGTGGGAGAGAGTCGATCGTTTCGGGCGTGTGTTACGAACGCAGCGTACGGCGATGACCGATCGACGTAATCGCCCCGACATCGACGGAAGGACAAAAAAGTGCGTGTCTACACCCCGGTCGAGTACCGCAGGATCCCGGCGATCCCGCCGAAGGCGTCGTGAAGCTGTTCGCCCTTCTCGAAGTCGGTGGAGATGAACTTCGTCTCGGTGCCGCGCTGGCCCGCGATGTCCATCAGGTGTTCGATCACGTCCTCGCGGCCGACCTTCTCGGCCTCGTCGCCGCACTCGCTGCACTCGTGGTCGGGGTCGCCGTGGCGGCTGTCGACGACCTCGTACTCCTCGTGGCCCTCGGGACACTCGTAGATCACCACGTCCGAGCGGAGGTCCTCCGAGAGCAGCAGCCGGTCGACCGACCCCATCATCAGGTTCTTCCGGGTCGGCTCGAACCCGTAGGTCGCCTTCTCGCCGGTGTGGAGCTGCTCGAAGAACTCCTCCATCTCGGCTTTGTCCTTCATCACCTCCTGGTCGGCGAGGACGTCGCTCGCGGCGTCGACGAGGTCCTTCAGCCCCGATTCGTCGGTGTAGGAGACGTCGAACTTCCCCGCCACCAGGTCCTGGAGTTCGTGGTGGAGGTAGTCGCCGTCGAGGAACTCGTCTTTCGTCGGCGAGGGACCGCCCACGAGGATGCCGTCCATCTCGTGGCGCTTCGGGACGAACAGGTCGTCGGCCATCCCTGCGACCTCCTGATAGAAGTTGTCGATGGCTTCCAGCCGGAGGCGGGCGAACCGCTGGGCGGACTGGCCGCCCTTCCGCTGCTTCCCGGGGACCAGCGACGACGCCGACTTCACGGCCTCGACGCGTTTGCCCTTCAGCCACCCGACGTTGGCCTCCCGGCGGTCGAGGACGATCAGGCCGAACAGGCCCTTGTCGGTCAGCATGTGCTCCAGCGGCTCGGTCAGGAAGTTCGAGTCGCAGTGGTAGCGGAACGACTGGATCGGCTCCGGCGGGCTCTCGAGCGTCCGCGTCACCATCTCCGTCTGGCCGCCGCCGGCGTCGACCGCACCCGAGAAGACGACGATTCCGTTCTCCGGCGGGTAGGTGTCGTAGTACCGGAGCCGGTCCTTGATCGACGTGAGCGCGTCCTGGACGTTCGTCCGGGTCTGCTTGGATTTGATGTTGGACGCCTCGGAGTGCTCCTGGGTGACGTGGGCGACGACGTCGGAGATCTGCTTGTCGGGGGGGATGTAGATGGTGACGAGCTGCGTGCCGGAGCCTTCGTACTCCGTGAGCTCCTCGATGACCTTCCGGAACTCGTACTTCCGTCGGTCCTCGTTCACTTCCTCGGCCTCGGTACTCATTGTTCGATGTAGGCCCTCCGGCGGGTAAGTAACCTGCGACTGTCGGCCGTACCGTTCCGATATGAGTAGCGTGATCGGGAGCGACGGGGGGTAAGTTCCTGGAACCCCCCGCGGTCTCGACCCGCTGCACTCCTCGCCGCGAGCGCGGCCCCTTCCACTCCAGTCCGATGCCGGATTCTCGATCGGCCATCGGTTCTGTGAAGAGTGCCGCTGGCCGAACGGTCCGGCCTCGATGGCGCGAGGAGCGACTGACGCCGACGACCGACCTCGGCCCCCTGGACAGATTTATATCCCCGACGCGGGAGTTCCGGAACGAGACAATGGGACGGGTCTACGCAGTCGTCAGCGCAAAGGGGGGAGTCGGCAAGACGACGACCGCGGCCAACCTGGCTGCGGCGCTGGCGGCGGCCGGTTCGCGCGTTGCCGTCGTCGACGGCGACCTCGGGATGGCCAACCTCGCTGGCGCGCTCGGTGTCGACGTCGGCGACGTGACGCTGCACGACCTGCTCGCGGGGGAGGCCGACCTCGGAGACGCGATCCACGAGGGCCCACACGGGCTCTCGGTCGTCCCCGGCTCCTCGGCGCTCGACGCCTTCTCCCGCGCGGATCCCGAACGGCTGGAGGGCGTCCTCGACGACCTCGCGGCCGACCACGATTACGTCATCCTCGACACGGGCGCGGGGCTGAGCAACGACACCGTCGTCCCGCTGACGTACGTCGACGAGGTCCTCCTCGTGTCGACGCCGACCCGGGACGCCCTCGGTGACACCGACAAGACCCGGCAGGTCGCGGCGCGTCTCGGCGCTACCGTCGCGGGCGCCGCGCTTCTGCGGGCCGACCCCGCGACCGCGGAGTCCGACGCCGTGGTCGAGACCCTCGACGTCGGCGTTCTCGGCACCGTCCCCGACGCCGACCCGATCCAGCGTGCCGCCGAGGCGGGCGAGCCGCTCACCACTTTCGCGCCCGGGAGCCCGGCGGCCGCGTCGTTCGCGTCGCTCGCGGCGGCGCTCACCGGCGAGCACGTCGCTGCCCCCGCGACCGACGACGCCGACCCGGCGAGCGGCGATCCCCCCGCCGCCTCGGACGACGCCGACGGCGCCGCGTCCACGGCCGATGCACCGGACGAAACGGCCGACGACGCCCCCGGCGGGATCGACGACGAGGCGGATCAAAGCGACGAGGAGGGGCCGGCTGACGAGGGGGCAGACGCGAGCGCTGGCGACGAGGACGAAGCGGACACCACCGACGAACCGGCAGACGAGGGCGCCGTCGACGTGAAAACGGACGAACCGCCGCCGACCGACGCGGAGGCCGAGGCGGCCGCCGACGGCGAGGCCGACGCAGCAGCGGACGCCGACGGCGAGGCCGACGCAACAGCGGACGCCGACGGCGGGGCCGAGGCGGCAGATCCGGACACCGAGGACCCGGCCGTCGAACCCGTCGACGACACCTCGGACTCGCCGGTCGAGCCTGCCGATCCCGACGCCGTCGCGACGGCGGGCGACTCGGGTGCGGCCGAGGAGAGCGGCGTTTACACCACGCCGCTGGAGGAGGTCCCGATCGAGGAAGCGGAAGGTGGTGCCGACGGCTCCGGCGACGGTGCCCCGACGACCGCAGACGGCGACGACGACACGGCGGCCGCCGACACCGACCACGAGGCGACTTCCGACGGCGACGAGGCCGACTCGAACGACGGCGGCGGCGGCTTTTTCAGCCGCTTTTTCGGGTGACCCGCCCCGAAACGGGAAGTTCTTTTATTCGGGTCCGGTGAGTCGACGGTATGGCGGAGACCAACTCGCGCGTTCCCTTCTGGTGGCTCGTCGTGTTCCTACTGCTGGCGCTCGGCGCCGGGGCCGCGGCGATCTTCACCGTCGGGGGCTCGCTCATCGCCGGTATCGCCCTCCCGATCCTCGCGTGACCGCCGGCGCGGCGCACCGACCGGGGGGCTCCTCCCGGACGCCCTACATCGACTCGGGGGCTTCGATCCCGAGGGCGTCGAGCGCGTTCGCGACGGTGTGTCTCGACGCCTCCACGAGCCCGAGCCGCGCGGCGGCGACGGCGTCGTCGTCGGCGTTGAGCACGGAACACTCCCTGTAGAAGGTGTTGAACGTCTCCGCAAACGACCGAACGTACGTCGCGACGACGTGGGGCTCTAACCCCTCGGCGGCTTCCTCGATCATCGCGGGGAAGCGGGCGATCTCCGCGATCAGGTCGCGCTCGGCGTCGGTGTCGAGCCGGGCGGCGTCCGTCGCGGGCTCGATCCCCGCCGCCGCGGCCTCACCCTCGATCCCGCAGCACCGGGCGTGGACGTACTGGACGTACGGGGCCGACTGCGCCTCGAAGTCGAGCGCGCGATCCCACTCGAAGGTGATTCCCTTGGTGGGCTGTTTGGCGACGATGTCGTACCGGACCGCGCCGATGCCGACCTGCCGGGCGATCCGGTCGAGGTCCTCGTCGTCGAGGTCGTCGTCGCGGCCCCGGGAGTCGAGCCGGCGTTCGACCTCCTCGCGGGCGCGCTGAACCGACTCGTCCAGCAGGTCGTCGAGGTCGACGCCGGTGCCCTCCCGGGTCGACATCCCGCCCTCCGGGAGGTTGACCCACGAGTAGAACGTCTGTCTGAGCGCGTCGGTGTCGTGGCCCAGCACTTCGAGGGCGGCCTCCAACTGCTCGGCTTGGAGCTTGTGGTCCTCCCCGAGCACCGTCACCGCCTCGTCGTAGTTGTCGAACTTCCACTCGTGGTGGGCCAGATCGCGGGTGGTATACAAGGTGGTGCCGTCCGACCGCAGGAACACGAGGTTCTTGTCGATCCCGAACGCCGAGAGGTCCAGTTGCCAGGCGTCGTCCTCGTAGACGGCCTGCTCCGAGTCCCGGAGCCGCTCGACCACGTCGTCGGCGTCGCCGTTCCGCATGAACTCCGTCTCCTTCACGAACCGGTCGAACTCCGCTGGGAGCCGACCCAGCGACGTCCGCATCCCGTCGAGCACCTGATCGACGACCGCCGAGACGCGCTCGAAGGCCGCCTCGTCGCCGGCTTCCAGCCCTTGCATGATCTCGGCGATCTCGGCTTCGGCCCCGGCGACGGCGTCGTCGTCGCCGGAGTCGAGAAACGCGTTGCCCTTCCGGTAGTACCGCACGAGTTCGTAGTCCGCGCGGTCGCGCTCCGGGTCGGGCAACTCGGACTCGTCGAACGTCTCGTAGGCCCACGTGAACGTCGCGATCTGGCGGCCGGCGTCGTTGACGTAGTAGTGGGTTTCGACGTCGTGGCCGGCGTAGTCGAGCACCCGCGCGACCGCGTCGCCGTAGATGGGGTTGCGGGCGCGGCCGACGTGGACGGGGCCGGTCGGGTTCGCGCTCGTGTGTTCGACCACGACCGACTTCCCGGTCGACGGCAGGGTGCCGTAGTCGGCGCCGCGTCCCGCCGCCAGCGTGTCGGCGTAGTAGGCGTCCGAGACGTAGAAGTTCACGTACGGGCCCTGGGTGTCGACGCGGTCGACGTACTCGTAGCCGTCCGTCTCGATCGCGTCGGCGACGTCTGCCGCGACCGACGGCGGCGGCGCGCCCACCTCGCCGGCCAGCCGGAACGCGACACTCGACGCCAGCGTTGCGTCCATCTCCGCCGGCGGCTCCTCCACCCCGAGGTCGTCGGCCGGGAGGTCGAGCGCGGTCAGGGCGGACTCGACCGCCGCGGCGACCTCCTCTCGAAACCGTCTGAACATACCCGCCGTTGTCGAACCGCGATTAAATCCCTTCCGAACGGGCGCGCGCCGGTCCCCGTTCCCGGCCGCTCCGGAGCCTGCGACGGCCGAACCGTCCCCTGTCGAACGGGTCGGCTCGGGGGGACCCGGACGCGCTCCCGACGCACGCCACCGGTCGGGGGCGAACCCGTTCGCCATCAACGCTTTTAGATTCAGGCGGTTGTGTCCGTGTGTACAGCCGTTTTTTGTCCTGCTCCCGCTATCACGATTCCGTGACGTATCCCGGAGTCGTTATGCTTAACACGACCCCACACGAACCACCGATAATGTCAGAATCGGCAGTCTCCGCCGTCGGGTACGACGAACTGGCGGCGTTGAAGTTCGTCGCCTTGGAGGGCGGCCGGTCCGGCCCGGTCAAGATCTCCTGTTCCGGGCTCGCAGGCCATCTTGAGGCGTCGAGCCAGACCGCCTCCCGCCGGCTCCAGCAGCTCGAGTCCGCCGGCCACCTCGATCGAGACGTGGTCGCCGACGGCCAGTGGGTCTCGCTCACGGAGTCGGGCGAGGCGGCGCTCCACCGCGAGTACGCTCACTACCGGCGGATCTTCGAGGGAACCGACCCCTCGACCGTGGAACTGGAAGGCACCGTCACGAGCGGGATGGGCGAGGGCAGACACTACATCTCGCTTTCGGGATATATGCAACAGTTCCGTGAACGGCTCGGCTACGAGCCGTTCGCCGGCACCCTCAACGTCGACCTCGACGAGGAGAGCGTCCGCGCCCGTTCGGCGGTGTCGTCGCTTTCCGGCGTCCCGATCGACGGCTGGGAGGACGACGAGCGGACGTTCGGCCCCGCGACGTGTTACGCCGCCACTGTCGAGTACGACGGCGCGGTCGCCGAAGAGACCCACATCATCGTCCCCGAGCGCACCCACCACGACGAAACCCAACTGGAGATCATCGCGCCCGTCAAGCTCCGGGAGGAACTCGGGCTCGACGACGGGACGGTCGTCACCGTCCGCGTGGAGGCGGTCGAATGACGCGGACGACGACCGACTCGCGGTCGGAGGCGACCGACGAGACCGCGGTCGACCGGGCGGTGGCGGCGTTCCGGGATGGAAATCCAGTGTTGATCCACGACGCCGCCGACCGCGAGGGTGAGACCGACATCGTCTATCCGGCCGGCGCGGTCGACGCCGCGGCGGTTGCGAAACTCCGACGGGACGCCGGCGGGCTGGTCTGTACCGCCGTCTCCGACGCCGTCGCCGAGGCGGTCGGGCTGCCGTTCCTCGAAGAGGAACTGGACCACCCCGCGGCAGCCGACCACGACCTCACGTACGACGACCGCTCGTCGTTTTCGCTCCCGGTGAACCACCGCGAGACGTTCACCGGGATCACAGACGAGGACCGCGCGCTCACCATCCGGCGACTGGCCGACGCCGCGACCGCCGTGGCGCGCTCGGACGGCTACGGGACCGAGGAGTTCGCCGCGGACTTCCGGACGCCGGGGCACGTCCACGTGCTCCGCGGGGCGCCGGACCTGCTGGCCGACCGACGGGGCCACACCGAACTCGGGCTCGCCGTGGCGGCGGCGGCGGACCTCCCCCCGGCCGTCGTGGTCTGTGAGATGCTCGACGCCGACTCCGGCGGGGCCAAGACCCCGGCAGCGGCCCGGGCGTACGCCCGCCGCAACGGCTCCGTCTACGTCGAGGGCGCGGCGATCGTCGACCGGCTGGGCTGAGCCGTTCGTCCCGTCGAGAACCCATTGCCGCGGATCGCTTTCGTCCGCCGGTACCGACGCGTAGACCGCCCCAGACGCTCCTGTATGGTTTTATATCCCGGGCGGTAAACGACGGCATATGGGATTCGACGAGATGGACGTCGACACGATCTGGCAGGACGGCGACTTCGTCGACTGGGACGACGCCACGGTTCACGTTCTCACGCACGCGCTCCACTACGGCACCGGGATCTTCGAGGGCGTCCGGTGTTACGACACGGAGAACGGCCCCGCGATCTTCCGGTGGGACGAACACCTCGATCGGTTCTACCAGTCGGCGAAACCGTACGATATGGAGATCCCCTTCTCCCGGGAGGAGCTCACCGAGGCGACGCTCGAGCTCCTCCGCCGCGAGGAACTGCGATCGTGTTACATCCGCCCCGTTGCGTTCTACGGGTACGGCTCCCTCGGGGTGAGCCCACAGGACAACCCGGTCAAGACCGCGATCGCGGCGTGGCCGTGGGGCGCGTACCTCGGCGAGGAGGCGTTGGAACGCGGCGTCGAGGTGATGATCTCCTCGTGGCGGAAGTACGCCTCCAGTCAGATCCCCACGAACGCCAAAACAACCGGGCTGTACGTCAACTCCCTTCTGGCGGGCGAGGAGGCCCGCCGGAACGGCTACACCGAGGCGATCGTCCTGAACAAGGAGGGCCAGGTCGCCGAGGGGCCGGGGGAGAACCTCTTTCTCGTCCGGGACGGCGAGATCTACACCCCCGGGCTCTCCCAGAGCATCCTCGACGGTATCACTCGCAACACCGTGATCGAACTCGCCCGCGAACGGGACTACACCGTCCACGACCAGGCGACGATCTCCCGCGGCGAACTCAACACCGCCGACGAACTGTTCTTCACCGGCACCGCCGCGGAGGTGACGCCGATCAGGAAGGTCGACAACGTCACCATCGGCAGCGGCTCCCGCGGCCCCGTGACGGAGGAGCTCCAGCAGGCCTTCTTCGACCTCGTCGAGCGCCGGACCGACGCCCACGAGGAGTGGTTCACGTACGTCTAACCACCTTTTTATTCGGGGGTCCTCGACGGCCGCTTCGCGGCCGTCTCGAACCCCCGAGAAAAACTTGGATCAAAAAACCCGCGGGGCGAGCGAACGCGAGCCTCGCGGTACTACTGCTGGCTTCGACTGCTCTCCGACACTGCCACGTATCGCATCCGATCCTGACGTTGTCAGGTAGCGAATCTCGCAGATTGACCGAAGGGCGTTGGTCCCGCCTCCAAGTCGTCGAATCAGCCGATCGACCGTGCCTCTGTGCCCAGTATCCGCGAGCGAGATGAGCGGTTCACCGACGGAGCCGCCTTTGGCGGCGGAGTCGGAGTCTTTTGATCCGGATTTTTTGTTCGGAGGGTTCCCGCAGCGAGCGAAGCGAGCGAGGAAACCTCCGGATAAAAAGGTGGGGGTTAGTCCTCGGACCGGGTGTCGATCTCGATCGGCGATTTGGGCTCCTGCTCGCCGAACCCCGCCGACAACACCCGCGTCAGCGCCTCCTCGACGCTCTCGTCCGTCTCGTCGATGTCGTCGGGATCGACCTCCATCACGAATCCGGTGGTGATGTTCGGCGCGGTCGGCATAAACAGCACCTCGCGGCCGTCGTCGGTCGTCTTGCCCGTTTTGAACGCGGTCATCCGCATCCCGTTCCAGGGTTCCACTTTCACCGGTTTCTGGAGGTCCTCGGTGCCCGATACCGCCGTCTCGACGGCCAGTTTCGAGGCGTTGTACAGCACCCGGATCAGCGGCACCCGGTTCATCGCGGCGTCGAGGTACGTCTCGAACAGCCGCCCGACGGTCGTCCGCATCAGGTACCCCACCGAGAGCACCAACATCACGAAGACGATCACGGCGACGAAGAAGCCGAACGGCTCCTGGAGCCCGCGGATGACCGGCAGGTCGACGATCTGGGAGTACAGGTAGTTCAGGACGAGCAGGATGACCAGGATCGGGGCCAACACGATCAGGCCGCTCGCGAAGTCGCGCCTCCAGGAGGACATCTAGCTCGCCGTACGCGTCCCCGCGGATTAAAATACCCGACCGCTCCCGCTACAGGCCCGGGCGGTCGACCCGAACCGGGGAGCCTTTGTCGTGGCCGTCGGTGGCCCAAAGTATGCTCCACGCGCTCGTCGCCGCCGCGTTCTGGGCGATGCTCCCGGCGTACGTTCCGAACAACGCCGCCGTCCTCGCCGGCGGCGGCGCGCCCATCGACGGCGGGCGGACCGTCGACGGCCGCCGGCTCCTGGGCGACGGCAAGACCTGGCGCGGGACCGCGGTCGGCACCGTTGCGGGCGTCGCGCTCGCGCTCATCCTGAACCTGCTCGCTCCCGCCGCCGCCGCGGCGACGGGGGTATCGCTTCCGACGTTCCCGCCGGCTGCCGCCGTCGGCCTGGCGTTCGGCGCGATGTTGGGTGACATCTCCGCGTCGTTTCTGAAGCGCCGCACGGGTCGGGAACGCGGCGCGGCGTTCCCCGTCGTCGATCAGCTCGACTTCGTCGCCGGCGCGTTAGTGTGCGCTGCGATCCTGGATTTCGGGTGGTTCACCGACACGTTCACCCTCCCCGTCCTGGCGGTCGTGCTCGTGCTCACGCCCGTGCTTCACGTCGCAACCAACGGGCTCGCGTACCTCCTCGATCTCAAAGACGAGCCCTATTAACCCCCACCTTTTTATTCGGGGGTCCTCGACGGCCGCTTCGCGGCCGTCTCGAACCCCCGACAAAAAGCTGGAGCAAAAATCCCCACGAGGCTCGCGTTCGCTCGCCTCGCGGTACTGTCGGTGACTTCGACCGCTCCGCGCAGCTACCGCTACAGCCCCCAACTGCACCCTGTCCCTCCCCGAACCGTCCGGTTTAAGCCGGTCGCCCGTGCCTACTCGACCGATGACGAACGACGAACTCATCGCGGCGCTCCGGGACGCCGACGCGGTCAAGTTCGGGGAGTTCGAGCTCTCCCACGGCGGCACCTCCGAGTACTACGTCGACAAGTACCTCTTCGAGACCGACCCGGGCTGTCTGCGGCTGATCGCCTCTGCGTTCGCCGATCGCGTCGGCAACGAGACGCTCGCGGGGGTCGCCCTCGGGGCGGTCCCGCTTGTCGCGGTCACCAGCACCGAGACCGACACGCCGTACGTCATCGTCCGGAAGGAAGCCAAGGAGTACGGCACCGGCAACCGGATCGAAGGACGGCTCCCGGCGGACGAGTCGGTCGTTGTCCTCGAGGACGTCGCCACGACCGGCCGGAGCGCCCTCGACGCCGTCGAGGCGCTCCGCGAGGCCGGTGCGACGGTCGACCGGGTGCTCGTCGTGGTCGACCGCGGCGAGGGCGCGACGGAACTGCTCGCCGACGCCGGCGTGGAACTCGACGCGCTGGTGACTGCTGAGGATCTCCTCGCCGACGATCGGGCGTAACGACGCGACCTTCACGGGCCGGTGACGCCCCGCCTGCGCCCCCGACCGGTTTCGGATCGACGTATTCATACAGACGAACCGTCGCAGATCGTGGTATGAACAGAGCGGAGAAGGCGGCCCTCCAACTCCAGGCGGTCGCGGTTCTGCGGATGCTCAAGGAGACCCGGACCTACGACGAACTCGCGGAGTTCACCGGCCTCCCCGCCGGCGACCTCAACCGGTACGTCAACGGTCACGTCCTCCCGGGAACCGACCGGGCCCGCGACCTCGTGGAGAACCTCGGCCGCGACGCCCTAGCTGCGGAACTTCGGGCCCGCGTCGAGTTCGACGACGGCGGCTACGTCGACAACTCCGCGGTGGTGTTCGACCAGACGTTTCTCGACTTGGTCGCCCCGGTGGCCGCCAACACCCTCGGCTTCGAGCGCCCGGACGTGGTCCTGACCGCCGCCACTGACGGCATCACCCTCGGCGCCGCGATGGCGAGCCACTTCGACGCCCGCGTGGTCTACGCGAAGAAGTCCAAGGAGACCGCCGTCGAGGAGTTCATCGAGTCCCGCCAGCGCGTCTCGCCGGGGATCGAACTCACCTACTATCTCCCGGCGCGGGCGCTGTCCGAAAGCGACACCGTCCTCGTGGTCGACGACCTCGTCCGGTCGGGCGAGACGCAGGCGTTGTTGCTCGACATCGCCCGCCAGGCGGAGGCGTCGGTGGCGGGCGTCTTCGCGCTCATCGCCGTCGGCGAGGCCGGCATCGACCGCGCCCGCGACCGCACCGACGCTCCGGTCGGCGCGCTCTCGACGGTCGCCCCCGAGTGACCGCCCGACGCACCGGGGGGGTATGAAAACGTTTATCGACCTGATGTCGGATATCTCCAGACGTGCATTATGGGGCTCGCTGAAACCCTCGCAGACCGATTCGGTGTACAAGAACACGGGTCGTCGGTCCGGACCGAACTCCTGGCGGGGGTGACGACGTTCCTGACGATGTCGTACATCGTCGTCGTCAACCCCGCGATCCTCTCGGGCGCCATCACACCCCAGGGCGTCTCACAGGGGGAGGTCCAGTCGATGCTCGCGGTCGTCACGATCATCGCGGCGGCGACGGCGACGCTCGTGATGGCGCTGTACGCGAACCGGCCGTTCGCGCAGGCCCCCGGACTCGGGCTGAACGCCTTCTTCGCGTTCACCGTCGTCGGCGCCCTGGGCGTCCCCTGGCAGACCGCCCTCGCCGCGGTCGTCGTCGAGGGTGTGCTCTTCATCGCCTTGACGGCGGTCGGCGCCCGCGAGTACGTGATCGGGCTGTTCCCCACCCCGGTGAAGTTCGCGGTCGGCACCGGGATCGGGCTGTTCCTGGCGATCATCGGGTTGCAGGCGATGGGGATCGTGGTCGACGATTCGGCGACGCTCATCACCCTCGGGTCGGTCGCCTCGGACCCGGTAGCGATCCTGTCGGTGATCGGGCTGTTCCTCACGTTCGCGCTCTACGCTCGTGACGTCCCCGGGTCGATCATCATCGGCATCGTTCTGACCACCGTAGCGGGCTGGGCCGTCACCCGGTTCGGCCCGGTCTCGCCGGAGGCCGGCCTCGTCGCCGGTAGCGCCGCGGTCACCTACGACATCACGCCGCTCGCGGGCGCGTTCGTCGGCGGCCTCGCCGACATCGAGGCGTTCACGTTCGCCTTGGTGGTGTTCACGTTCTTCTTCGTCGACTTCTTCGACACCGCCGGCACGCTGGTCGGCGTCGGCCAGGCGGGCGGCTTCCTCGACGACAACGGCGAGTTCCCCGACATCGACCGGCCGCTGATGGCCGACGCGATCGGGACGACCGTCGGCGGCGCCCTCGGCACCTCGACGGTCACCACCTACATCGAGTCCGCCTCGGGCGTCGAGGAGGGCGGCCGGACCGGGCTGACGGCGCTCACGGTCGCTGCCCTCTTCGTCGGCTCGCTCGTCTTGGTCCCGCTCGCGGCCGCGATCCCGCTGTACGCCTCCCACATCGCCCTGGTCGTGATCGGGGTCGTGATGCTCCGGAACGTCATCGACATCGAGTGGAACGACCTCACTCACTCCATCCCCGCGGGGATGACGATCCTGGTGATGCCGTTCACGTACTCCATCGCGTACGGCATCGCCGCGGGCATCGTCTCCTACCCGTTGGTCAAGCTTGCCGCCGGCGAGGGCCGTGACGTCCGCGCCGGCCACTGGGCGCTGGCGGGCGCGTTCGTGGTCTACTTCGTCGTCCGCACCGGTGGCGTGCTCACGGGGCAGTTGTAACCGCGACACGTCGACCGCTGGACCGTTCTGCTGCGGGACTCCGGAACCGTATTTACTCGCGCACCGAGGGTTCACTGTCGGGTGGACTTCCGGGGTCCTCATACTGGGTGCTCGCAAGGCTCCGACCGTGCGGTAAGGGCGACTTGTATGAAATTTTTATTTCATTAACGGAACCGCAGTGAGATCTATACGATACTGTGTAGTGATTAAACGAATAAAAAACCGTACACGGTTTCCGACGGGAGCTATACACACGGGTGTGAAGCGCACAGAGAAGGAAGACCAATCGGCGAGGTCCACC
Source organism: Halobellus ruber (assembly GCF_014212355.1). NCBI lineage: Archaea > Methanobacteriati > Methanobacteriota > Halobacteria > Halobacteriales > Haloferacaceae > Halobellus > Halobellus ruber. The sequence goes on from NZ_JACKXD010000004.1 coordinate 239,131, forward strand.
ACCTTGTCCGCTGTCTCCGAGCTCAGGGGGTCCTATCCCACTGATCTCGCTCACCCGTCACTTCATTGCACGCTGGTATAACGGAATGCGACTGATCCTCCCTTCGGGTGACAAATAGGTGAACGGTATGGATACGTTTGATACCAACACCGTCACCGACTGTTTACTAGAGCCCGTGTTTGCCGTCAGAACCAACGGGAATATTGCGTTTGTCAACGCGCGGTTATTGGAGCTCACACAAGTCTCTCAGGACACTGCGATCGGAAGCGAGATCGGTTGGCTTGAACAGTTCGTCGCCGACGGGTTCGATAGATTACATCACACCATCACGTCCGTCTCCCGCGGAGAGACTGCGGATCAACGGGTCAACTTGGAGATGCGGCATCCGCCTTCCGCACCTGTTCCTCGACAGTTGACCGCCGAAGCACGCGTCGCACCGCTCATCCGGGACGGCGAACTGCTCGGAGCACTGGTGGCAATTCGGGACATAACCGTCCAGCGCCAACGGCGCGAGCGACTCCACGTGCTGTCGCGGACACTCCGACACGACATCCGTAACCAACTCAACGTGGTGCTCGGACTGGACGAAATAACCGCCGAACTCGAAGACGAGCAGAAGCAGAAGAGGGTGGAGAAAGCCGTTGAGGCTACCGAGTGCCTCTACGCTATGACCGAGAAGACCCGCCTCATCGAACGGCAAATCGCCGGCGAACCCGACCACAGTTCACAGAACCTCATCCAAATCGTCTCGGCGGCGGCGGCAGAAATCCGAGGGGGGTACCCTGACGCAGTTATTGAGGATCCGGTGACGGAGTCCGCACACGGTGAGGTGACAAACGCATTTGCCACCGCCGTTGAGCACGTCATCCGCAACGCAATCGAGCACAACGATAGCCCGGAACCCCGGGTCGAGATAACGGTCGCCGAGAGCCTCGGTGGCGAGTACATCGACGTGCGGATAGCGGACAACGGTCCAGGTATCGACCCGAAGCAGGCCGAGATCGCCGAAGGGGAGCGACAGATGGACCAGTCAACAATGCACCTGGACGGTCTCGGTCTGTGGACGGTCCGGTGGGTGGTGCAAAACTGCGGGGGCAACCTGACGTTCGCATCGAACGCTCCCCGAGGGACGATCGTCACGCTCCGTGTGCCGCGTGCTGAGGAGTCGGGCAGTCCGGCGTGACTCCAGGCGTAGCACCCGCCTCAACGATACGTCGTTCTCGGTGCTGGAACTCGCTTTCGTCTCTCCTCGCTCGTCGGGTAGTGTGTCCGACCTTTGATCGAAGATCGGGCACTGAGAAGGATCGACGACAGAGTGGATCATCTCTACTGGTTCGTTGGACAAGTGGAGGCCGACAGGTGCTTCATCCTGGCGGGTTGGTTCAGCCGCAAAAGGGCGGACCGAACCCCTTCGAACGGTTCCGTCGGATTCATCCCACGGCTAAAGCCGTGGGCTTTCTTCTCGAATCACTGTAACGCCCTCAGTTCACCCCTACCCGAACGGTGTTTTCGTGGACCGGAAGAGATTCAACACCGACCCGCTCACTCGGAGACGTGAGAACACCCGCTCGCTCGCGGGCGACCGCGGTCCGCCTGGTCGTCCTGCTCGTGGTCGTCGGCCTCCTCGCGCCGGCAGCCGTCTCGGCGCTCACGTACGACCCTGCCGAGGCGACGGACCTCCAGCAGGGGACGATCACCGACCCCGCGAACGACTCCACCGTGATCAGCACGCAGGGGTACACGTTCCGGGGGAACACCAACCCCAAGAAGCCCGCGCGGCTGGTCTCCGTCGACGAGCGCGGCGACCTGGAGTGGACCCACGACGACACCGTCGGCGGCAGCGCGTGGTTCTTCGACGTCGATCAGATGCCGAACGGGAACCTGCTGGTCTCCTCGCCGCGGGCGGGCGACACGGTCCTCTTCGAGCTCGACCCCGACACCCGGAAGCGGGTCTGGCAGGAGCGGTTCGACATGACCGACACCCACGACGTGGCGTACCTCGGCGACGACCGGATCGCGATCGCGAACATGCGCGAGTGGAACGAGTCGGCGGGTGTCAGCGACGACCGGATCGTGGTCTACAACCGCTCCACCGGGGAGTTCACCTGGGAGTGGTACTTCAGGAACCACTACCCCGCGAGCACCGACGGCGGCTACAGCGAGGACTGGACCCACGTCAACGACGTCGACCCGGTCGGCGACGACCGGCTCCTGTTGTCGCCGCGGAACTTCGATCAGGTCATCCTCGTCGATATGGAGTCGAAGGAGATCGTCGAGCGCCTGGGCAGCGACGGCGACTACGACGTCCTCCAGGAGCAGCACAACCCCGACTGGCTGGAAAGCGAGAACGGCACGCCGACCATCCTGGTCGCCGACAGCGAGAACAACCGCGTCGTCGAGTACGCAAAGGAGGACGGCGAGTGGGTCCGGACCTGGGAGGTCGGCACCGGGTCGCTCAACTGGCCGCGGGACGCCGACAGGCTCGAAAACGGCAACACCCTGATCACCGACACGCTGAACCACCGCGTGATGGAGGTCACGCCGACCGGGGAGGTCGTCTGGGAGTACTACGCCACCTGGGGTCCCTACGACGCCGAGCGGCTGGGAACGCCCCCCGAATCGTCGGGGCCGACCATCCGGGACCTGAACGCGAGCGGCTCGTACGCCATCACCGGGAGCGCGAACCTCACCGCCGGCGGGAACGGCAGCGTCGGGTTCGAGGGACGGATCCGCGCCACCTTCGCCGACACACCCCTGGAGGGCCCGATGAACCGGTTCGCCACCCGGTGGGCGCACGTCACGCCGTGGCTCCGGCCGGTGTGGATGACCGGGTGGGACCTCGTGTGGGCAATCGGCGCCCTCCTGATCGGTCTCGCGTGGGCCGGCGGCGAACTCGTCGTCCACAGGCGACGGCTCCTCGCCGGGGGTCGACGCCTCGTCTCGGGCGTCCGGAGACGGCGCCGGTAGTAGACTCGCCCTACGGAGCCGCTGCCCACGTAGCTTCACCGCAGCCCTCCAGTGTGCTCGCCACGCATTCGACCCCGTGATTCTTTGCTTTCGGTCCCCTACATCAGGTGATGGCGACTCTCACCCTGTACGAACTCGAAGGCTGTCCGTACTGCGCGAAAGTGATCAACAAACTGGACGAACTGGGCCTGGAGTACGACTCGATTATGGTCCCGTCGGCGCACAGCGAACGCACCGAAGTGAAGGAGGTCAGCGGCCAGACGGGCGTTCCGGTCCTCGTCGACGAGGACCACGGGATCGAGGGGATGCCCGAGAGCGACGACATCGTCGAGTACCTCGAAGAGACGTACGGCAGCGCGGCGAACTGATCGGCGCTGTCCGACACGCGGGTTTCCCCGGAGCTACCGAACCACAGCCGCGGGTCCACGCGGGCGCCCTGCCGACTACGCTTCGGTGGGCTCCTGCGAGCGGTCCCGGATGAGGTCGCGGATCTCCTCGGGGTCGTCGATGGCGGTCAGCTCCTCGCACCCCACGAGGGCGGTCCCCTCCACGGAGTCGCGCTTCGAGTTGTCCTCGGTGAAGTAGACCGATCGGGTCTGTGTCACCTCGCCCAGCGATGACATGATCCGGGCGCGTTTCTCGGCGCTGCGGGTGAACGTGGAGTGGCCGGTGAGCATCCGCGCGAAGTCGCGGCGCCCGCCGTCGTCCTCGCTGACGGCTTTGAACGGCGCGCGGGCGGTCGGGTGGACGGTGAAACCCGCCCGCGTCAGGACGGTGACGACGTGTTCGTCGTCGGATTCGGGGTCGGGGTCGTCCGGCGTCGGCTCGGCGTCGCGGACCTCCTCGGCGCCGTCCATCACGTCGACCGGACTGGAGAACGGCTGATCGAACATCTCCTCGAGTTGGATCGCCACCTCGATGCTCGCGTTCATCCCGTCCTCGTACTTCGAGACCGTCCGCCGGGAGACGCCGAGTTCGGAGGCGAGCTGCCCGAGGCTCCACCCACGTTCCTCGCGTTCGTCCGCCAGCAGGTCGCCGTCGATGTTGACGTAGTGGCCGCCCGGAGCGGCGTAGATCAGCGGCGGAACCCCCTCGACGAACAGGTCCAGCGCCGTGTCCGGGTTCAGGACTGGAACGCCGTGACGGAAGTACACCACGCCGGGTTTTAGCTCCTCGTCGCGGGTGCGGAGCCCGACCACGATGGGTGTTGCGTTCAGATACGTTCCCAGGCGACGCATCTCCTCGCCGGTCGTGCCGTCGAACGCGTCGATGTTCCCCAACACCTTCAGAAGCACCAGGTCCTCGCCGCGCCGTGCGGCGACGTCGAAGCTCTTGGGCCGGATGGCACACCGGTCGCTGACGAGGAACCCGGCGTCCTCGAGCATCGCCGTGACGTTTCCGACCAGCGCGGACCGGGACATACCCGTATATAGCCTATGCACCGCATATATACGTTGTGCCGCCGGTTCCGGCTCCGTCCGCCGGTTTGTCCCACCCTACTGTGGACTACGGCGCCGGCGGCGGCCGCCACCGGCACCCGAAACGGGTTAGCCGCCGGCCCGACTATCCACGCAGGATGACGGTCATCGGGGTCGACGACACCGACTCGCGGACGCGGGGGATGTGTACGACCTACCTCGCGACCCGGCTGGCGGCGTCGCTCCGCGCGGACGGCGCGAGCGTGGCCCGGCAGCTGCTGGTCAGGCTGAACCCCGCGGTGGAGCACAAAACCCGTGGGAACGCCGCGCTCGCGCTCCACACCGACGCCGACGCCGATCGGGCCCTCTCGCTTGCGGCCGCGGAACTGGAGCCGCTGGCGGCGGTGGAGGACCCCCGAACGAGCCCGGGCGTGGTCGTCGCCCCCGGCGCTCCGGGCGAGGTTCCGGCGGCGGTCCGGTCGTTCTCCCGGCGGGCGGTCCGCGCCCGCCTCGACCCCGAGACCGCAGTCGACCTCGCGGATCGGGCGGGCTACCGCCACCGCGGGTGGTCGGGGGGTCGCGGCCGGATCGGCGCGCTCGCGGCGGTCGGCGCGTGGGCCGCAAACGGAACGTGGACCTACGAGCGGATCAGTTATCGGAAATTCGACCGTTGCGGGACGCCACGCGAGGTCGACGAGGAGTCGGTGTTCGAGGCGGCGGAAGCGGCGTACCCGACGGTGTGGGATACGGTCGACCGGACGGCCGGGGAGGCGGTCTGTGTCCCGAACGCCCCCGGGCCGATCCTCCACGGCATCCGCGGCGACGACCCCGACGCGGTCGAGGCCGTCGCCGACCGGATCCGCGGGGAGGAGGTCGAACGGGCGGCGACGTTCTTGACGAACCAGGGGACCGACGCACACCTCCGTGCGGGTACGATCGGCTCCTTGCGTGACGGGCGTGGGTACCGCGTCGACGGGACCGTCACGTCCGCGCCCGAAACCCGGCGGGGCGGCCACGTCTTCGTCGAACTCCGTGCCCCCTCCGACCCGGACGCGCGGGTCGACTGCGTGGCGTTCGAGCCGACGAAGCGGTTCCGCGACCGCGTTCGGGCGCTGAGGCCGGGCGACGAGCTCACCGTCTGCGGGGAGGTGGGCGACGGGACGATCAAACTGGAGAAGTTCGCCGTCCGGTCGCTCCGGCGCACCGAGCGAACCACGCCGACCTGTGTGGACTGCGGCCGCACGATGGAGAGCGCCGGCCGCGGCCAGGGCTACCGATGTCGCGACTGCGGCACCGCCGCGGCCGAGCGGGCGACGGTCACGCTCGATCGGGACCTCGAACCCGGCTGGTACGAGGTGCCGCCGCGCGCGCGCCGCCACATCGCCAAGCCGCTGGTCCGGGGGGGGTTCGACGCCCCGGTCCACCCCGAGCGATGAACCGCCCGGAACCGCTCACCCGGACACCACCAGGATCTCCGTGTTGGCACGCCGGTCGACGAACCGCCCGTCGGACGGCGGTTTCAGGTCGACGACCAGCGTCCCCGTCTCCTGGTTCGCCCGGGTGCGCGCGTCGACGGTGACAGTCGCGACCCCGTTCCCGTTCGACCTCGCAGTTACGACGCCGTCGATCTCGGCGCTGCCGTCCTTCACGATCACCGTCGCCCCCTCCACGGGGTCGCCGTCGTCGTCGACAACCGTCAGTTCGAGCTCCGTTTCGCCGGGCTCGACGACGTCCGGCGAGGGACGGACGTCGAGTTCCGAGACCACGAGCCCCTGGGCCCCGGAGAGCATATTCAGCATCACGCTCATCGTCGCCACCCCCACGACCAGGGCGATGACCAGCCTGATCGGAAGCCCCTCGATCGCGCGATCGTCCGCCGCGAACCGTTCGAGTTCGTCGAGCACACCGGCCCTGGTCCCGGGTCGGTATATAAATCTCCGGGCGTGGGTTTACTTACCGGAGCGCGACCACTCCCGCCGATGCGAACCGAGATCCTCGGCCGACCGCCGGCCGACGACAGCGACGCCGGGGGGAACCCGGAAACGCACGCCGGCCACCTGGGGTACCACCGCGCCAGGGACGGCAGCCGCGGCGCGCCGGTCGCGGTCGACTTCGACCGGCCACACGCCGGGCTGGTGGTCGGCAAGCGTGGATACGGCAAGTCCTACACGCTCGGCGTCCTCGCCGAGGCGGGTGCCCGAACCCGCGGGGTCGCGCCGGTCGTTGTCGACCCGATGGGCGTCTTCGCGGGGCTGGCCGAGGACGCCGGCGGCGACCCCGTTCCTGCGACGGTCGTTGCCGACCCGACCGTCAGAGCCGACGCGATCCCGCCGGAGCGGTGGCCGGCACTCGTCGGGACCGCCCCCGACGACCCGGTCGGCGCGCTCGTGTGGCACGCGGCGTCGACGGCCGCGACCCTTCCGAAGATGCGGAGCGTCGTCGCCGACGCGGACGCCGACCCGGGGACTGTTCGTGCCGCGACGAACCGGCTCCGACGGGCCGCGTCGTGGTCGGTGTTCGACCCCGACGGGCTGGACGCTCGGGCGCTCGCCGACGGGGCAGCGACCGTGCTGGACTGCTCCGGACTCGACGACGCCCCCGCCAATGCCGTCGCCGCGGGCGTCGCGGCCGCGCTCTTCGGTGCGCGGGCCGACGGAAGCGGGGCGGGACCGAGCGTCGACCGGCTCCCGTGGCTGTTCGTCGACGAGGCCCACGCGTTCCTCTCGGGCGTCGCGAGCGCGCCGCTCCGTCGGATCCTCACGCGCGGCCGGGCCCCGGGCGTCTCGCTTTTCGTCGCCACCCAGCGGCCGAACGCGCTCCCCGACGTCGCGGTGTCGCAGTCGGACCTCCGGGTCGTCCACCGGCTGACCGCCGGCCCGGACCTCGACGCGCTCGCCGCCGCTGACCCGGCGTACCTCGACAGCGACCTGGCCGAGACGATGCCGACGAGCCCCGGCGAGGCGCTCGTGATCGACGACACCGCGGAGGCGGTCCGTACGGTTGCGGTCCGCGAGCGGGACACCCCACACGGGGGCGACAGCCCGCGGGCGTCGGCGGTCACGCCGTCTCACGACGGTCTCAGCACCGAACGCTCGCCCGACAGCGCGCCGACGGACCGAAACTGACGAGTCGGCCCCGGACGATCGCTACTCGATGGCCGATCGGCTCACACCGGTTGTCGTCGCGCTCGGCGGGTTCCTCGGCGCCGTCTCGCGATATCTCGTCGGGACGGCCGTCGCCGGTCCGGAGGGGATCCTGCTCGTCAACGCGTCCGGGAGCTTTGCGCTCGCGGCCACGGTCGGTGTGACCCGGTCGCGCCGGCTCCGGCTGTTTCTCACCACCGGGCTGCTCTCGTCGTTCACCACCTACAGTACCTTCGCCGTCGAGTCCGCGTCGCTCGGAGTCGCCGGGGGGACGGCGTACGTGGTCGCCACGTACGCCCTCGGGGTCGCCGCCGCCGCCCTCGGGCTGGCCTTCGGGAGGCGGGCGCCGTGATCACCTCGCTTCCGACGCCGATCCTGGTCGGGGTCGGCGGCGCCGCCGGCGCGCTCGCCCGGTACGCCGTCGACCGGCTGCTGGACGGCGGACGAGGAAGCACGTTCGCGGTCAACGTCCTCGGCAGCACCCTGCTCGGCGCGCTCGTCGCGGCGTCGCCCCCGGCGGCGACGCTTGCGCTCGCTGGCGCTGGGTTCTGCGGCGCCTTTACCACGTTCTCGTCGTTCGCGGTCAACGTCACCCGCGCGCTCGACGCCGGCCGTGCCGACCTCGCGCTCGCGGACGCGGCCGGGACGCTCGTCGCCGCGCTCGCAGGGGTCGCGCTCGGGTCGGCATTGATCACAGGGCTCTGAGCGGGGTCGAACGGCGCCCGAGGCGGGATTTGAACCCCAGTCGCTCACTTCACTCCATTCCTTGATTCAGATCCCTTGTTGCGTATTTGCGGCTCGCGGATTGCTCGCCGCAAAACACGCCCGAGGCGGGATTTGAACCCGCGTCACGACCGTGACAGGGTCGTATGATGGGCCACTACACCACCCGGGCAGGCCACAATCGAAGCAAAGCGCCCGAGGCGGGATTTGAACCCGCGTCACGACCGTGACAGGGTCGTATGATGGGCCACTACACCACCCGGGCTTGCTTCACTCACCACTTACCCGGTAGTCTAATTAAGACTTATCATCTCTTCAGGACTGTCCTGCCGCGGAACTCGGCGACGGCTCCACCGCCGGTGCTGATCCGATGGAACAAAAAAGCGGGACGTCGTCATCCGACCGTCTCAGTCGCCGGTAGAGGTGGTTGTGGCCGTCTCCTCTTCGTCTTCGTCCGCTTGCTCTCCCGCCTCGTCTTCGGCTTTCTCCTCAGCTTCCTCTTCGGCTTTCTCCTCAGCTTCCTCTTCGGCTTTCTCCTCAGCTTCCTCTTCGGCTTTCTCCTCAGCTTCCTCTTCGGCCTCCTCCTTTTCCTTCTTGTTTTTGATCTTCTTCAGCCGGAAGATCTCCTCGCGCTCCTGCTCTTCGAGCTTCTGTTCGATGTACTCCTTGTTCTCTTTGAGCTCCGGCAGAAGCTTGAATTCGAGGGCGTTGACCCGACGCTTCGTGGTCTCGATCTCCGTGAGCATCTTCTTCATCGCGGTCTCGACCTCCGCCGCGAGGATGATGGTCTCCAAAAGCTCCTCGTAGGCGTCGGCGGCCTCGTCGATCCGCGCCGAGGAGCCGAGGAGCCCGTACCCGCGCTGATCTAAGCTCTTTTTGACCCGCGAGGACTCGATCTGGGGGACGACCACGCCCATAATGTTCTTCGATTGGGTCGTGATCTCGGGGTGTTCCTTCAGCGCGGCCGCCGCACCGCGGACCGCGACGTCGCCCTCCATCGCCCGCGCCATATTGAGCTTCTCCTGGGCGGTCTCGTAGTTCTCGTCGAGCTCCGACCGCACGTCCTGGGCCTGATCGAGGATGTCCATAAACTCCATAATTAGCCCGTCACGCTTCTGTTCGAGCGTGTCGTGGCCGCGCTCGGAGAGCTCGATGCGATCCTCGATCGCCATCAGGTTCTTGCGGGTCGGTTTGACGTCCTTGGCCATTACCGGGGGGTTGCGCCCCGACCCTGTTAACTGTTTATTGTTTCCCGCTCACCCCGGTCCCCTCGGCGCCGTCCATCCAGGTCACGATCGCGACGTGCGGCAGCGTCAGGACCGCGATGAACACGAGATACAGCGCCGTCAGGGTGCGCGGATCGGTGTCGATACCGACGAACAGGGCGACGCCGGTGATCATCGCGATCGAGACCGCAGTCAGGGGGGCGGCGTCCCGCCCGGTCCGCAGTAGCGCGCTTAGCGCCCCCCGCTTCTCGAAGGCGGCCGTAGACGCCGGATCGACGCCGGCCAGCCTGGCGATGTGACGCAGCGAGTGCCACACACAGAAGTAGACCCCGACCGCGAGAAGCGGCGGAACCAGGAGGAAGAACGCCCACAGCAGCCCCGTCTCGGCGGCGTCGCGCCGCCACTCCGCGCGCCCGGTTCCGCCGCCGCTCCGGCGCCACCCCGCGAGCAACGTCCCGATCGTCAGGGTGGCGAAGCCGACGCCCAGTGTGAACCGCGGCGCCGGCGCCGTCACCCACGCGGCGTCGGCGCCCCCGCCGAACAGCGCGATCCACGCGTCGACCACCGCGCGGTACCGCTCCGGGAAGCGGAGCAGGGGAACCAACATCGGCAGCCCGCCCCGAACCAGGATCGTGGCAACCCTGTGGGCTCGCCCCCCGAGGTGCGACCCGCCGAACGCCTCCAGCGCGTAGAGGTCGCCCTGCCCCCAGTGGAACCACGTCAGCCCGACGAAGAAGACGGCCGCGGCCGCGGGCGCGATCACCCACAACCCGGTGTAGGCGCCGCCGAGAACGAGGTAGACGGCCCCGACGGCACCGAGCCACCGGAGCGTGGGGCGCTCACCGGCGGCGCGGGCGGGCGCGAGGTGATCGACGGCTCCGTGAGGAAGCCCAAAGACGAGCAGGCTCGCCGCCAGCGGGACGTACCGCGCCCACGTCGGCACCGGGACGGATAGCCCCGTCGCCGTCGTTGCGGCCGCCAGTACGGTCAGTCCACCGACGACCGACCAGGCGGGCCACCCGCCGACCGCGAGCATCAGCGACCGCGTCGTCGCCGGCGCGCCGTCGGGGCGTCGGGACTCGGTCGCGGCGCCGGCGGCCGTCTGCCCCCGCTGGATCGACCCGTCCATCCGGTCACGCACCGGGGCGTTCGACCCCGGAACCCGACCGTCGTTCGGCCACCCATCCCACAAACGCCTCGATCCCCCACCGGCTCGTCACCAGCCGGTAGAGAACCAGTCCCTGGACCACGAAGAGGTTCGTCACGAAGAAAAACGCCGCCTCCTCGATCGGGAGTCCGGCGACGAAAACCCCGGTGGTGTACTGCTCCGAGAGGATCCAGATCCCGTACTCGATCGCGATCCGGTCGGCGACGCACAGATACAGCGTCGGGACGAGAGTGCCGATCGCCACGGTCCGGCGGCGGGCCCACAGCTGGGGCGCGCCGACGGCCCACTGGAGCGCCAACACGGGTGCGGCCCACGCGAAGATCGCCCCGATGTAGAACGTCGCGTCGGCCCCGAGCCACCGCCATCCCGCGATCCCGAGGGCGGCCGCAACCACGAGCATCGCCGCCCGGCTCGCCCGGGGACGGGTCGCGGCCGGCCAGTCGGTCGAAAACGCGAGGTGCGACAGCCACAGCGCGGTCAGCCACGGCTGCACCGCGATGAAGAGATACTCCTCGATCGGCGCCTCCCAGATGGTCGCGAGCGTGCGGTCCGGGCCGTACCACCACACACCCCGGGCGATGAGGAGGTTGTCCCACGGCGTGGTGTACAGAAGCGCCACGACGGTGATGATCACCACCCCCGCCCAGTAGCGGCGCCAGCCGTCGGTCCACTGGGCCGCGGCGTCGGTGATCCGGGTGCGGCTCACGAACCCGGTTACGAGGAGCATCATCACCGCCGGTAGCAGAAACGCGAGGTGAAACTGGAGGTAGGTGAAACTGACGTTCATCTGCTCTGTGTCGACGGGGTACGGACGGACGGGTTATATACTCTGTTCTACGGAGTGCGGTTTCCCTCCGACCCCGTGATGCGGGTCGCGATCCGGGATACGCGCCGCTGATCGGTCGTGACCTACAAAAAGACCGCAACGCGTCGCAATCGAATGCGGGGACAGCCCCGCGCGTTCAGGCGTCGATCAGTCGGCTGCTTCCGCGCTGGCGCCGGCCTTGGCGGCGGCGTCGAGCACTTCGCGGCTCGACAGCAGGATGATCCCGAACCCGACCTTCGCGACCAGGTCCAGCACCATGAAGCCGGCAGTCTCGATGTACAGCGAGACGAGCTGGAGTCCCTCGGTGCCGACAATCCACCAGACGGGATAGATCAGCCACACCACCACGATCAGCGTCCGTAGCGTCCCGAACGTCGATGCGGCGTCACCCGAGAGCCGTTGGGCCTTCTCGTCGAGGGAGCCGTACAGGAAGTACAGCAGAACGAGCAGGAAGCCCGTCGAGACGCCCCACCAGATGAGCCGGCGAGCGCCGTCCGACAGCGCGCCCGGACCGGCCGTCAGCGTCGCCAGGACGCCGGTGCCGATCATCAGCATGTCCAGGCCGACCAGCGCCGAGATCTCGTTCCGGTTCGCACCGGCGAGCAGCGCGAGGTCGATCAGAAGCAGCGGGGTGGTGAAGAACCAGTCAGTGTACCGGGCCCAGTAGATGTCCAACGTCTGTCCACCTTGGAGCGTGACCTCCGTGAGCCCGAATCCCAACGCCATCGATAGATAGTTGACGAACGCGATGGCGGTAATAAAGATCGTGACGATGTAGAACTCCTGACGCCGTCTGTTCGACTCGCCCCAGCCCCTGGCGATGAAGTACAGCATCCCCAGGAACATTCCGAGCGTGCCTATCCACAGCCAAATTCCTTCGCTTCCGGGTTGCGGCATAGTACACCTAATGGTATATTAGGTGATTCTAATAATAGGGATACACAACTAGTTTGGACACCCCGAGCCGTCCGGGGTTCTGTCGGCATAGCGAGGACCGGAATCGGGACGCTGTCGGTCCGTCCTGTCCGGCGATTCGGGGGCTTCGGCGGCGTTCGCCGCGGCGCCGAACGCCCGCCGTCGGCGTCAGGAATCGACGATCGCGCCCGCGAGTTTCCGCTGTGCGGCCCGGAGATGCTGGTGGAACGTCGATCGGCCGATCCCCATCGAGTCGGCGATCTCCTCGCCGCTCGTGTCGTGGGGCCACTCGAAGTACCCCGCGGTGTATGCCCTGACCAACGCGGCGTACTGTCGGTCGGTCAGTTCCGACTTGAGGTCCGCGACGAACCCCCGTTGGGTCCGGGCGCGGTGTTCCCCCCGCCGGTAGCTGGAGAGCTCCGCGTGCTCGAACGTGGACTCCACCGCATCGACGACCGACTGCGCGAGGTTCTCCTGCCCCACTTCGAGGGTCACTGTCGCCGTGTGTTCGTCGACGGACAGCGACAGCAACTCACCGCCGTGGTCCGTCAGGATCGACCGAAACGCCGTGTCGACCACCGACAGCTCCACCACCGATCCCTCGCCGTCGGCGTCCAACACGCTGTGGACCTCGACGACGTCGCCGCCGGCTGCCTTCACCGCGTCCGGGTCGAGGCTGCCGGACGTCGCCGCGATCTCGAACAGCATCGACGGCTGGCGACGGTCGCCGACGCCCCCGGCGTACTGTAACCGACACCCGGCCGCGGCGGCGAACGCGACCAGCGGGTGATCCCCGATCTCGAACCGGAGTTCGACGACGCCCTCGCCCTGGAGGGTCCGCTGGCTCTCGAGGGCGTTGATCCCAGTCGCGACGGTTCGGCCCAGCGCGGTCAGGATGGCGCGTTCGTGGCTGTCGAACCCGTCGTCGGCCCGCGTGTACACCCCGATCGCCCCGTAGACGGCGTTGCCGTAGTGCAGCGGCACTGCCGCGACCGCCGTCACGTCGGTCCCGGCCTCGGCCGTGATCGGTTCGATGCGGACGTACCGGTCGAGTACCGCACCGGCGACCGCTGCTTCGGCCGCGTCGTCGGGGTCGACTGCCTCCCCACGGGTGTGGGCGTCTTCGGCCTCCGCGGGCCGGCCGACCGCAAACCGCCGGCCTTCGAGGTCGCACCCGGGGGGAACGGCGGCCTCCTGTGGGATGACCTCTTCCTCGGAGGGGTCGTAGGTGCCGATCCACGCGCCCGTGTACGTCCCTTCGATACTCTCGACCACGGCACGCTCGAGGCTGCTCCGCGATTCGGCCCGCGTCACCGCTTCCGTCACCTCGGCGACGACGCCGTCCAACCGTTCGAGCAGCCGCTCCTGGGCGCTTCGTTCGCGCTCGATCCGGGCGGCGCGCTCCGTGGCTGCCCGTTCGGCCTGCTTCCGGCGGGTCACGTCGCGCTGGAACCCGACGTAGTGGGTGATCTCACCCGTGTCGTCCCGCAGCGGCGCGATGGTCACCTCGTTCCAGAACAGCTCGCCGTCCCGGCGGTAGTTCCGGAGCTCCACCGACGTCGCCTCCCCCGCGTCGATGGCCGCCGCCATCTCCTGGACGGGCTCTTCGCGCGTCGCCTCCCCCTGGAGGAACCGGCAGTTCCGCCCGACTGCGTACTCCGGGGGGTAGCCGGTGATCCGCTCGAAGGCGGCGTTCACGTAGACCAGCGGCAGCTCCGGCTCTGTGGCGTCTGCGACGGTGATCCCGATCGGCGCCTCGTCCATCGTCCGGGTCTTCAGCGACTCGTCGATGGCGTCAGCGCTTGCGGACCGCGCCTCCGGATCGACGCTCTCGACGTCGCCGGCTCCGAGACGGGGTTCCGGATCTCCACCGTGTGCCATACTGGGCCGTCGGCCCGGGTGACCAAAAGTTGCGGTGGTACGTCCCGATCCGGGGGATTCGGCGCGTCGGCTCCGGCGTTCGGATCCGCGGAAAAGGGGGCGTTCGGCCGTCAGTCGGCGGTCGCTTCCGCCTCGGTCTCCGCGTCGGCGTCCTCGCGGTAGTACGCCTCGATGAACTCCTCGTCGACGCGGTTGAGTTCCTCCTTCGGGAGCATCGAGAGGAGGTCCCACCCGATCGAGAGGGTCTCCTCGAGGTCGCGGTCGGTGTCGAAGCCCTGGTCGACGAACTCCTGCTCGAAGCGGTCGGCGAAGTCGAGATACTTGTTGTCGCGTTCCGACAGCGCCTCCCGACCGACGATGTTCACGAGGTCGCGGAGGTCCTCACCCTCCGCGTACGCGGCGTACATCTGGTCGGAGACGTCGGCGTGGTCCGCGCGGGTGAGCCCCTCGCCGATCCCGTCGTCCATCAGCCGCGAGAGGCTGGGGAGGACGTTCACCGGCGGTTCCAGCCCCTGGCTGTTGAGGTCGGGATCGACGTAGATCTGCCCCTCGGTGATGTACCCGGTCAGGTCCGGGATCGGGTGGGTGTCGTCGTCGCCGGGCATCGTGAGGATCGGGATCTGTGTGACCGACCCCTCACGACCCTTGATCCGACCCGCGCGCTCGTAGAGCTGCGCTAAGTCGGTGTACATGTACCCGGGGTAGCCACGCCGGCCGGGGACCTCCTCGCGGGCCGCTCCGATCTCCCGGAGCGCCTCGCAGTAGTTGGTCATATCCGTCAGGATCACGAGGACGTGATACCCCTTCTCGAAGGCGAGGTACTCCGCGGTGGTGAGCACCATCCGCGGGGTGACCATCCGCTCGACTGCGGGGTCGTCCGCGAGGTTCATGAAGACCACCGAGCGCTCGAGGGCGCCGGTCCGCTCGAAGTCCTCCATGAACTCGTTTGCCTCCTCGGCGGTGATTCCCATCGCGCCGAAGATGACGGCGAACTCCGAGCCCTCGTCGTCCTCGCCGGCGTCTTCCTCCTCGGGCACGCTGGCCTGTCGGGCGATCTGCATCGCGAGTTCGCTGTGGGGCTGTCCCGAACTCGAGAAGATCGGGAGCTTCTGGCCGCGCACCAGGGTGTTCATCCCGTCGATGGCGGAGACGCCAGTCTCGATGAACTCCTCGGGGTACTCCCGGGAGTAGGGGTTGATCGCCGCGCCGACGATGTCCTGCCGTTCCTCGGGCACGATCTCCGGGCCGTCGTCGATCGGTCGGCCGGAGCCGTCGAGCACCCGTCCGAGCAGGTCCTCGGTGACCGGCATCTTCATGGTCTCGCCCTCGAATTCGATCGATGCCTCCTGGTCGATCCCCGAGGTACCCTCGAAGACCTGGATCGCAACGACGCCTTCGGAGGATTCGAGCACCTGGCCGCGGAGGGTCTCGCCCTGCTGGGTATGGATCTTGACGATCTCGTCGTAGCCGATCGCCTCGTCGACCTCGGCGAACACCAGCGGTCCGCTGATCTCCGTGATGGTCTGATACTGTTTGCTCATTGTTAGTAGAGACTCCGGATCTGCTCTTCGATGTCGGCTTTCAGTTCCTCGACGTACGCCTCGTAATCCTCCTGGACGCCGATCCGGTTGATCCGGGGCAGCGCCTCGATGTCGATGATCTCGTCGACCGGCACGCCCGCGTCGAGCGCGTCGAACGCCTCGTCGTTGAATTTCTGGATCGTCGTCAACATCAGGTACGTCTTCTCCGGCGGACAGTAGGTGTCGACCGGGTGGAACGCGTTCTGCTGGAGGTACGCCTCACGCAGGTACCGTGCGACTTCAAGGGTCAACTGCTGGTCCTCCGGCAGCGCGTCCTTGCCGACCAACTGGACGATCTCTTGGAGTTCCGCCTCCTCGTCGAGGACGTCGACCGCCCACTGGCGCCGCTCGGGCCAGTCGTCGGCGACCTCCGCTTGGAACCACGGGTCGAGCTGATCCTTGTACAGCGAGTACGACTCGTTCCAGTTGATCGACGGGAAGTGCCGCCGTTCCGCCAGGTCGGCGTCCAGCGCCCAGAACGTCTTCACGATGCGCAGGGTGTTCTGGGTCACCGGCTCCGAGAAGTCGCCGCCGGGCGGCGACACCGCGCCGATGGCCGACACCGATCCCTCGGTGCCGTTGACGTTCTCGAAGTAGCCGGCCCGCTCGTAGAACTGTGCCAGCCGGGCCGCGAGGTACGCGGGGTACCCCTCCTCGCCGGGCATCTCCTCCAGTCGAGAGGAGATCTCCCGCATCGCCTCGGCCCACCGCGAGGTGGAGTCGGCCATGAGGGCCACGTCGTAGCCCATATCGCGGTAGAACTCCGCGATGGTGATCCCGGTGTAGACGCAGGATTCACGCGCCGCCACGGGCATGTTCGACGTGTTGGCGATCAAAGACGTCCGGGCCATGAGCGGGTTCCCCGTCGAGGGGTCCTCGAGTTCGGGGAAGTCGTCGATGACCTCTGTCATCTCGTTGCCGCGCTCGCCGCAGCCGACGTAGATGATGATGTCGGCGTCGGCGTACTTTGCGAGCTGGTGCTGCGTGACGGTCTTCCCCGAGCCGAACGGCCCGGGGATCGCCGCCGTCCCGCCCTTCGCGATCGGGAACAGCCCATCGAGGATGCGCTGGCCCGAGACGAGCGGCGTCGTCGGCGTCTTCTTTTCCACCGTGGGGCGGGGCTCCCGCACCGGCCACTCCTGGCGCATCTGGATCTCGACGCCGGAATCGAGTTCCGCCACCGTCTCCTCGACGGTGAACTCGCCGGCCTCGATGGAGACGACCTCTGCGGTCTCGTCCTCCTCGAGGGCGTCCGGCGGCACCATCACCTTGTGGTCGATGGTGACCGTCTCCTCGACGACGCCGATCACGTCCCCGCGGCCGACCTCGTCGCCTTCCTCGACCTCGGGGTCGAACTCCCATTCCGTGTCGAGTTCGATCCCCGGCGCGTCGACGCCACGGCTGAGGTACGGACTGCCCATCTTGTCCTCTAAGATGTCCAGCGGGCGCTGGACGCCGTCGTAGATGGTGTCGAGCAGGCCGGGCCCGAGGTCGACGCTCAGCGGCTCGCCGGTGTTCTCGACGGGGCCGCCGGGGCTGACCCCGGAGGTCTCCTCGTACACTTGCAGCGTCGTGATGTCCTCTTCGATCTCGATGACTTCGCCCATCAGGCCTTCCTCGCCCACGTAGACGACGTCGTTCATCCTGGCGTCGAGATCGCGGGCGGTCACGACGGGACCACTCACGCTCGCGATTGTGCCGTCCTCCCGGACGGTCTGTGCTGTCTGGCTCATGTGTTAGTCTTCATCCATCAGATCGATGCCGATGGCGCGTTTGATCTGGTCGCGGAGGCCGCCGGCGCCCGCGCCGCCGCCGAGGGTGACGAGCGTGGGTTCGATGCTGGTCTCGGCGGTCTCGCGGACGTCGCGGGAGAGATGCTCCAGGTCGTCGTCGTGCATCACCACGATGCCGACGTCGTCGTCCTCGAACACGCCCGCGACGGCCTCGTCTAGCTGTTCGTCCTTGTCGTCGTCGGCGACGGTCTTGAACTTCCGGACGCCCGCGAGGCGGAACCCCGTGGTGAACTCCGGACTCCCGACGACGGCGATCTCCTGGCTCATAGGATCACCAGCTCCTCCTCGATCTGTTCCTCCGAGAGCCCGGCCTCGCGACCCCGCGCGATCGCCCGGATGTTGTCGACCTCGCGCTCCTTCGCGAGGATGTACGACGCGACCGGGGTGATCGACAGCGGGAACACGTGGCCCAGGGTGTTTGTGTACTCGAGCAGGGCGGCGTCGAGCGCGCGCTCGAACCGGATGAGACTCTCGGCGTCCTCGAGTTCGTCCAGCGCCGCCGAGAGGTCGTCACCGTACTTCGACTCCCGGATCGCCGCCACCAGTTCCTCGCGGTTCGTCGCAAGCGTCGCGAGCTCCGCGGCGGTGAAAAGCGACCCGCCGTCGATGTAGTACTCCGCGGGGTCGATGTCCGCGCCGCTCTGTGCCAGGCGGAGCGCGTTCCGGGCGTTCCGGAAGTCGATCTCGGCTTCCAGGAACTCGCGGTACTGTTCGGTGGCCTCGTCGACGACGAGCCCCCCGAGGAGGTGATCGTAGTACGTCCGGTCGATCGCGTTCTCCAGGGGGACCAGAACGTCGGTGGACTCGTAGTCGTCGTACGCAGCCGCTAGGTCGGGGCCGAAGATGGTCCCCGAGAGGCGATCGACGACCTCCTCGATGCTCGGCGCGTCGAGCAGCGAATCGACGAGTTCCTCGTCGAACTCCCCCGCCCGGATGAGGTCGTCCTCGATGTCGTCGCGGTCGGCGCCGGAGTAGAGCCCACGGACGACGGTTTTGACGTTCCAGGCGTCGAACTTCCGGAGGTACCGCGCGATCAGGTCGTAGAGCCGACCGTCCGCCCACCGGAGGAGGTCGTCGAACTGCTTTGCGAGGTTCCGGTTGAGGGCGTACTCGATGAGGTCGACGCCGGAGTGTCGCGCGCCGAGGGCGTTGACCTCGTCCTCGTAGTCGGACTCCTCCATGAACCGGGCGATCTCCGAGGGACCCATCCGGATCAGCTTGCGGTACTCCTCGTCGCCGTAGAGCGCGCTCTTTCGCGCCCCGACGCGGGCCGTCACGTACTCCGGGTTGGAGCCGCCGGCGGTACTCATTGGTCGAACAGTATGCCGCTGACGTCCTTGAGGTTGTCCTCCCAGACGTCGTCGAGCACCGAGTCGAAAGTGTTGTTCACCCGGACACGGGAGTCGTCGCTGTCGACGACGACGCCCCCGAGACAGTCGTGCTCGCCACCGTACTCGACCCCGTCGTGCTCGGCGACGAGGTCTTCGAGCAGGTCGGCGTCGTCGGCGCGGCCGTAGACAGCGACCGACTCCCCGCCGTCGAACTCCGCGGCGGCCTCCTCGAGCAGCGTCCGCGTCAGCTCCTCGCGCTTCCCCTCGGGGAGGGTGCGGAGTTCCTCCTCGACCCGGGCTCTGACGTCCTGGAGGACGTCGCGGCGGGCTTCGAGCCGCTCCTGTTTGGCTTCGAGTTTGGCGCTCGAAAGCGCCTGCTCGCGTTCCTGTTCGATCTGTCGTTCGACCTTCTCCTCCCGCGCGTCGAGGAGCTCCTCGGCGTCGGTCTCGGCGGCCTCGATGATCTCCTCGGCGCGGCGTTCGCCCTCCTTACGTATTTCCTCCGCACGCGCGTGGGCCTCGTCCCGGATGTCCGAGACGACGTTGTCCAAACTCATTGATGGAAGGGGTCGGCGTTAGACCAGGAAGATGACGACGAGCGCGAGGATGACGAGCGTCTCCGGCAGGACGGTCATGATCAGACCGGTAACGAAGAGGTCGTTGTCCTCGGCGATCGCGCCCATCGCTGCGGCACCGATTCCGCGCTCCGCATAGCCCGCACCGAAAGCCGCGAGGCCGACCGCAAGCGCGGCGGCGGCGGATGGTTCAATAGCCGGGGCGGCTGCCTCTGTCTGCTGTAGGAGTGTTTCGAGCATTGTGGGAAAGTCTGATTCGATGATCGTCTCCGAACACCCGTAGTTGGGCCGGTACGTCCCATAAAGCTTCCCAAACTAACTCGACGGAACGGGGCGAAACGGTCCGAACTCGGTGATCTTCGCCCGTTTTGGGGGAGCCAAATTACGTGTGCCGTTCACATCCCGATCGGACTCCCGTGAGGACGCTCGCTGGTCGGCTCCCCGACCCGCCGTGTTCGGACCTTCCGTAGTCAGGATACCGGAGCGTACCCGTCGCTCGAACGGGCGAGAACAGCGACGGACCGACGCCGGCAGTTCGGCTCATACGGATTATTGTAACTAATTACCGGTCATCGCCGGAGACGGGGTCAGCGATGACCGGCAATTGACTACAATAATCCGTATCAGTCCTCGGTGGTGAACTGCCGGTCGTAGCCGAACGGTTCGTACTCGCGGCCGCCGCCGTCGAAGAACTTGTTGAAGAACTCGACGTACTCGAGACGGACCGCCTGCAGGCCGGCGCTCGTGACGCCCAAGGCGAGCACGAGCAGGTGCCCCAACACGAGCACCACGATGCCGGCGAGGATCGTTGCGGCGGAGCCGTGGACCAACCCGCCGAACATGATCTCGGTCACCTCGTGGCCGTGGTACATCGAGCCGACCTCGGGCATCTTCCCCAGCCCGAAGTGGTACTCGGCGTTTGCGCCGCTTTCGGTGACGTACACCCCGAAGAACAGGAGGTTGACGGTGAACGCCATCCCCGCCTTCGCGAGCAGTACCGCGGCGATCCGGGTGTACGACAGTACGTTCACGAGGACGTTCAGGAACTCGACGGCCTCGATCGGCTCACCGACCGCGAGGACGACGAGTCCGATCAGGAAGACCACGAGCGGGAGCGTGATCGGACCGAGCCCCGGGATGGTGAAAAGCTCCATCGCGGGGAATCCACTGAACCCCAGCGGGAGTACCCCGTCCGCGGCGAAGGTGGTGAAGATGAAGTCGGGAACGGTGCCGCGGAGCGCGTCGCTGAAGACCCACACCCACAGCCCGTTCACCATCAGCAACCACGAGCCGTTCTCGTAGATCGCGTGTTCGAGGTCGTGCAGTTCCAGGTCCTCGATGAACCCGAAGACCCACGCCACGTTGAGATGGAAGATCCCCACCAGAACGCTGACAACCAGCCAGCCGCGCGCCCAGTCGACGCCGGCGGGCGAGAGTCCCTTCTCGATCGGGGCGTGAGCGAGCCCGACGACGCCCTCCCAGAGGTACGTCGAGATCACGTGGAGGCCGAACAGTTCGCCGTAGAGGATCCCGAAGACCGCGGTGAAGATCCCGGCCGCGATCGTGATACCGCCCATACTCCGGATCGCCGGCCGGTCGGCGAAGTTGCTGTAGATGACGTAGCCGATCGCCGAGTAGACGATCCCGTACCCCAGATCGCCGATCATGAACCCGAAGAACGCGGGGAAGGTCAGAAACAGCACGATCGTGGGGTCGAACTCCCGGTAGCTCGGCCGGCTGACCGCCCGGACCAGCACCTCGAACGGCTTGACCACGTCCGGGTTGTCCTGGACGGTGGGCGGCTCGTCGTCGGCCATCACGACCGCGCTTCCGCCGTCGGCGCGGGCCTCCTCGCCCCCGCCGTCGGCGGCCGTCGGCGACCCGAGTTCGCCGCCGGACCCGCCGGGGTCGGCGGGCACGTCCTCGCGGACGTGGTCGGTGCCGTCCTTCGAGAACCGGGCGCGTTCCAGTTCCTCGACCTCGACCCGGTCGCCGACCGCCTCGGCGATCGCGGCCTCGAACTCCAGGTACTCGTCGCTGGGGATCCACCCCTCGGCGATGAACGCGTTGTCGGTCGTCGCAAACGACAGCGGCGCCTCGGTCCGCTGGACGTCGATCGAGAGTTTCTCCTCGGCCGCCAGCAGGAACCCGGCGGCCTCCTTCTTCTCGGATTCGAGTTCGGCGTCGACGGTTTCGAGTTCGGACTCCAGGCGTTCGCGCTCGTGTTCTAACTCCGCGACGTACTCGTCGGGGCTCCCCTCGGCGTCGGGGATCTCGGCGGCGGTGAACTCCGCGCCGACAAGGGCGTCGTCGAGAACGTCGCCGCCGGCGTCGGCCGCCGGCCGTGCGAAGATGCCGAGCGTCTCGTCGCCCGCGAACGTCTCGTAGGCGTCGATCGCGTCGTCGTCGAGGGCACGTTCGACCGCCTCGCGGTCGCCCGTCCCGACGGCGACGTCGAGGGTGTCGTACCCAGACAGCAGGTCGAGGTCGATGCCGAGGTCGACGAACGGTTCGATGGCTTCGAGTTCGTCCTCGATCGACCGGATCTCGGATTCCAGCTCCTGTCGGCGGTCGTCGAGGTCGTTGACCCGCGTGCGTATCTCCTCGAGTTCCTCGTCGAGCGCCTCGTCGGTGACGATCCGGGTCGGTCCCGCGTCCTCGGCGTCGAGATCGAGGATG
This sequence comes from Halobellus ruber, assembly GCF_014212355.1. NCBI lineage: Archaea > Methanobacteriati > Methanobacteriota > Halobacteria > Halobacteriales > Haloferacaceae > Halobellus > Halobellus ruber. The sequence goes on from NZ_JACKXD010000004.1 coordinate 261,356, forward strand.
CTCTCGAGGGCACGGACGGTCACCAGCCGCTCGGAGGACTCCTCGGCGCCCGCGGCCGGATCGCCGGGGTCGAAGCCCTCCCAGGAGCCGTCGTACTCGGTGACGTGCAGCAGGTTCAGGTCGTGGACGGTCTCGACGACCGCCTCCATCACCGCTTTCGATCCCGTCACCGAGACCTTGCTCATCCGTTCAGGTCTGAGCATGTACCGCCTCCTCGAACCGTTCGATGGTGTACTCGACCGCCTCGTCGGTGTTCTCCTCGGCCGACGCGATCAGTTCCTCCCGCTCCTCGGCGCCCTCCGCGAGCACCCGCTCGCGTTCGGACTCGATCTCCGCGCGGGCTTCCTCGAGGCGCTCGGCCTCGTACTCGTCGGCCTCGGCCTCGGCCTCCTCGCGGATCTCATCGGCCTCCCGTCGAGCCGCCTCGATCCGTTCGTCGCGGTCGGCTTCGGCCTCCGCGATGATCTCGTCGGCGTCGGACTCGGCCGCCTTGATCCGTTCGAGAACCTCTGGTCTCGGCATATTCGTATCACTGAAGCATTACGCAACGGCGTATAAGGTGTTTGCGGAACGCCCCGGCGAACGACGCCTCACCAGCCGGTTTCGCCGTCCGGATCCGCACCGTTATTTGCGTTGCGTCCGTTACCGCCGCCAATGGGTGTCCTCGAAGACAAGGCCAACGCGCGGCTGTTCTACAAGTACCTCTCGAAGGTGTACGACCGGATCAACCAGTTCATCTGGACCGAAGCGATGCGCGACGACGCCCTGGAGTGGTTCGCGATCGAGGCCGACGACCGCGTTCTCGACGTGGGGTGCGGCACCGGCTTTGCCACCGAGGGGCTGCTCCAGTACACCGACGACGTCCACGGGCTCGACCAGAGCCGCCACCAGATGGAGAAGGCCTTCGCGAAGTTCGGCACCCGCGATCGGGTCCGCTTCTACCGCGGCGACGCCGAGCGGCTCCCCTTCGCGGACGACGCCTTCGACAAGGTCTGGTCGTCGGGGTCGATCGAGTACTGGCCCAACCCGGTCGACGCGCTCGCCGAGTTCCGACGGGTGGTCAAACCCGGCGGCCGCGTCCTCGTCGTGGGCCCGGACTACCCCGACAACCCCCTGTTCCAGCGGCTCGCCGACGCGATTATGCTGTTCTACGACGAGTCGGAGGCCCAGCGGATGTTCGAGAAGGCGGGCTTCGTCGACATCGAACACCACATCCAGCAGAACGCCCCGGGCACGCCGCGGGCGATCACGACCATCGCGCGGGCTCCAGCCGCCGACGAGGCGGACGGCGCCGTCGCCGCGAACGCGGCAGCCGGGGACGCCGACGATGCCCCGGACAGCGAGGTCGACGCGGAGGCGTGACTACCCCGCGGTCCCCCGGACCGTCGCCACCCGCTCGTCGCCGACGTAGACCGTCACAGAGACCGTCCGCCCCGGCTCGACCTCGGGACGGTTCGTCCCCGCGATCCTCACGGCACCGGTCTCGCCCGGCCGCCAGGGCCCGTCGCTCGCGACGTTGAACGGGCCGGTCGGGCCGGCTCGGAACCCCTCGGCCGCGAAGAACGGCACCGGCGGCTGGTGGGCGAGCGGCGTCCCGTCGACCGCGATACGGAGCCGAACCCGCGAGACGTCGAGCGCCGGCCCCGCCTGGTGGGTCACGGCGATCGTGTCGCCGTCGACAGCAAGCGAGACCGCGATCGACGCCGGGGCGTCGGTCCCGCCGCCGAGTTCCTGGCCCGTCGCCGTCGCCACCGCCTCCGCGCCGGCCGCGACCACGCCGCCGAGCGCGAGACCGGCCGCGAGCAGGACGACGACGCCGACTACTGGGGCCGTTCCGCGTTCCGTCACGGCGGGTCTGGCCGCCCCATCGGGGATGAATCTTCGGCGTGGTCACCCGACCGTGGTCGTCGTCGCGGTTTCCGTCCCGTTGCCGGACTCCCCGTCCGCCGGCCCGTAGACCGACGGCGGCGGCGTCGGATCGACCGAGAGCACGACCACCGAGCTCCCGTCGATCGCGGTCACCTGGTAGGTGCCGTTCGGCGCGATGGTCCACAGCGACCCGTCGGCGCCCGTCCGTCCGACCACCGAACTCCGGCCGCCGGGCGGGCCGACGGTGATCTGGGCGTCCACCGGCTCCCCGTCCTCGGTGCTGTTGAGCTGGATCCGGGTCGGCCCGCCGGGGTACGTTCGGTGTGCGGTCAGGTTCAGGCCGTCACGCGTCGCCGAGGCCGACGATCCCGGGGTCACCCGGTCGAGCGGGCGGAACTGGAACTCCTTGAACACCTGCTGGCTCCCGCTGTCGACGAACGCCACCAGCCGGCCGCGGCGGTGTTCGATGGTGACCCGTGTGCTCTCGCTTCCGGGGTTCCCCAGGGTGTCGTCGCGGAGGCGGTCGGCCGCGATCGTGGGGTAGGCCCGCTCGGTGACGTTCACCGCGTCCGAGAGGCTGAACTCGCCGTCGTCGCCCGCGCGGAGCGGCCCGCGGTACGCTTCACGCACGTAGGTGCCGTCGCGGAGGATCCCGAGCACGACGCTGTTGGGGCCGGTCTGAACGAAGAACCGCGTCGAGTCGGCCTCGCCGGTCAGCACCGCCGCGGCGTGTCCGCGGACGGGACCGGTGAGCGTGTTCAGCTCCAGTTCGATGTTCCCGAACCGGGAGGCGGGGATGGCAAAGCCCGGAGTCGATTCGACTGCCGCTTCGAGCCGCTCGCGGCGGTCCTCGAGTTCCCGCGCCTCCGCGTCGATCTCGGCGAGTTCATACAGGAGGCGCCGCGGGGTGCGCTCCCCGTCGGCGTACGCCTCGATCGCCCCCCGCTGGCGGGCGCGGAGGGAGATCACCCGCTGTTCGATCGCGCTGACCTCCTGTAACAGCAGCTGCTGGCGGCGCTCGTCGGACTCCGCGGAGTCGATGCGGCGGAGGACCGTCCCGGTCGACAGCCGCATCTCGGTTGTCGACGACTCGAAGGCGAGCCCGCTTCCGAGCTCGACCGCTTCGAGTTCGACGCTGCTCCGGGTCGTTGCGTCCGGCGGGATAGCGAGGACGTTGGGCTCGGCGGCGGTCCCGGCCGGCGGTTCGGAGTCGACCTGCGCCCGGCCGCCGGGCGTCGGTAGCGCCGGTTCGGGGGTCGGTGTGGCCGCGGCGGGGTCGGCCCGCGACGCGTCGCCGCGGGCGTCGGGCCCGGCGGCGGACGGCACCGCGACCGCGACCCCCGAGAGGACCACGAGGAGAGCGACCGTGGGAGCGAGGGCACGCATACCGGGAGCGTAGCGCCGGGATTGTAATAAAACGCCACATTCTCGGCCCGCGCGAGGGCGCCGATCCCGCCGATGGAAAGCGTTTTGAGCGTCCCACGAGCACTGCCAGCAAATGCGGACGCCCGCGCCGTGGCTCGCCCTCCTCCTCGTGGTCGCCGCCGTCGCGCCAGCCTCGGCGCTCGCCGCGGCTCCCGCTGCCGACGCGGGCGGCGGCGTCGACCCGGCGGCCGCGGTCGACGCTCCCGTTCTCGACGGCGGGGTCGTTTCCTTCCAGACCGACGACGCCGGCACGGGCGAACCGACCACCGCCGTCGAGATTTCGCTCCGCGAGGACCGGAGCGCGTTCTGGCGGATCGAGGCGCGCTACGCCCTCGAAAGCGAAAACGAGACCGAGGCGTTCCGGACGGTCGCCGACCGGTACGAGTCGGGCGAGGCCGACGTCGGCCCCGACGCCGTGCTCTTCGAGACGCTCCAGCGGCGGGCGAGCGAAGCCACCGGCCGGGAGATGTCGATCGGGAACGTCACCTACCACTCCTCGGTCGCGGAATCCGGCGACCGCGGCACGCTCGCGCTCACCTTCCGGTGGAGCAATTTCCTGCGGGCGGGCGAGAACGGGACGCTGGTGCTCGACGACGCGTTCAGGCTCCCCAGCGCCGCGGAGGACCGACAGCGCACCTGGCTGTCGATATTCGACGAGAGCCAGGCGATCCGGATCCGTCCACCGGACGGCTACACCGTGACGAGCACGTCCATCCCGGTCCAGCAGCGTAAGAGCGCGGTCGTGCTGGCCGAACCGTCGGACTTCGAGGGCGACTCGGCGCTCCGGATCACCTACACCTCCGTCGGCCCGACCGACCGGCTCCCGATCGAACTCCTGGCGGGGATCGGCCTCGTCGCGGTCGTCGCCGTCGCGGCCGGGGTGTGGACGCTCCGCCGACGCCCCGGGGGCGACGCCGCGGGGAACGGGCCGGCAAGCCCCGGGGACGCCCCGGCACCCCCGAGCCCGCCCGACGCCGACGGAAACGGTGCCGACCCCGACGCGGCCACCGGGGCTACGGGTGACGGTGCCGATAGCGACGACGAGGCGGACGTCGATCCCTCGCTGCTCTCCGACGAGGAACGGATCGAGCGGCTGCTCGAACGCAACGACGGCCGGATGAAGCAGGCGACGATCGTCGACGAGATGGGGTGGTCGGACGCGAAGGTCTCGCAGTTGCTGTCGGCGATGGCAGAGGAGGGGCGGATCGACAAGCTCCGGATCGGCCGTGAGAACCTCATCTCCCTGCCCGACGACGCCGACGATGGCGAGTCGTAGCCCGATCGGGGTCGGCTTCCGGAACCTCTTTTGCCGCGCCATCCTCAGCGACGTGTAATGGAGTATCTGGAGCGTCGGGTATCGATGGTCGAGGACCGCCTCGAGGCCGTGATCGAGGCGGTCGACCCCCCCGAGCTGTCCGCGGAGGTAGCGCACGTCGCGCTCGCGGGCGGCAAGCGGGTCCGGCCGGCCGTGACGGTCCTGGCGTGTGAGGCCTGCGGCGGCGACCCCGAGGAGGCGGTCGACTTCGCGGTCGCCGTCGAACTGGTCCACAACGCCTCGCTCGTGATCGACGACATCATCGACCGCTCCGAGGTCCGGCGCGGGACGACGAGCGCGTGGGCCGAGTACGGCTACGGCCCCGCGATCATCGCCTCCGACGGCCTTCTGGGCGAGGCGTTCGCGCTGCTGTCGCGGAGCGACCACGCGACGCAGATCGTCGCGGAGTCGATGGCGGAACTCGGCGAGGGGGAGGCCACGGAGCTGGTCGCCCGTCCGACCGACGAACGGGAGTACATGGAGCTCGCCCGCCGGAAGACCGGGGCGTTGTTCCGTGCGGCCGCCGAACTCGGCGCGGTCGCGGCCGACGCCGATCCGTTCACGATCGAGGCGTTCGGCGACTACGCCGAGCGGGTCGGCGTCGCGTTCCAGATCCGCGACGACGTCCTCGACGCCACCGCCGACGCCGACGCCCTCGGGAAGCCGACCGGCCAGGACGCGGAGATGGATCGCCCCTCCCTGGTGCAGGTCACCGAACTCACCGTCGAGGAGGCCAACGGGCGGGCCCACGCCCAGTCCGAACTGGCGCTCGAGGCCCTGGCGACCTCGAACGTCGACGACAGCGAGCCCCTGGAGTACCTCCGGGATCTCGCGGAGTTCGTCGTCGTCCGGGAGCGGTGAGGGCCGGGCGGTTTGCGGTCCGCACCGCCACCGGGCCGGCCCCCACCGTCGGCCGCCGGCTACGTCGTCTCCGGCGCCGTCGGGAACCGCGATTCGGCGATCGCGAAGGTGAGCGTGCTGAACACGCCCAGCAGCGTCCCGGCGGTGAGGCCGATCGCCACCTGCGTGAGCGAGAACGACCGGACGCCAACGACCTCCCCCGGCAGGAAGAAGCCCGAGACCACGTAGAGCACGACTCCGATGGCGACGACGTAGAAGGGCGCGTTGAGGTACCGCCACTCGAAGCGGTCCGCGAGGTACTCGTCGGCGACCTGCCCCAGGCTCGAGGTGACGCCCGCGGCGGCGAACCACTGGACGGCACCGTGGATCAGCGCCGACAGCACGACCGGTGGGGTCGGGCCGCCGACGTCGACACGCACCGTCTCTAAGAGCGCAAGGCCACGGAACCCGCCGACGACGAGCAGCGCCGCGGCGGCGACGTAGGTGATGAGCGTGACTCTGCCCTCATAGAGGATGTCGCGGACGCGCTCGGCGGTCCCGTCGACGGCGTCCTCGAGGCCCAACCCGCGGAAGAGGGTGTAGAGCCCGAGCAGCGCCGAGAGTACGCCGAGGACCACCGCGCCGGGAACGTCGAACAGGCTGGCAACTGTCACGAACGGGTAGATCAAAAGCAGGATGCCGAGCGGCACTAAAATCGTCCCGCGGGTCTCGGGGTCCGCAAGCACCTGCTTCATCGTGTAGTAGATCGATTCGAGGTCCTGGGCCTGCCGGACGACCACGCGGCGCACGCTGTCGATCGGCACCCGCGAGCGGACGACCGGTAACACCGACTCGTCCTGTGCGCCGTCGGTGATCACGATCGCGCCGACGTTCTCGCCGGTCGACAGCCCCGCCAGCACCCGGTCGATCTCGTCGCCGATCGCCCGGTTGGCCTGCACGTCGCCGCCCTGGGTGCCGGTGACGGCCGCGACGGTCACCTCCTCGTCGACCTCGGGATCGGCGCGGAGGGCGTCGTACTCGTGGATCCCCTGGAACAGCACGTTGACGTCGGAGTCCTCCGGATCGGCCGTCGCGAGGTCGACGGCCGCCGCCTCGACGGCGTCCCGGCCGACGATCGGGGTTTCGGCGCCGGTCTTCCGGCCGAGGTCGTCGTCGAGGTCGACACAGAGGACCAGCAGCATCCCCTGAGGATACGCCGCCGGAGTATATCTGTTTTCGGGAGCCGCGTACAGTCGGATTCAGCCACCGCGGACCCAGCGGGCACGATCCCGGAAACTTCCCCCTTCCAGTCCCACCTCACGGTGGACCGTCGATTAGTAATCGCTTATGGAAATGCGGTAGAACGAGTCAGAACGTAGCATTTCCGCAATAGATTCACTCGTACGGTTAATTGTGGGGCCAAGGGCCCGGAGCGGACCCCAACTCCCGAAGCGGTGATAGTATCCTACAAATCGGTCCGGACAAGCAGTCAGTCCAGTTCCGTCCAGGTATGTAGCTCAGCCGAAAGCTTAATCTACCGTTTCAGATATCTTGTACTGTGCCTATTGAAAACATTGCCTGTGGCGAGTGTGGGACCACGATATCGTTCAATTTGGATTCCGACGTGGAGGAGTTCGGAACTGGAGATAACGGCATCGTCGTAAAAGAGAAGGGTAGTGGGGGTATCATTTCGTCGTCGAATTACACTAACACCGGAGTCGAAAGAAAGCGCTGTCCGAACTGTGACGATCAGTGGGTCAGTGTTCTAACAGCGGACGGATTCGCCGAGGCGAAAGAGGAACTCGGTATCGACGACAGTGAGGCGATAATCAAAATCGAGTTCGGAACGACGATCAGAAGCTCATAGCGGTTTCGACCCCCGGTGAGGGCGTTCTCACGGACCGTTACGTACAGTGATGGCGACGGCGAGATGGAAGCGGCCACGGGGGGATGAGGGAGACGGAAGTGTAACGATACCGCTTGATGAGGGTCTTCCATCGTACCCCCGATCGATTGTGCCACGGGCACCGCCGCCGCGAGTAGCACGACTTTTGAGTCTCGGGCGGTTACGGGGAAAGAGAGAATGATCTCGAAGGGCTGTGAGCAGTGCGCCAAGGGCGGCAAGATGGTGCTCTTCGTTTACGGGTACTGCGACCAGCGCGACTGCTTTTACTGCCCGCTCGGCGAGAACCGGAAGAACGTCACCGACGTCTACGCCAACGAGCGGTTAGTTGCGGACGACGAGGACGTCATCGAAGAAGCTCACCGGATGGACGCGTTGGGGACCTCGATCACCGGCGGCGAACCCCAGGAGGCGATGGCGAAGACGACGCGGTACCTCTCGCTTCTGAAAGACGAGTTCGGCGCCGAGCACCACACCCACCTCTACACCGGGATCACCGGCGGCCGGGAGAACATGCGCCGGCTCTCGGAGGCCGGCCTCGACGAGATCCGGTTTCACCCGCCGTACGAACTGTGGGGGGACCTCCACGGCACCGAGTGGGAGGAGATTCTGTATATCGCCCGCGAGGAGGGGCTCACGCCCGCCTTCGAGATCCCCGGCATCCGCGCCGAAGAGGAGTTCCTCGAGTTCTTAGACGAGGGGGCCGCGGAGTTCTGCAACGTCAACGAGTTCGAGATGAGCGACGGCAACTACCGCCGGATGCAGGAGCAGGGCTACGAACTTCAGGACGGCCATATGTCCGCCGTCGAGGGCTCGAAGGAGGAGATCCTCGCGTCGATGGGCGACCACGAGCGGGTGTACTTCTGCACCTCCGTGTTCAAGGACGCCGCCCAGCACCGCAACCGGCTCAAGCGGATGGCGCGCAACGTCCGCCGGCCCTTCGACGAGGTGACCGACGACGGCACGCTCGTCTACGGCAAGACCTGGGTCCCCCCCGAGGAACTCGACGCCCTGGGCGTCCCCGAGGAGTTCTACACGGTCAAATCCGAGCACGTCGAGGTCGCGTGGTGGCTCTTAGAGGAGATGGTCGAGGACGGCGACGTCCCCGAGGGCGAACTCGTCGAGCAGTACCCCACCGTCGACGGGACCGTCGTCGAGCGGACGCCGCTGGCCTGATCCGTCAGACGAGAGTCGATCGCGCCGCTACTGCGACCGGCGGACCCGGCGGGACCGTCCCCGCGTCAGTGCCGCATAGAGGCTGGGTACCACCGCAACCGCGATCCCCGCAAGCAGCCACTCCCCGAGCGGACCGCCGCGAACGACCCCCACACCGACGATCCCGAGGCCGACGACGCCGCCGGTCGCAACGACGAGCCGTTCTGTCCGGGCATCGACGTCGACGCCGCGTTCGCCTCCGTAGAGTGCTGCCGCCAGCCCCGTACCCCCGCCGGCGGCGACGCCGACCGGGATCCGGTCGATCGCGAGTCCGGCGACGAGCAGCAGGAGCCCCGCGGCGGCACCGACAACGACCGTTGTCCGGGGCGTCACGGGGTTGAGGCCCGCGTCGAAGCGCGTCGCGTAGGCCGCGGCGGGCGCACCGAGCACCAGCGCCACGAGCGCGGCCGACAGGAGGCCGCCCGGCGTGGGATCGCCGACAAAGACGCCGAGTCCGCCGGCGGCCGCGACGACCGCGCCGGCCGCGAGCAGCCACCGCGGGGGGAGCGTCGCCGCGGGGTCGTCGTCGCGGAGAATCCCGAAGGCGACGAACGGGTAGGAGACGGCCGCCCCGACGACCGCCGTGGCGTAGAGTCCCCAGCCGAGAACGGCGCCGGTCACCAGCACGGAGACGCCGAGCACGACGCCGGTGAGAACGGCAAACTCGGGGACACGCCGGCTCATACCGAACCGAGGAGCGAGACGGACGAAAACGTTGCGATGGCGCCGATGCCGGCGGCGCGTGCCGGACCCAACGGGGGCGTCAATACCGATTTCGTGTGATCGTGCCGCTAACTGAACTCGCAGGCACTCAGAGAACGACCACCGAAGCAGCGAGCGCAGCAACCCCGACGACCATCATCAACCCGCCGACGCCGACGATCGCGAGGTTCCGGACGGTGTTCGTTTCCCGCTCCAAGAACCCCTCTCCCGGTGCGTCCGGGTCGACGTACGCAGTCACGGTCTGTCCTTCGTCGTACTCCTCGAGGTGCGAGCGCGCCCCGGACTCGTCGGGGTACCGGACCGTCGTATCCGCTCCCGCCGACGGCGGTTCGACGTTATCCGAAGTGTACTCGTCGCCCTCGAACGCGTACTCGAAGGTGACCCGCGGTGCGTACTCGGTTCGCGTGGTCCGCGGACCAGCTTCGTTCTCATCGGTCGCCTGCTGGGTCTCGGTGACCCCGAGGTCGGTTATCTCCGCCTGTACCTCGACCGCGTCGCCGACTCGCTCCTGTTCGTCCGTATGTGACTGCCATCCGTTCCACGCGATGACGGCCCCCAGGCCCGTCCAGAGCAACGATCCGATTGCTGGTCCGAATGACACCATCTCACTTCCTGTAACTGATTCATCAATTTATGGGTTTTCCCGGTCACGGAGTCGTCACGCCCCGTGAGCGGCTAGCTCGTGTAGTTTGGGAGTCGCGTCGGGAACGACGCCGACCCGATTCCGACAGTAACGATGACAGACATATCAGCTGATCACGACAGTCCACGATACCTCACGGCGACGGTGACTGTCGACCGGTGGACATTATGCGGGAGTGCCCTTCGGCCACCGCGGGTGGGTGCGCGTTCGAGCAGAGCCGGAGCAGTCCCGATGGACGACACCGGTTCGAACAGTCAATTGCGGGAACAAACGGTCGGTGGCGACGGAACCGTATATTGGACGGCAACTCCGGTCGCGATCGGAACTGGATGGTCTCGCTCACGGCCGCGAGTTGGTCACGTGGCTGTTTGTTGTCACGCCACGGTTGTGGCCGTCCACACACAACCACATAGCTTTCTTTATCCGAGCTTCCTGCGGCGATAGTATGTACCAGAAGTAGTAACAGTCGCCACGGAACCCCGGTCCGGATGGTGAATCTACTGGGGTAGCCCGTCGCGGGGCGTCTGACACCCGGAGCTCGCAGCGAGGTGGGGACTTACAGCGGGAGATTCTCTCGACTCCGGTCCGTGTTGCGGAGCACACTGACCGGTCGCTTCTGAGCTTCTCAACGGCAAAAGTATCGAAAATAAAATATACACACAGCAAGACCTGAGAGTTCGGAATCACACGCGTCTTGACACGAACGATCGCAGTCGCCGTCGGTACTCTCACGCAGCACGTATCGCTCAGCCCAGTTTTTCGATCCGCAGTTCGGGCAGCAGATCCGTCAACTAGGGGGATCGACCCCGGTGGGTACGATGGGTGAATCCTCGGGGGCTAGCCGGATTCGAGCGATCATCCTGACCGCGCTGGTGGTAGTCTCGATGGTCGTTACGTCGGCCCCGATGGGAGTCGCGTCGGCCGCCGTTGACGATGGACCGGCTGAACCCGACGACTCATCAATGTCTCCGCACCCACAACCGGTGCGGAACAGCGAGTCGACCGACAGAGACGGTAGCTCCCGGTCGGACACGACCGGAACGGCCGATATGGATGTCAGCGGAAGCGACACTGCCGGGAAAGCGAACGCACAGAGCGATACGATAGTCGTTGATCCGGACGATCCGGACGCGTACGACACGATTCAGGCCGCGGTGGACGCCGCGACCGACGGGCAGCGGATCGAGGTGCGGGACGGGGAGTACGAGGGAACGGTGACGCTCAACAAAACCGTGACCCTCGTCGCGACGGGATCGGTGACGCTCTCGGGGTCGGCAAACGGATCCAGTTCTGTGATCGAGGTGCCGGCCGGGAGCAATGCTGCGCCGACTGTCGACGGGTTCAGGATTACGGAAGCAGACATTGGTTTCAGGGCGAACGACACGGCATCGGCTTGGACCGTTCGGAACACCACATTCGTAACCGAGGTTTTTGCAATCAACGCTAAGCGGAGTAACGGGAGGTGGGCAGTTCGTGACACACAGGTGACTGTTTCGGGTAGTGCCCCAGTCGGCATCGATGCATCTAGCAGCGGCGGCGACTGGACTGTTACGAATCTCACCGGGGATGTTGACCAAGGAACGGGTGTGAACGCCTTCGAGTCGAGTGGCAACTGGATCGTGCGTGATAGTGATTTCCGAGATATAAACACAGCAATTGGGGCGGTCGGGACGGAAGGACGCTGGTCCGTCGATGGAGCCACCATACGGAACGCCAGTGGGACCGGTATCGACGCGTACGCAGCGACGGCAGCGTGGACCGTTCGCGATACGACGATCACAGATGCTCGGAACTACGGTATCAATACGCCTTTTTCCGCGGGAGACTGGGTCGTCGAGAACACGAGCATAAAAAATACCGAGGACGGTATTTTGGCGTCGTTTTCCACCGGAAACTGGACGATCCGGAATAGCGACGTACAACTCCCATCGGGATCGTTCAGCGCAGTCGATGCTTCTTTTTCCGAAGGTGCGTGGACGATTCGCAACAGCACACTTAGTGCCGACGCAGTTGCGGTCTACGCGCCCGAAAGTACCGGTAGGTTCGATATCCGATCGAGCACGGTCAAAGGGTCGAACTTCGGGATCAACGTCCGGGCTACGACATCTGATTGGGTGATTGATAATACGAAAATTACAAATAATGCGGAAAGCGGAATCATTGCGCTCGATGCGGACGGTGACTGGCGCGTCGAAGATAGTGTAATTCGAGGGAACCGCGTTGGAATCAACGCCACGCGGACCGGTAATTCGTGGACGGTATCTGATACATCAGTCACTAATAACGCTGATCGCGGTATCGACGCGGAGGACGCAAGCGGCAACTGGAACATCGAGTCGACCGAAATTACGGACAACAGCGTCGGTATTCGAGCATCGAACGTCGAAACGTCGTGGGGCGTCAACGGATCGATCATCACCGCCAACGAAGATCACGGCATCAACGCGAACGACTCTGAGACGACCGGCGATGCCACCGACAACTGGTGGGGCCAGGAATCCGGCCCCACCGACTCGCAGTGTGTCGGGAACGTCAACTGTGGTACCCCGCTCAATTCGACGCCGACCGCCGGTGCGCCACCCGATGTCGGACCGATATCCGAGGAAGCTGAGGACGGCACGCCGGACCCGGTTTTCAACCTTTCCCCACAACCGGCAAACGCGAGCGAACAACTGACGTTCGACGCGACGGTCTCCGGGGACGACACGATCGAGTCCTACGAGTGGGATCTCGGCGACGGGACGACCGCGTCCGGCGGCGTCGTCAACCACACCTACGAGTCTCCGGGCAACTACACGGTCAACCTCACCGTCACCGACGCGTCGGGGAGGACCAACAGTACGGAGCGCGTGATCCCGGTCGGCCCCGCGACGCCCACCGCAGCGTTCGACTACCGACCGAAACCACAGAACGCGACGCGCCCTGTCGCGTTCAACGCCTCCACCTCGACGGCCCCGAACAGCAACATCACGTCCTACGAGTGGGAGTTCGGCGACAACGAGACCGGAACCGGTGAAACGATCAACCACACGTACTTCGATCCGGGGAACTACACGGTCAACCTGACCGTCACGAGCGCGAACGGCGGCGTCAACAGTACGAACCGGACCGTCGAGATCCTGCCCAGCGACGCGCTCGTCGTCGACGTCGGCAACGAGACGGCGCCGTATCAGCGGATTGACGCGGCAGTCGCCAACGCCAGCGACGGCGACCGCGTGCTGGTTCGTTCCGGTACCTACAACGACAGCGACGGCCGAATTACCCTCGACACGAACATCACCGTCGTTGCTCCCGACGGTGCGGTCGTCGCCCGGAGCGGGCGCTCGCTGTCGGCCGCGTTCGAGATCGGGCCGAACGTAACCACGACGATCCGCAATTTCACGGTTCGCGACTTCGGGACTGCGGTCGAGGCGTCGAACACCGGCGCCGACTGGAGGGTCGTCGGGCTGACGACCGTCGAGACGCCGACCGCGGTCAACGCGTTCGAGTCAGCCGGCGACTGGCGCATTACCGACCTCGACGCCCGGCTGAACGATCGCTACGACGCGACTGCGATCAACGCGCGCGGCTCGGACGGAAACTGGGCCGTCACGGAAAGTGCCGTCGCAAACGTGAGCGCCGGACTCGTCGCCGCCGACACGACCGGAAACTGGAGCGTCTCGAACCTCTCGGTCAGCTCGGCGACGACCGGCATCGACGCCGGCGGATCCGACGGCGCGTGGCGCGTTGACGCCGTTGAGATAACCGACGCGAGTACCCCGCTGCTCGCCCCCGACACCTCCGGCGACTGGCGGATCGACGACGCGACGGTCTCGGACTCGGGCGGCCTCGTCGTCCGACGGAGCGGCGGCGACTGGTCGATCCGGAACAGCACCCTCGGGAGGACGGAAGGCGTTCGGGCTGCGGGAACCACCGGCAACTGGTCGGTCGCCAACACCACGATCCGCAACGGCGGTCCCGTAGCCGTTTCGGCGACCGACGCGGACGGCGATTGGACGGTGACGAACGTCTCCATCGAGGGACACGAACACGGTATCGACGCTACCGGTGCGACCGGTTCGTGGCGGCTCACCGAGACACGGATCTCCGACAGCACCGACGCCGGAATCGTTGCCGACAGTACAACCGAACAGTGGCGCATCACCGGAACCCGCGTCTCCAACAGTACGGGGGCCGGTGTCCTCGCCGACGGTGCGGCGACCAGTTGGTCCATCTCCGACAGCCGACTGAACTCGAACGACGTCGGCGTGAGTGCGCGGAACACCGGGGGTAACTGGACGCTCCTGAACGTCTCGATTGCCGACACCGCTACCGTCGGCCTCCGTGCTGACGGCGCGGCGGGCGACTGGCTGGTCTCGGACGCGTCCGACATCAGCGGCGGTTCCGTCGGGGTTCGCGCCGTCGGGACGACCGGCGACTGGGGGATCCATCGGACGAACCTGACCTCGAACGGCGTAGACGTGAACGCGACCGGTGGTGCGCCCGAGGGGAACGCCAGGCGCAACTACTGGGGTTCCGACGGCGCGGCTGACGCCGACTGCGTCGGCAACGTCACGTGTGCGAACCCGCTCGAAGCGCCGGCGGGCGGCTTCCAGACCGGATTCGACGTCCGCGTGTTCGGAACGGACGGGACTGCGCTCGACGGTGCCGAGGTGTACGTTTACGAGCGTGGAACCGCCGACCCGGTGACGGTTCGGACCTGGGACCCCCGGAAGGAGACGTCGGTCCCCGGCGGCGCGACGCAGGACGCGCTCGTCGGCGAGGAGGGACTCGTCCGGTTCAACGGGCTCTCGGAACGCGAGTACTGTCTGCTGGTCGTCCCGCAAGCGGACAGTTCGGCCGGACCCGCCGGGCGCTGCGTCCCGGCGACCGAGGACGTGTTGACCGACCAGCGGTTCGTCCTGACGCCGCCGACGGATCCGACGACCGCGACGGACTGGCCACAGTTCCAGGCGGACCGACGAAACACCGGGTACGCCGACGCGGAGGGTCCGCGGACGCTCCCGATCGTTCTGTGGAACGAGTCGATCAACGGGCCAGCCTACAGCGCCCCGATCGTTGCGAACGGCACCGTCTACGTCGCCGTCGAGGAGACGCTCTACGCGTTCGATGCCGACACGGGCACCCAGAAGTGGACGTTCGAGTCCCCGACGGGGGGCAATGTCTCGAACGGACCCGCAGCGGCCAACGGGACGGTATACTTCCGCGTCGGTCCAGAACTCTATGCGCTGGCTGCCGCCGACGGCGACCGACGGTGGACTGCCACCGTTCCGAACGGTCTGGGCGGCACGTGGCCGCGTGCGTCGGTTACCGTCGCGGAGGGGACAGTGATCGTGCCGGTCACTCGCGGCGACGGCGACGGCGGGATGGTCGCGTACGACGCCGAGACCGGCGACCGAACCTGGATCCAGCGGTTCGAGGGCCGCGGCGTCGTCAACGTTCGCACGACCCCTGCCGTCGACAACGGGACCGTCTACGGCGGAGCGATCGCGAACGCCGGCGGACTCTCCCTGGCGCAATCGGCCGGCAAGGGCAGCGGCGCCGGCACCGGCTCGAAGCCGGACTACCCCAGCCTGGGAATCGCCTCGAAGTTCATCTCGATAGAGAATCTCGCCACGACGTACGCACTCGACTTCGAAACCGGCGAGGTCGAGTGGACGTACGCCGGACAGTTCAACGCCATTAGCGGCATTACTGTCGGCGACGGACGGGTGTATGCACCCAGGAAGTCGGGAACGGGGGCTCAGATCGTGATGTTGGGGCCTCGGAGCGGTGACCGGTTGAAATCCGTCAGCGAGGAGGGGCTGCTGAGGCGAGACTCCTTTACCGGCATCCTCAACTCCCCGGCGCTCCGGAACGGGCGGCTCTATATTGCGGATGGTGACGGACTCAACGCGCTCTCGCCGGACAACTCGACCGGTATCTCCCAGGTCGACATCGATGACGGTGAGTACGGTGAGGTCGAGTGGGACCGCGCGACGAAAGGCGCGCACGTCGGATCGCCGGCGCTCACCGAACACAGCGTCTTCAGCACCAAAGTAGCCCTCTTCGAGATCAACGAGACGCCCGGAGCGGTCGTCGGCCGAAACAGATCGACCGGGGCGGAGCGGTGGCGCTACGACCTGTCCGGCCGGACGCTGAGTTCCCCTGCGGTGTCAGGTAACGCAGTGTACGTGGCTACTGCCGGTGGCCCCGAAGCGACGAACCCGCGAGTTCACGCAGTCGGCGAGGCCTTCGCACTTCCGGCGGACGAACTGCACAACGACAGCGAGGGCGCCGGATACATCGGACACGTCCAACCCGATCCCGTCGGCGAGGCCTCGCCCGACGATCCCACCGTTACAGCCCTCATTACACGGCCGAGCGGCCCATCGGTCGACACGATTGACGGGGAGACGGTCTACTACGAGACGGCGACGTTCACCGGCGAGGCCGACCAGTCCATTAGCGCCGTTATGCAGGACGACGTGAGTCGCGGACAGCGACTCGACGCGTTCGACGGAAGCCGGCTGACGCTCGTCGGCCCGGACGGGAGCGTCGTTGCGACCGACGAAATCGACGAGGACGCGCCGTCGGTCACCGCCACACTCCCACGGAACGGCGTCTACACCCTCGTCCTGTCCAACACCGGCTTGGCCCGAATATCAGGCAGGGAAGCCAGCTACGATCTGCTGCTGGAGTCACCGTCCGCGTCCCGCGAACGCGTGGAAAGCGACGGCAACTCGGTCGAACTGAACGTCCGGAACGCCGAATCGGGAGAGGAGGTCACCGCATCAGTTCCCGACTCGGTCAGCCCGCGGGTGGAGTCGGTCTCAGTGACGTTCGCGAACGAGACCGCAGCCGGGACGTTCGAGGTGAACACGACCACGACCCGTCCGAGCGGTACACCACCAGTCCCCGACGGAACCGAACCCGCCTACCTCCGGGTCGATCACGAGGGCGTCCCGGACAGCGATATCGGCTCCGGCGAGATCACGATCGAACTACCTAAAGCCGAAGTCAACGACACGGGTAATGTCACCGTCTACCGTTATCAGGACGAGTGGCAGGAACTGAGTACCTCGCTGGTCGGCGAGACAAGTGATACGTACCGGTTCGAGGTAACGACCCCGGGGTACTCCACGTTCGCCATCGTCACCGGCGAGTCACTGGTCTCCGATTTCCAGACCGAAACTGACGGGAGCGGAGGTGATGACACCGGCGGCGGGATACAGGACGTCGCCGACGGGGGAGACGATGACTCCGACAGCGGGCTGACGGTCAACCTGACCGACTCGACGGCGACCCCGTCACCGGAATCGACGACCCAACCTCCGGAGCCGACGGACACGCCACAGCCGACGGTCACACGGTCGGACGCGACTGAAACCGTCACCGGACGCGACACTCCGACGACGACCGCGACGGCGGCCGAAGGAGAACGCACGGAGTCGATCGGCGCCGTTTCCGGGTTCGGACTGGTAGTCCCGGTGATCGCACTGCTGGCGGCGGCGCTTCTGGCGGGCCGCCGTGACTGAGGACGGGGGCCGCCCGTTTGCTCGGTTCCCGCCGTGACTGAGGACAGCGAAGCCGGGGATCGGGTAGAGCCACCATCGACGGGCGGCGATCCGCGACACCCGTCGCCGGCTACCGCTCCCCAGACACCGCCGTTCGCAAACCCACAAGCGTTTAGACACGCCGCGGAGTAGGTTCGGTTATGTCCGACTGTCCGCTCGCCGACGACTGCCCCAGGTACTCCGAGCGAATCAGCGGGATGGGGTGTCAGTACTACGGCGACCGCGGGGGTGCCGAGTGGTGCAACTCCTACGATCAGCCGATCGAGGACCTCAAGGCACAGCCCGTCAAACCCGGCGAGGAGGTGGTCGTCGAGGTCGACGACATCCACGAGAGCGGAGCGGGCGTCGGCCGGACCGACGACGGGTTCATCGTGCTCATCGACGGCCTGCTGCCGACGACCCGGGCGGTCGTCCGGATCGACCGGGTGAAGTCGAACCACGCGACCGCAAAGAAGGTTGTCGAGCGCCTCCCGATGGAGGACGACGAGGCGGAGGGCGACGCCGACGGGGACGACGCCGACGACGGGGACCGACGGGGTGACGACGGCCGCGGCGGCCGGGATCGCTCGACCGCGCTCGGCAGCCGCGACAACTTCTGGGGCGGGTAGTCGCCCCGTCGGACGGGCACGACGGACAGTCGACCTGTGGCACCTTTTTTGCCGGTGCGGACCCACGAGCGGACAATGACAAACGCCGAACGGGACGGAAGCGACGCGCCGGCGTCGGAGGGCGGTGATCCCGGCGGTCCGTCGGCGGTCGACGACGCCGAGGCGGAAGCGGATCCCGCCGACGCCGACGAGGCGCTCTCGGCCGTCGGGTTCGACGCCGACGAGAGCGTGTTGACTCGGCGACAGGCCGAGGTGCTGGTGCTGCGGGAACGCGGGATCCGACAGTCCCGGATCGCGTCGATGCTGGGGACGTCCCGCGCCAACGTGTCGAGCATCGAGTCCAGCGCCCGCCGGAACGTGGAGAAGGCCAGGGAAACCGTGGCGTTCGCGGAGGCGCTGACCGCGCCGGTACGGATCCCCGTCCAGGGCGGGACCGACCTCTACGACGTCCCGAAGCAGGTGTACGACGCCTGCGACGAGGCGGGCGTGAAGGTGAACCGCACCGCACCGGAGCTGATGAAAGTGGTCTCTGACGCCGCTGGCGACGCCATCCAGGGCCGGGAGGTGCGGGAGTCGCTCCTGGTCGGCGTGACGACCGACGGCAAGGTTCAGGTGCGGCGCTCCGACGGCTGACCTTCGCGGACGGCGACCCCGGGTCAGAACTCCCCGCGGTCCTCCAGCCGGCGGACAAGCCGCTTGACGTCCTGGGCCCGCTCCTTCGGGACGACGAGCACCCGGTCGTCCCACGCGACCACAGCGAGCCCGGAGACGCCGACCACGGAGACGTGGGCGTCGTCGGCCGCGACGACGTTGTCCGCCGCCTCGAGCGCCCGCAGCGTGACGCCCTCGGTGGCGGCATTCCCGTCCGCGTCGGCGTCGAGCACCCGGTCGAGGGCGTCCCAGGCGCCGACGTCGTCCCACGGGAAGGCGGCCGGCACGACGGCGACGTCGGCGGCGGATTCAAGCACCGCATAATCGACGCTCACGGGGTCGACCGACTCGAACGCCGCGGCCACCTCGGCGTCGTCGCCCGACCGGAGCGCGTCGACGAGCGGCGAAAGCGGCGGCGCGTCGGCCGCAGCCAGGAACACCTCCGGGCGCCACGCGAACAGCCCGGCGTTCCAGTAGTGGCCCGCGGCGACGTAGGACTCTGCGGTCTCCGCATCGGGCTTCTCGTGGAACGACGCGACCGGGTACCACTCGGCGTCGGTCGCAGGAGGGACCCCGTCCTCGACCGTTCCGGGTGCTTCCCCGGCCTCGATGTACCCGTAGCCGGTCTCCGGCCGCGTCGGTTCGACGCCGAACGTCACCAGCCGGTCGGTTTCGGCCGCGACGGCGACGCCCCGCCGGACCGCGGGGGCGAACCCCGCCGTTTCCCCGTTGGACTCGCCGATCAGGTGGTCGCTCGGGAGCACGAGCGCGACGGCGTCGTCGTACCGCTCGCCGATCCAGTGCGTGGCGTACAGGAGCGCCGGCCCGGTGTCGCGGCCGGCGGGTTCGACCAGCACCTCGGCGTCCGGAACCCGTTCGGCCACGCCCGCGGCGTACGACTCGCGGGTGAGCACGACCACGCTGTCCGCGACCGTTCGGGCACGGTCGACGGTGCGTTCGAGCAGCGACGCCGAGCGCAAAAGCGACAGGAACTGCTTCGGCCTGTCCGACCGACTGGCGGGGTAGAGCCGCGACCCCGTGCCGCCCGCGAGCACGACGGCGACGACCGTGGGGCCGGCCCCGGAACCCGGATCGGGACCGGCCATCACCACGTCTCCACGATCCCGTCGCGGACGTCCTCGAGACACCCCTCGCAGTCGGGGTGTCCCGCCTTGAAACACGCCGGGCGGCCGTCGTCGTCGATCGCGACCGCCCGCCGGTCGGCGTGGCGGCGGCAGACGAGTCGCGCCCGCCCCTCGTCGTCGCGGGGCAGCGACGCGACGGCGTCGTCCCCGCTGTCGCCGTCGCGGCCCTCGCGGTAGGCGTCGCGGGCGCGGGCGTACTGCCGGCCCGCCTCCCGGAACTTCCGTCTGAGCAGGCCTTCGAGACGCTCGTCCATCGCCCCGGACTTGGGGCGGCGATCGGTATAGATCCGTTGGTGGCGCCGGTCGGCCCCGACCGCCAGGTTTTCGCCGGGAGAGCCTCGCCAGACGAGCCAACGCGCTCCCGCGGAGGGGCACCGGCGCCGCCCCGCGGTTTCACTTTCACCCCGGTTACGACAGTTTATTACTGATGGCGAACCAACGTCTGTGTGCCTCCCAACGAAAACCAAGGCGGAGGCGAGCCCACCATGTCAGACCTGCGAACCCACGCAGCGGAGATTGCCGAACAGTTCTCGGACCACCTGGACGTGACCGACGAGGAGGTCGAAGAGCGGCTTCGGAACCTCGTCGAGGAGTACCGCGTGCCCGTCGAGGAGGCGCGGCGCTCGGTCGTCAACAGCTACCTCGACGAGGCCGGCCTCGAACGCGAGGAACTCGGCCGCGGCGGCAACGAGAAGGTCCGCCTCGCTGACATCGACCAGGACGAACAGTGGATCGACGCCACCGCGAAGGTCGTCGAACTCTGGGAGCCCCGCAGCGACTCGGTCGCACAGGTGGGGCTCCTCGGCGACGAGTCCGGCCGGACCAAGTTCATCGCCTTCGAGACCTCCGACCTCCCCGAACTCGAGGAGGGCGCGGTCTACCGCCTCGGTAACCTCGTCACCGACGAGTACCAGGGCGACTTCTCGGTGAAGCTCAACCGCACGACCTCGATCGAGAAGGTCGACGAGGATATCGAGGTCGGCAACGACGCCGTCACCGTTGAGGGCGCCTTAGTCGACATCCAGTCGGGCAGCGGCCTGATCAAGCGGTGCCCCGAGGAGGGTTGCACCCGGGTGCTCCAGAACGGCCGGTGTTCCGAGCACGGCGACGTCGACGGCGAGTTCGACCTCCGGATCAAGGGGGTGCTCGACGACGGCGAGACCGTCCACGAGACCATCTTCGGCCGGGAGACCACCGAGGAACTCACGGGTATCACCCTCGAGGAGGCCCAGCAGATGGCGAAGGACGCCCTCGACACCACCGTCGTCGTCGAGGAGATGCGCGAGGACCTGCTCGGGACGTACTACCGGATTTCGGGCCCCGAACTCGGCCGGTACGTCCTCGCCGACGAGGTCGAACGGCTCGCCGAACCGGCGGATCCCGAAGCGGTCCTGATCAAAGCGAGGTCGATCTGAGATGAGTTCCAATGAGATTCCGACCCGAGAGGTCGCACGGCGTGTGTTCGCAGACGAGTTCAATGACGCGACGTTCAGCTTCAAGGAGTCCGACGACGACCGCGCGCCGGTGTACGCCCTGCTTCCGACGGGGGAGAAGGTCAACCGCGTGTTCTTCGTCGGCACCCTAACCGAGAAGGAGGACGTCGGCGAGGACAACGAGTACTGGCGCGGTCGCATCGTCGACCCGACGGGCACGTTCTTCGTGTACGCCGGCCAGTACCAGCCCGAAGCCACGAGTACGCTTCGGGACCTCGAACCCCCGGCGTACGTCGCGGTCGTGGGCAAGCCCCGCACCTACGAGACCGACGACGGCACGGTCAACGTCTCGGTCCGCCCCGAGTCGATCCAGGTCGTCGACGCCGCCACCCGCGACCGGTGGGTGGTCGAGACCGCCGAGCGCACCATCGACCGGGTCAGCGCCTTCGAGGACGAGGGCAACGAGTACGGCCGGATGGCGCGTGAGGAGTACGACATCCCGGTCGAGCGGTACGTCGAGTCGACCGTGTCGGCGCTGGAGAGCGTC
The DNA here is from genome assembly GCF_014212355.1 of Halobellus ruber. Classification (NCBI taxonomy): domain Archaea; kingdom Methanobacteriati; phylum Methanobacteriota; class Halobacteria; order Halobacteriales; family Haloferacaceae; genus Halobellus; species Halobellus ruber. Next base: position 283,229 of record NZ_JACKXD010000004.1, read on the forward strand.
GAGGAGTCCGACGGCGACGAACTCGGCGTCGGCGGCGCGGGTTCCGGGGCGGACCTCCAGCCCGAGCCATAGTCGGCGCTACGACCGGCCCGGTCACGGTCGTCCCGACCGCCACCGGGTAGCGGCGCCCCGACGGGAAGCGGTAGACGCTCGTATTCGGTTCCCGAATTATCTTTCAAACCGTATTAAATTTCACTACGCTTTTTGCCACAAGTTATTTTACGCACTTCCGAACATACGGGGTATGCACAGACGACACGCTGTATTGATTATCGCCGTGCTGATGGTAGTCGCCGGGGGGTTGGTGGCGGCCGCCGTCCAGACCAACGGCGGCCAGGTCGAGGTGAAGGAGGTCCGGTTCGCCGGACCCGACGGGCAGACCGTCGAAGGCGACCTGTACATTCCGCCCGGGGCGACCGACGAGAACCCTGCACCCGGGGTGGTGGCGACACACGGGTACATCAACTCCAAGGAGACGCAGTCGCCGTTCGCCATCGAGTTCGCCAGGCGAGGAATGGTCGTGCTCGCGATCGACCAGACCGGCCACGGCTACTCCGACCCGCCGGCGTTCGGCGCCGGGTTCGGCGGCCCACCGGCGCTGTCGTATATGCAGTCGCTGTCGTTCGTCGACGACGATAATATCGGGCTCGAGGGCCACTCGATGGGTGGATGGGCGAGTGTCGCGGCCGCTGCCACCTACCCCGAGGGGTACGAGTCGGTCACGCTCGTGGGGTCTTCGACGGCCTCGTTCCCGGGCGTGCCGGAGGGCAACACCGAATTCCCGCGGAACACGGCAGTCGTGTTCAGCGAGTACGACGAGTTCTCGATGCTGATGTGGGGGATTCCACACGCCTCCGACGTCGAGCGAAGCGAGAAGCTCCAAGGGCTCTTCGGTACCGACGACCCGATCGAGGAGGGCCGCACCTACGGGAGTATCGAGGATGGGACCGCACGCCAACTCTACACGCCGGCGACCACCCACCCCGGCGATCACCTCTCGACGACGGCAGTTGGCGACGCGATCGAGTGGCAGCAGCGGACGCTTGATGGGACCGACGACCGACCCCCAGGCGATCAGATCTGGTGGGTGAAGGAGCTCGCGACGTTGGTGTCGCTTCTCGGCGGTGTGCTGTTTCTGTTCCCGTTCGGCGCGACGCTCCTCTCGGACCGGCGTCTCGGCACCGCCGTTCGGGATCGGCCTGCAGCGGCGGGCGCAACGGGGATCAGCCGGTATCTCACTTTCGCGCTCGCGGCAATCATCCCTGTGGCGACCTACCTGCCGTTGAACCTGCTCGGACAGAACAGCATCAGCCCGTCGTGGCTGTTCCCCCAGCAGATCACGAACGGCGTCCTGGTGTGGGCAGTGGCGAACGCGGCCATCATTGTCGGCCTCTTCGGGGTGTGGCACCTGGTCGACAACCGGGGGACGAGCCGTGAGCGGTACGGCTTCGATGCTGACGGTCCGCGAACGGTTGCCGCCTCCGCCGCCGCGGCGGTGGCCGTCGTCGGTACTTTCTATCTCCTCCTGGCGGGGGTCGGCTATCTGTTCGGGACCGACTTCCGGTTCTGGGTGTTCGCGGTCAAGCTCCCCTCCACACTCCAACTCGGCATCGTCTTCCGGTATCTCTTGCCGCTCACGCTGTTCTTCCTGGCGTTCGAGCTGCTGTTGAACGGCCAGCTCCGGACCGACGGCGACGGGTTCGGGCGTGCGTTCGCGACCAACTGGGTCGCCGCCGTCGGCGGGTTCGTCGCCTTCCTGGCGGTCCAGTACGGCGTGCTGCTGTCGGGGCAGCCGCTCCCGTTCGGCGAGCCGCTGCTGACGATCGTCGCGTTCCAGTTCGTTGCGGTCCTCACCATCGCGACTGCGGTATCGACGTACTTTTTCCGGAAGACCGGCCGCGTCTGGACCGGGGCGTTCGTCAACGCCCTCCTGGTGACGACGATCCTCGTCGCCGGCACAGCCACCCACGTGCCGCTGTAGCCGGACCCGACACAGACGGGTCGGCGCCGGATCACTCGCCCGTTGGCGGAACCACCAGACGTGAGTTCGACCGGATTTTGAGTTATGCCCGGTCTTATGCCGGCTTCCGCCCTATTTGTCGAGTGGGTATGTTGCAGACGCTCCGCCCCGCCGACGCCGCCCTCCGACGGCCGGCCCCGCTGACGCTCAGAAGCATCGCGGCCACGACGGGTTTGCTCCTCGCGATCGCGGGTGTCGTCGCGATCGTTTCGTCCCTCGGCGTCTGACGAAACGTTAAGTGCACTCGCGGACGATGTCCGTACAAGACAATGGGCAACAAGAACAAGACCATCTCGTTCCGCGTCAACGAGGACGCGTTCGAGACACTCCGCGAGATCGCCGAGGAGCGCGACATCTCCCTGTCGGCGGTGTTCCGCGACTACGTCGACACGCTCGTTGCCCACGACGGCCAGGTCGAGGCCGTCCCCGAACACGAACTCGAACAGCTCCGCAGCGACGACGACGCCGAGCCGTTCCCGCCCACGGTCGAGGTGCCCAAGAGCTTCGTTCGGGAACACGAGCGGCTCGAACTCGAAGCCGAACACCTCCGGGAGCAGTTGGAGGAACACAAGGAGTACGTCACCTACCTCCAGGAACGGCTCGAAGCCGACGACGAGGAGATCATCCACCTGGAGGATCTCGATCGCGACGACGACGAGGCCGTCCGACTCGGGTCGGACGACGGTACGTCGTACCGGTAGTTCCGCGACACGCCGGCCGCCGAACTGGCGTCCCCGCTACCCGGTGTTCTTCATCCCGGCGGCGATCCCCTTCACCGTCAGCCGGAGGGTCTGTTCCTCCTCGTCGGTCCGGTGGGACTGCGCCAGGAGCTTCGTCTGCAGCAGGTTCAGGGGGTCGACGTAGGGGTTCCGTCGGCGGAGGCTCTCGTCGAGCCACTCGCGTTTGAGCAGCGACTCCCGGTCGGAGATGTCGAGGACGACGTCGCGGGCGCGCTCGTACTCGGTTTTGAGCTCCGGGAAGAACCGCTCTCTGAGCTCCGGGTCCGCGAGGTCCGCGTAGTGGCTCGCGATCTCGAAGTCCGTCCGGGCCAACGCGAGGGAAGCGTTGTCGAGGGTGGTCCGGAAGAACGGCCACTCGTCGTACATCTCGCGCAGCGTCTCGATGTCGCCCCCGTCGTCGAGGTATGCCTGAATGCCGGTCCCCAGCGCGTACCACCCGGTGATGATACACCGCGATTGGGTCCAGGAGAACACCCACGGGATCGCCCGGAGGTCCTCGACGGTTCGCTCGCCCGACCGCGACGCCGGCCGCGACCCCAGGTTGAGGTTCTCGATCACGCCGATGGGGGTGGCCTGCCCGAAGTACGCCACGAACCCCTCCGACTCCAGCAGGCCGCGGTAGGCCTCACGGGCGGCAGGCGCCATCGTGTCCATCGCGTCGACCCACTCCTCGCGAACCTCCTCTTCGGGCTCGCGGATCGCCCGCAGCCGTGCGCGGATCTGGGCGTTCAGCATCTGTTCGAGGTTCCGCTCGGCGATCTGCGGGTTCGCGTACTTCTCGGCGATCGCCTCGCCCTGCTCGGTGAACTTGATCTGCCCCGAGACCGTCTCGTTCGGCAGCGCGAGCATCGCCTCGTTCATCGGGCCGCCGCCCCGGGAGATCGACCCGCCGCGGCCGTGGAACAGCCGCATCTTCACGTCGAAGTCCCGGCAGATGTTCGCCAGCCGGCGCTGGTTCTTGTAGAGGTCCCAGTTCGCGGCGAGAAAGCCGTTCTCCTTGTTGGAGTCGGAGTAGCCCAGCATGATCTCCTGGACGTTGTCGCGGGCGGCCATCGCCTGCTGGTAGGCCTCGTTCTCGAACAGCGTGCCCATGATCCGGCGGGCGCCGTTGAGCGCCGACTCGGTTTCGAGAAGCGGGACCACGTCGATGCCGCAGTGGTCCGGCAGCGCGACCGCGCCGGCCTGGTCGGCGAGGAACAGCACCTCGAGCACGTGGCTGGGCTCTTCGGTCATCGAGATGCAGTAGGTGTCGATGGCGCCGACGCCGAACTCGCTTTGCCACTCCCCCAACATCCCGAACCGCCGGAGCACCCGCTCGGCGAGGTCCGAGACGTCGCCGGGGTTTTCGAGGTCGATCACCGGCTCGTCCTGGAGGATCGCCTCGGTGAGGACCTCCGTTCGGCCCTCCTCGTCGAGCCCGTAGTAGTCGATCCCCGCCTCGGCGAGCGCCTCGTGGACCGCCTCGGTGTGGTTCTCCTGGTGGTCGCGGAGGTCGAGGCTCGCCAGCGTGAACCCGAACGTGTCGACCTGTCGGATCAGCGGCTCGACGTACTCGTCGGCGACAACGCCCGCGCCCGCCGACCGGAGGCTCCCGTCGATCGTGTCGAGATCCGAGAGCAGCTCCTCCTTTTCGGCGTAGCCGCCCGGCCGGACGTCCTCGATCCGGCGGAGCCGCTCGCGCATCAGCTTCAGTTTCTGCCGGTACGGCTCGCCGGGGTACCGCTCCTCGGCCTCGTCCGCGATGGTGGGGAGCCGCGACGCGTCGGCCTTCAGCGACCGTTCGAGTTCGTGACCGACGTCGACCCGGCGGCCGTCCTGGCTCAGGAAGCCCGAGAGCCGCTTCAGCGCCTGGCGGTACTTCTCTAAGACGACTGCCCGCTGCCGTTCCAGGGTGTCGGTGGTGACCTCCGGGGTTACGAAGGGGTTGCCGTCGCGGTCCGACCCCGCCCACGACCGGAACTCGTAGAGCTTCGGGACGTCGACCTCGGGGTACTCGTCGGCCAGCAGGTCCTCGAGTTCGGCGTAGACCTCGCCGACGACGTCGAACAGGATGGATTCGAGGTACCACTGGACGTTCCGGGCCTCGTCCTGCGGCTCCGGGCGGCGCTCGCGGACCTGGGAGGTCTGCCAGAGGCTGGTTACCTCGGCGTCGACCTTCCGCCACAGTTGGTCGTGTTCGCGGTCGGTGAGCCGGCGTTCGTCGAGCTCCTCTAAGCGGTTCGCGATCGAGCGGAGCTTCGCCTTCACCGTCTTCCGGCGGGCCTCGGTGGGGTGGGCGGTGAACGTCGGCTCGATGAGGACGTCGTCGAGCACCTGCTGGACGGTCTCGGGGTCGGCGTCGGCCTCGACGAGCGTCTCGACGGTGGCGACCAGCCCGTCCTCCAGGTCCCCGCCCTGGGAACTCTCCCGGACGACCCGGGCGCGTTCGCGCTCCTCGGCGAGGTTTATCAGCTCGAAGTACGTGGTGAATGCCCGCGCGACGATGCTCTCGCCGTCGGGCGAGAGCCCTTCGAGCCGTCGGTCCAGTTCCCCCCGGGAGTCGTGTTCCCCTTCCCGGTAGGAGATCGCTGCGTTCCGGATGTCCTCGACCGTCTCGAACGATCCTTCCGACGTCTGCTCGGCCAACACGTCGCCGAGAAGGGCGCCGAGTTCCCGGACGTCCTGGTTGACGTCCCTGCCGTGGAGTTCCATACGGGGCCGTATACTGTGGCCCGTGTAAAAACTACCGAGAGCGGCGGTTTCGGCTTCCCCGTGCCGGTCCCGACGGTGACGCCGGTTCGGGACCCCCGGCTGACGGCCAGGTCGTCATCCTTTTTACCGGCGGCCCGAAGGTTCGGGCATGAGCGAGAGCGACAAGTACCCGGCGGAGTCGGGTCGCCGCCGGTTCGTCAAGGGCGTCGTCGGCGGCGCGGCGCTCGCGGGTGTCGGCGCGACGGGCGCGGCCGCGATCAACTCCGCGACGCAGGCCAGCGGCGCCGGTGGCGGGGCGACCCAGGCGTACGCCATCGAGAACACGGACGGCCCGGCCCCCCGGGGAATGCCGCAGATCCCCGTCGCAATCGACGATGAGGGGTACCTCAAGGGCGTCTGGCCCGAGGTCAAAACCGAGAAACAGGGCGGGATCTCGATTCAGATCGCCGAGACGGAGAACTTCAAAGGCTCGGGTGTGACCTACACCTCGGAGTGGTTCCAGTACTGCGGCGTCGAGTCCTACGCCGGGCTCGAACCCGACTACGACTCCGAGAACTACTTCAGAGTCGGCTCGAACCCCGGCTACGAGTGGCAGAGTGAGACGTACTCCGAGGGCGACCGCCTCCACGTCGACGACTTCTCCAACTATCAGACGTGGACCGGCGGTATGGGCGAGGCAGTCGGCAAGGGTGCCACCGGCCGGTGGCGTTCGGAAGACGCCGAGGACATCATCCCGATCCAGGTCATCAAATCCGACCGAGTGATGGAACTGGCCCAGCAGGACCCGTGGATCGAAGCCTCGACGCAGGACGGATTCATCGCGTGGCTCAACAAGTGCACGCACTTCTGTTGCGTCCCGCAGTTCAAAAACGAGGGCTCGGCCAAGTTCGGCGCCGAAAACGACGTGTACTGTCAGTGTCACCAGTCGGTCTACGACCCGTACAGTCTCGTCCAGACCCTGTTCGTGGCGCGCCCCCGGCCCGAGTGACGGCAGGGCCGTCGTCACACGCGTTCTCCGCCCGTTTCGGTCGTTGTCCGCGTCCGAGTCGACCGTCGCGGCCCGAAGGTGTCCGAGTCGGATACATTCATGTAGGTCGGTCCTCAAGGGAAGACGAGATGACAGACGTGGGGGCGGCGGGATCCGACGTGGCCGACGAACTGTCGACCTCGGAGATCCACGACGTGCTCCGGAACGACCGGCGTCGCCTCGTCCTGAAACGGCTCCGGGCGACCGGGGACGCCGAGACGGTCTCGGGGCTGGCCGAACACATCGGCGGGATCGAGGCCGGGGAGTCGCCGCCGCCGCGGAACGTCCGACAGAGCGTCTACGTCTCCCTTCACCAGACCCACCTCCCGAAACTCGACGAACTCGGGATCGCCGACTACGACCCCGACGGGAAGACGGTCGAACTGGCGGCCAACGCCGGCGCCCTCGAGGCGTACCTGAACGTCGACGCCGACGGCGGCGGGGTTCCGCCAAGCTACTACGTCGGCCTCGGGGTCCTCGGGGGTGGAGCGCTCCTCGCCGCCGTCGCGGGGGTTCCCGGGCTCCGGGCGGTCGGTCCGGCGGGCGTCGGCCTCGCACTCGCGGCAGCGCTCGTCGGCGCCGCGCTGTACGACGTCCAGGCCCGGGGCGGCTCTGCCGGGTTCGGCGCGGACTGAGCGGGAACGACCTCCCCGGCCTCGATACGACGGGGCCCGAAGGCCGGCCCCGTTTTCAGCGCTGATACTCCGAGGGGAGCTATTATTCGGATCCGTCGACCACGCCCGAAACAGACACTCCTATGTCCACACCCGCTGCGGCGTCCGACCGGGAGATCGACCCGACGGGGAACGTCGGGGTCTTCGGCGAGGTGCTCGTCGCCGTCGGGGCGGTCCCGATGGCGATCGAACCGTACATTCCGGCGATCGTTCGCCGAAACTTCGGGCTCCGGGTGTTCCTGCTGGCGTTCGTCTCGATCGTCGTCGCCCCCGGAATCGCGGTCGTCGCGTTCGACGACGTGCTCGCGGCGGCGCTTTTCATCGCCGCCGTCGTGACCGCGACGGGCTTTCTGGGCTACTGTGAGATGTACCGGGCGCTCCGGGAGATCAACACCCGGATCAAGCGAGTCGACGACGGCCAGTTCGACGTCTCCTTCGACGCCGACCGGATCGACGAGATCGGGGAGACCTACGACGCCCTCGAGGAGACCGCACGGTCGCTGGGCGAGACGATCGAGCGGGCGGAGTCCGAACGCGAAAACGCCGAGGCCGAGCGTGAGCGGGCCCGGGAGCTCCACGCCCACCTCGACGAGCAGGCGATCGCGTTCGGCGAGACGATGCGGGCGGCCGCCGACGGCGACCTCACACAGCGGCTCCCCGTCGATTCCGAAACCGAGTCGATGGCGGAGATCGCGACGGCGTTCAACGGGATGATGGACGACATCGAGGCCGCAGTCGAGGAGATCCGCGGGTTCGCCGGGGAGGTCGCCGCCGCGACGGCGGACGCCGAGACCGGGGCCGCGGAGATCGAGGAGGCCAGCGCGGAGGTCAGCGCGTCGGTTCGGGGGATCGCCGGCGACGCCGACGACCAGCGGGAGATGCTCGCGGAGGTGTCCGGAGAGATGAACGACCTCTCGGCGACCGTCGAGGAGGTGGCGTCGTCGGCACAGACGGTCGCCGAGACGGCGACCGAAACCGCCGAGGCCGCAGAGACCGGGGCGACGACCGCCCGCGACGCCATCGACGACGTCCGCGAGGTGGCGGCCGTGATCGATTCCACCGTCGACAACGTCGAGGCCTTGGAGGACCGGATGGCCGAGATCGGCGAGATCGTCGGTCTCATCGGCGACATCGCCGAGCAGACGAACATGCTCGCGTTGAACGCCAACATCGAGGCCGCACGGGCCGGAAGTGGTGGCGGCGGCGACGGCTTCGCGGTCGTCGCCGAGGAGGTCAAGCGACTCGCCGCCGAAACGGGCGACTCCGCCGAGGAGATCGAGGGGCTCATCAACGAGGTCCAAGCGCAGACCGCAACCACCGTCGCGGAGGTCCGCACCGCCCGGGATCACGTCGCCGAGTCGGTCGACGCCGTCGAGAACGTGGTCGAACTGTTCGAGCGCGTCTCCGAGAACAGCCAGCGGACCGACAGCGGGATCCGGGAGATCAGCGACGCGACCGACGATCAGGCCGCCAGCGCCGAGGAGGCGGTGTCGATGGTCGAGGAGGTCGAGGCGATCAGCCGGACCACCGCCGAGAAGGCCGGCTCCGCCTCCGCGGCCGCCGAACAGCAAGCCGCCTCGGTCTCGACGGTCGGCGACACCGTCGCGTCGCTTTCGACGGTCGCCGACCGGCTCGAAGCCGTCGTCTCGGCGTTCGAGACCGGAGGAGATCACACCCGACCCGACGCCGGGGGATCGCCTCCGGGGCGGAGCGCCGTCGCCGGGGACGGCGGCCGTCCCGACTGACACCCGCGGGATTCCGGTCGAAACCCCGTCGCCCGCAGGAGGAAAGACTTAACATCGTCTCACGACCGCAGTCATCCTGAGGATAGTTATCAATGGGGATCGCCGAAACATACACTCGCGGGCGGCAGGTTGCGGTCGCGCGCCCGGGATCCGTCCTCCTGGGGCTCGTCGTGGCTGTCCTGCTGTTCGACTTGGGCGTCGGGCTGGCCACCGGCGACAACTCGTTCAGCGGCGTCGGGTCGCTTATGTGGGACGGGCTGATGCGCGGGCTGGTGATCGGGCTCGCGGGCATCGGGCTGTCGATGACGTACAGCATTCTGAACTTCGCGAACTTCGCCCACGGCGACTACATCACCGCCGGAGCGTTCTCCGGGTGGGCGACCAGCTACCTGATCGCCGGGTTCGGTCGGGCTGATGTCGGCGCTCTCCTCCTGGTCGGCGCCAGCGGGTCGGTATTCGGCGGGACACTCGGCATCGGCGTCACCGGCACGCCGTTGGCGGTCGTCGCCGGGGCAGTAGTGGCCGGGCTATCCACCGTCGCGCTCACGCTTTTCGTCGACCGCACGGTGTTCAAACCCATCCGCGACGAGAGCGGGATCACGCTTCTCATCACCAGCGTCGGGGTTGCGTTCGCACTCCGGTACATCATCCAGTTCGTGTTCAGTTCGAGCGTGCGCGGGACCACCGACCAGCCCCCGTCGGTTTCGCTGTACTTCGTCGACGGCTTCGTCCGGATCAACGCCCACGATATCGCGCTGGCAGTCGTGGCCGGCGGGCTGATGCTCGGCGTCCACCTCCTGCTGCAGCTCACCAAGCTCGGGAAGGCGATGCGCGCAATGGCCGACAACGAGGACCTCGCACAGATCACCGGCATCCCGACCGAACAGGTGGTCCGGGCGGTCTGGGTTATCGGCGGCGGGCTCACCGGCGTCGCGGGGTATATGTTCGTGCTCTGGAAGGGGACGCTCGGGTTCAACGACGGGTGGCTCCTCCTTCTCCTCATCTTCGCTGCGGTCATCCTCGGCGGGATCGGCTCGATCTACGGCGCCATCGTCGGCGGGCTCGCGATCGGGCTGACCGCGTCGATGTCGGTCATCTGGATCCCCTCGGCGTTCTCCCGGGCGGCGGCGTTCTTCGTGATGATCGTCATCCTGCTGGTGAAGCCGGAAGGGATCTTCTCCGGGAGGTCGACAGCATGAGCGTCCACAACGACATTGCGGATCGGATCCCCGGCGGCGATGCGGGGCTCATCGTGGCGGTCCTGCTCGTGACGTACGCCGCGTACGTACTCGCCGGCGTCGGTCTCGGCTTCACCCTGCGCGGACAACTCAACACTATTGCGACGTTGACGTTCTTCATCGGCGTCTTCGCGATGCTGTCGCTCGCTTTGAACCTCCATTGGGGGTACACCGGGCTGTTTAACATCGGTATTGTCGGATTTATGGCGGTCGGGATCTACGTAATGGGGCTGGTTTCGAAGCCGCTATACGAGGCGGGCGGTGCGGCACAGGTCGGTGGACTGGGACTCCCCATCGTCGTTGGGATGATCGCCGGGACGGTTGCCGCCGCGCTTCTGGGACTGGTAGTCGCGCTCCCCGCGTTGCGGCTCCGGGCCGACTACCTCGCGATCGTGACCATCGCGATGTCGGAGATCGTCCGGTTTTCCTTCCTCTCGGGGGAGTTCCAGCAGTTCCGCCTGTTCGGTAGACGCGTGGGGTTCGGCGGCGGAGGAGGGCTTATCCTGGATTACACTGACCCGCTTGAGGTGTTTTTGTCGTTCGTCGGGCTCTGGGACGCCTACCTCGGGTTCGTCGACGCGTTCAAACTCTTCATCCCCAACAACCCGAAACCGATCATCGACGGCCTGGTCTACGGCGTGGTCCTTCTGACGTTCGTCGCGGCGTACTACTGGCTGCTGAAACGCACCGGGGAGTCGCCGTTCGGCCGCGTGCTCAAGGCGATCCGGGAGGACGAGGACGTCGCGAACTCGCTTGGCAAGAACACGAACCGGTTCAAGATCAAGGCGTTTATGCTCGGCTGCGGACTGATGGGGCTCGCGGGAGTCCTCTGGTTTATGCGGAGCGGCGCCGTCACCCCGAACACCTTCCGTCCCCGGATCACGTTCTTCGTCTGGATCGCGCTGATCATCGGCGGCGCGGGGTCGAACACCGGGAGCATTCTCGGTGGCGCGGTCTTCGCCGCCCTACTCTACCAGGGGCCGCGGACGCTGAAGAACCTCATCGAGGCCGTCCTCCCGAACGCCACCGCGCCGTCGGGGTTCGGGCCGGCGGTCGCACCGTTGATCGCGAAGCTTGATCCGGCGCCGCTGCTCCTCTATACCCTCGACAGCATCCGGCAGCTCCAGTTGGTGTTTATGGGACTCGTGCTCATCTGGCTGATGCACAACCGTCCGGAGGGGATGCTCGGCCACCGCAAGGAGACGGCCGCGGGTATTCCGCTGACGGCACAGCGGGCCCGGGAGGGTCAAGCCGCAACCGACGGCGGCGGAGGTGGCGACGATGAGTGACGCCGCGGGGGCGGAAGACGAGTCGGCAGCCCCCCCGACTGCGCCCGACGCCGCCGGTTCAGACGGCCTGAATCTCGGCTCCGGCGGGCCGGGTATCGGCGAGGAGTACCCCCTCCAGGTCGAGGGGCTCCGGAAGGACTTCGGTGGGATCACTGCAGTCGACGACGCCTCCTTCCGGGTCGAACGCGGGACCCTCACCGGCCTCATCGGCCCCAACGGCGCCGGGAAGTCGACGGCGTTCAACCTCATCACGGGGATGCTCGAACCCGACGCCGGCACCGTGACGTTCGACGGCGAGGACATCACCGGCTTGAAACCGCACGCCATCGCGAACCGCGGGCTGGTGCGCACGTTCCAGATCGCCCGGGAACTTCAGGACATGACCGTCCTCGAGAACATGATGTTGGCGCCGAAGGGCCAGCGCGGGGAGTCGCTGTGGCGGTCGGTCGTCCCAGGGGTTCGCGGCGACGTGATCGACCAGGAGTCGGACCTCCTCGATCGGGTGTGGGAGGTGCTCGAGTTTTTCGACATCGACCACCTCGCCGAGGAGTACGCCGGGAACCTCTCCGGCGGACAGCGGAAGCTACTCGAACTCGCACGTGCGCTGCTCACCGACCCGGATATGTTGCTGTTGGACGAACCGTTCGCGGGCGTAAACCCCTCCCTGGAGAAGCGGCTCTTAGAGCACATCCACGAACTCCGCGAACAGGGCTACACCTTCCTGCTCGTGGAGCACGACATGGACCTGATTATGGAGAACTGCGAGCGCGTCATCGTGCTCCACCAGGGCCGGGTCCTGACCGAGGGGACCCCCGCCGAGATCCAGGCCGACGAGGAAGTCATCGAGGCCTATCTGGGAGGGAACGTATGAGCACCGACGACGCGGCCGATGGGGGCCACGCCGCGGTCTCACAGGAGACGGTCCCGGACCGCGAGAGCGAGGCGCTGCTCGAAGTCCGCGGGCTCGACGCCGGCTACGGCGACCTCCAGATCCTGACCGACGTCGACCTCGATGTCGGCGACGAGGAGTACGTCACCATCGTCGGCCCCAACGGCGCCGGAAAATCGACCGTGATGAAGTCCGTGTTCGGGCTCACGAACCTGATGGACGGCACGGTGACGTTCGACGACGAGGACATCACCGGGCTCAGACCGGAGGAGATAATCCGCGAGGGGATCGGGTACGTCCCGCAGAACAACAACATCTTTCGGTCGCTCACGGTCCGGGAGAACCTCGAGATGGGCGCGTACATCCTGGATACGTTTCCGGACGAGGCCCTGGAGGCGGTTTACGACCGGTTCCCCATCCTCGAGGAACGGGAGTCACAGAAGGCCGGCACGATGTCGGGCGGCCAACAGCAGATGCTGGCGATGGGTCGGGCGCTGATGTTGGAACCGGCGCTCCTCCTGCTCGACGAGCCCTCCGCGGGTCTCGCGCCCGACCTCGTCGACGAGATGTTCGACCGCATCGACGCGATCAACGCCGACGGAACCGCCGTGCTGATGGTCGAACAGAACGCGAAGGAAGCTCTGCGGCGCTGTGACCGGGGATACGTCCTCGCGAACGGCCGTAACCGGTATATGGACGACGGCGACGCGCTGCTGAACGACGAGCAGGTCCGACAGGACTTCCTCGGCGGCTGATCGGTCGCGGGGGAAAGGTCGATTCGGGGCGAACAGTCGGCACGCGCGGATCGGGGTCGGCCGACCCGGGAGCCATCGACCGACCCCCTCTTCGGCCCGCGTCGACGTGCCGAGCGACCGCAACCCGACGCGGGGCGATTCCTCCGTCACGCGTGGTTTGCCCCCGGTATTGTACATAAACCTACGTCCGTACCGGACCGACAGCCTCGATTGTCTTGTCTGCCGAGAGAAGCCGGAGCGCAGTGTCGCTACGGTCGTCAGCTGTCCGGCGGCGACAGCGCCGTGCTAATGACTGAGGAGTACGACGACGCGCCCTTGTTGAACGCGACCTGATGGTAGACCTCGCCTTCGAAGGTCTCGACGAACCGCCCGGCGAGCTGTTGGCCGTAGTCGTTGTTGACGTGGAGCACCGACACGGTGTCGGCCCCGAGTCGGTTGGCCATCACCTGCGCCATCACGCGGCCCTGGAGGAGGTCGGACGGTGCGGTCCGGAAGATGTAGTCGTTGTCGTCGAGGTTCGTCACCGACAGCGCGGTCGACGAGGGCGAGCAGCCGACGATCTCGTTGGGGATGAACACCTGCTGGGAGACCGGGACGTTCACACCCGACGACGCCGACCCACAGACGCTCGGCACACCCGCGCTCACCAGCGATTCCGCGGCGGCGGTCCCGGCGCTGGGCGATGTCTGGGTGTCCTCGAGTTGGGCGTTCACCGAGAGGCCGGCGGGGTTGGCGTCGTTCACCTGCATCGCCGGCAGCTGGGCGGCCTGGATCATCGGGCCGCCGACGGAGGCCAGTCCGCCCGTCTCGGGCAGGAGGATTCCGACCGACATCTCGCGGTCGGTTCCGCCCGGTATACTGTCGGCCGAGGGGCCGGCACCCTCGGGGTTGGCACCCTCGAAGCTCTGTTTCTCGACGTTCTCTACGCTCCCATCGTCGGCGTTGAACTCCCAGATGTTGTACGCTGCGGACGCGGGATCACCGGCCTCGTTGAAGTTCGTTACCGACGACGCCCCCTGGTAGTTGACGTCCTCGCCGTTCGCCGCGGCCTCGATCCCCGCGATGAGGTTGTCCGGGGTGACTTCCATCCCGCCGGGGTTGGCGACGTTCCGCATCTGGTCGCGGATCGCCGTGCCGTCGTTCTCGCCGGCCGCGGCGTTCGCGAGCAGCTGGATCGCCACCGAGTCGTACGACTGGGCGGTGAACACGCCGGGGGAGGCGTCGTACTCCTCCTGGAACAGTTCGTTGAACGCCTCCTGGCTCGGTCCGCCCGCGGCGGGCGCCGTTCCGGTGACGTTCGCCATGTCGTTGCCGACCTGGCCGGGCATCGCCGGGTCGCGGAGGCCGTCGGAGACCAGGATCTCCTCGTTGCCGTCGGAGGCGCTGTAGTAGTCCCGGAACAGTTGGATCCCGCTCTCGGGATAACCGATCACGACGAGGCCGTCGGGGCCCTCGGCGCCGCCGCCGGAGTCGGTCTCGGTCATCTCGCCACCGTCGTCGCCCCCGCCGGAGTCGGTCTCGGTCATCTCGCCACCGTCGTCGCCGCCGCCCCCACCGCCGTCGGGGCTCCCGATACAACCAGCCAGTCCCGATGCGCCGATCGCGCCCGCGGCACCGACGCGCTTTATGAAGTCGCGACGGACGATATCACGTGCCATATCCGTCAAATCGGGTTTTCACCCCATAAATGTATCCGTTGGAACGCCGAACTCGGATAAACGATGATCGGGATCTCACCCGGAGAACAACCCGGTTCCCGAGCCAGTCGCCCGTCCTCCCGGAAGCATAATCGTACGTGTCAGGGATGTGGGTTCTCCCGGCTCGTGCGGCTCGAACCGTCAGGATCAAGCGTTCCGACTATCGTGTGGGAAGTAGATGACGACCCCCTCGTTCGTGATCGGGATCGCCGGCGGCACCGGCGCGGGGAAGACCACCGTCGCGCGGTTGGTCGCCCGGAGTGCGGGCGACTCGGTCACCCGGATCCCGCTGGACAACTACTACGAGGACCTGAGCCACCTCCCCGTAGCGGAGCGCGAGGGGATCAACTACGACCACCCCTCGGCCTTCGAGTGGGAACTCGTCCGCGAGCAGGTGTCGTCGCTGCTCGACGGCACCCCGATCGAGATGCCGAACTACGACTTCGAGATCCACAACCGGACCGACGAGACGACGCGGGTCGAGCCAACCGACGTCGTCATCGTCGAGGGGATCTTCGCGCTCTACGACGACGCGATCCGGGACCTGTGTGACCTCCGGGTGTACGTCGAAACCGACGCCGACGTACGGATCCTCCGGCGGATCGAGCGCGACGTGATCGAGCGCGGCCGCGACCTCGAGGGCGTGATCGACCAGTACCTCTCGACGGTCAAGCCGATGCACGAGCAGTTCGTCGAACCCACGAAGAAACACGCCGACATCATCGTCCCGGAGGGCGCAAACAGCGTCGCGGTGAACCTGCTGGAGGAGCGGATCCGCGCCGAGGTCACGGGGACAGCCGGGGACTGGACCCGCGAGTCGATCGAGGAGGCGCTCGGCGAGCGGGTCGCGGCCGACCCCGACGGATGACCGGCCTCCTGCCGTCGGAAACCGATTGTCCCGGAACCTCGCGGTCCGTCGACGTCGGCGAGGTGCGCCTGCATACGGTCGTCGCCGGCCCCGACGACGGCGAGCCGGTGGTGCTCCTCCACGGGTTCCCGGAGTGTTGGTACGCGTGGCACGACATCGTCGAACCGCTCGCGGCCGCGGGCTATCGGGTCTTCGCCCCCGACCAACGCGGCTACAACCGGAGCGACAAGCCCGAGGCCGTGTCGGCGTACCACCCGGACGCGCTCGCCGGCGACGTGTCGGGACTGCTCGGCGCCGTCGCCGCCGCCGACGCCCACGTCGTCGGCCACGACTGGGGCGCCCTCGTCGGGCGGTGGCTCGCGCTTCATACCCCCGGGCGGGTTCGGACGCTCTCGGCGCTCAACGTTCCCCACCCCGCGGTCCCCCGGCGTGCCGTTCTCACCGACCCCCGGCAGCTTCTGCGGAGCTGGTACGGGGGGTTCTTCCAGCTCCCGCGGCTTCCGGAGTTCCTCGCCCGGCGAAACGACTGGCGGCGCGCGGTGGCGTCGATGGCGGACACGAGCCGTCCGGAGGCGTTCGACGCGACCGACTTCGAGCGGTACCGCCGGGCGTGGGCGGTCCCCGACGCCTTCCGGTCGATGATACACTGGTATCGGGTGGTCTTCAGGGCCAACGCCCGGCCGCGGCGCCGCCGAGTCGATCCGTCGACGCTCGTGCTGTGGGGCGCCGAGGATGCGTTCCTCCGGC
Organism: Halobellus ruber; assembly: GCF_014212355.1. Lineage (NCBI taxonomy): Archaea > Methanobacteriati > Methanobacteriota > Halobacteria > Halobacteriales > Haloferacaceae > Halobellus > Halobellus ruber. The sequence goes on from NZ_JACKXD010000004.1 coordinate 299,609, forward strand.
GGCCGCTGGCGGCGAAAAGCTCAGCGTACTGCGACGACGGCCGGCTCGTGCTGTGGGAAGACGCCACCCACTGGCTCCACCACGAACACCCCGAGCGGGTGGCCGACGAACTCACTCGACGGTTCGCGGCCGCGGGCGGGTCGTAACCGGCACCCGTCCGGCCGACCCTCCCCGGCGAGCGCCACGTTCAAGCCCGCGCGGACGGACGCGGAGGTATGCCGAACCTCGGCAAGGCGGACCGGGCGTTCCTCGCCGACCGCGTGCTCCCGAACCTGGGCGCCGACCGCGACGATGTCGCCCTTGGCCCGGCCCACGGCGTCGACTTCGGGCTGCTCGACGTCGACGGCACGGCGCTTGCGATCGCCGCCGACCCGATCTCGATCCTCCCCGCACTCGGCTTCGAGCGCGCCGGCCGCTTCGCCCTGGAGTTCGTGCTCGCGGACGTGGCGGTGTCGGGGCTCGCACCGTCGCATCTCGCGATCTCCTTTACGCTCCCCCCCGAGATGGACGACGAGTCGTTCTCGGAGGTTTGGGACGCGATCAACGAGGAGGCCGCGGACCTCGGCGTCTCGATCGTCACGGGTCACACCGCCCGGTATTCGGGCTGTTCGTTCCCGTGGGTCGGCGGCGCGACCGCGCTCGCGGTCGGCGATCACGACGACGTGATCCGCCCGGACGGCGCCACGATCGGCGACGACATCCTGGTGACGAACGGCCCCGCAGTCGAGACCGTCGGCCTGCTGTCGACGCTGTTTCCGGACGCGATCGGCCTCAACGAGCCGACGCTGTCGACCGCGCAGGCGCGACTCGACGAGGCCGCCTGCGTCCGGGACGCGATGACGGCCGCGGCGGCGGGCGACGGCGGCGTCCACGCGATGCACGACGCCACCGAATGTGGGCTCTACGGCGCGTTCCTGGAGGTCGCAGCGAGCGCCGATGTCCGCCTCGCGGTCGACACCGACGGCATCCCGATCCGGCCCGGGGTCCGGGCGGCCTGCGACGCCCTCGGGATCGACCCCTGGGCGGCGGGGGCCGGCGGCACGCTCGTGATCGCGGTCGACCCCGATCACACCGCGGCGGTCCGGGAGGCCCTCGACGCGGGCGGTACCGCCGTCGGCCTCGCGGGGACCGTCGAGCGCGGCTCCGGCGTCGTCGTCGACGGCGAGGGGATCTCCCACCCGGAGGTCGACCCCGCGTGGGCGGCCTACGAGGAGTTGGCGGCGGCGAGCAACGGTGACGGGGACGGATGAGCGGGGCGTTCACCCCAGCTTTTCGGCGTACTCCCTGTCGGCAGCCCCCGCTTCCGGACGTGCGCCGTCGAGTTCGATCCGCCACCCCGCCAGTGCGCTCGGGTCCTCAAGCGCCGCCTCGAGGGTCGCCCGCACGTCCGCGACGTCGACGCCGTAGTAGTCGTCAGGAACGCCGCGGAGGTACTGCAGCGCGGTCCGAAACAGCGACCGCATTCCCGAATCGTCCTCGAAGTCGACGTGTTTGTACGCGCCCGCCGCAACCTGGACCATCCCGTGGGCGAAGGCGCTCTCGGTGGTCCCGCTGCCGTAGTTGTACCACTCGTCCTCGAAGACTGACTGCGCAGGTGTAAATAAATCCTAAGAACTATGCTGAGTGGTCATACTGGTGAAGCCGAGGCGCTCCCCTATGGCAAAATCAATGCGGGAGCGGTATGAGACCGCTCGTGAACGGATTAAGAATGATGAGGACGTGAGCGGCGAGGAAAGCCGGCTGATGCTCGAATTTTTGGATGCAAACGACCCTCGTCGAAATACCTATCAAATGCCCGACGGCAAGACTAAGAGTGACGGGACGCTCGCTCGCTACGCTCGAGCTCTTTGTCGCGTGGCGAGACACTTGGAACCGGATCTTACTGAGGCTACGGCCTATGACATTAACGCTCTCATGGACGACTATCTCAACGGCAACGTGGAGGAGATCAAAGACGAGGGGTTGGCAAGTAGTTCCGTGCGGAACTTCCAGGGACCAACGCGTCGGTTTTACCTTTACCACGAGGAGTTGAGGGTTGACCGTGAAGACATTCACTTTGCCGACCAAGACGAATCCCCTGTCGACGAGAGAGATATATTCTCCACTGAGGACGTGCAAGCACTCCGTGAGGAAGCGAAACGTCGTGGCTCCCGGGATGCTTGTCTCGTAGACTTGCTTCTCTATACAGGCCAAAGGCGGAGTGCTATTCTCAACCTTCGGCTTAAGGATGTGAAGCCTGAGGATGGGATATTCTACCTCAACGAAGACGACGGTGATCTAAAGGGTGCGAACGGGAAACGTCCACTCTTGGGAGCCAACAAGGCCGTCAGAGATTAGAAACGCCAACACCCGACGGGAGACCCCGAGGACTATCTCATCACGCACAAGCACGATCAGAGCAACCGTGACGATGTACGACCTGGGGACAAGTTGAACCCGAGTACGGTGTACCGGCAACTCAAACGTATTGGCGACGCAGCCGGCGTAGACAAGCCGGTAAACGCTCACAATTTCCGGCACTACTTCGTGACGGTGTGCAAGCGGGACTACGGTATGGATAACGATACAGTAAAACACCTCATCGGGCACGACCCAGATAGCAAGGTGATGGAACGAACCTATGCCCATCTCACCGATGAAGACCACATCGAGGCTGCTGAGGTGGCTCAAGGACTTCGTGATCCCGAGGAGGATAGCCCCCTTACTCCACCGGTCTGTGACCATTGTGGGGAGCCATTAGAAGGCGACTGGAAGTCGTGTCCCTACTGCGGGCTCGTATATTCCCCGGATGCCAAAGAAGCGGAAGAAAGGGTAGAAGCCGACGTGAAAGCCGACTACCGCGACACCGATCCCGAGGACACGGACACCTAGGGCAAGATCGACACCCTTGAGGAACTACTCGACGACCCCGCTGTGAAGGCCGCGCTACTGAAGAAACTTGGCGAAGAGTAACGTCACTCGCTGTCGTTCCCGTCAAACCATCCGGTTGGGGAAGCCGTCCGACGCGATTAGGTAGAAAGGACTGATAGACTGAACTATGGATGATCATACCCAAGACAATACCGTGGAGCCTCCTGCGTCGGGGAGTCCGACTGGGTGGGATGCTCATCGCGGCACGTCCAACGGGTGGGAACACGGCACACTCCGGCGAGCCGTAATTCACGGGGTACGGCTCTATAACACCGGAGAGTATCATATGGCGCACGATTGTTTCGAAGTGGAGTGGTATAATTATGGGCGTGGGACCACCGAGAGCGCGTTTCTTCACGGGATGGTACAGGTCGCGGCCGGCACGTACAAGCACGTCGACTTCGAGAACGACGACGGAATGCGTTCGCTCTTTCACACGGCGCTTGAATATCTCTCAGGGCTACCGTCGGACTATTACGGGGTGGATGTCAACAACGTGCGTTCCACACTTCAGGCAGCCCTTGACGACCCGAAAGCCCTCGACGGATGGAAAATCGAACTTGATGGAGATCGACCAGTGGGAACCTCTCCTGATTATGAGTACGCCGAACGATTAGGGTGACCGCTACGATTTAGTTACACTCACGAAATACCGACGGCCGCGTGGTAGTCGCCGGCGTTGTACAGCCGGACGCCGTGGACCGTCGCGCGCCGGAGGGTTCCGTGTTCCCACCCGTTCGACGCCGCCCGCCGCGGATCCCAGCCGGCGGGCTCGCCGGCGGTCGGCGGACCGACGGTGTCGTCGCGGGTGTGGTCGCCCACACCACCGGGTTTGCGCCCCACAAATAAAGAGATTTGACCCTTCGTCGCCTGGAACAGACAATGCGAATCTACGAACTCGGGGACGGCACCCCCGAGGTGTCCGTGGTCGGCGCGATCCACGGTGACGAACCCTGCGGCGAGCGCGCGATCGAACGGTTCGTCGACGAGGAGCCGACGGTGGAGCGGCCGGTCAAGCTGATCGTGGCGAACGAGGAAGCTCTCGACGCCGGCCGACGGTTTATCGACGAGGACCTCAACCGGGCGTTCCCCGGCGACCCCGATGCCGACACCCACGAGGGACGGCTGGCGCACGCCCTCTCGCGGGAGATCCGCGGGACGACGGTGCTGTCGCTGCACTCCACGCAGTCGTACGCCGAACCCTTCGCCCTCGTCGACGAGGTCGACGCCGTGACGCGGTCGATCTGTCCGCACCTTCCGATCGAGTATCTCGTCGAGACCGGCCGGTTCTCCGAGGGGCGACTCATCGAACACGCCCACACCGTCGAGGTCGAGTGCGGCCTCCAGGGGAGCGAGGAGGCGGCGGCCAACGCCTACTGGATTCTCCGGGCGTTCCTGTCGGCGACGGGCGTGTTGCCGGCGCCGGTTGCGGGCGACACCGAGCCGCCGCTGTCGCTCCGCCGGCGCGACGCCGACGAGGTGGTCGTGTTCAGGCTGCTGGATCAGATCCCCAAGGGTCCCGCCGAGGAGTACCGCGTGTTCGTCGACAACTTCCAGCGGGTGGCGCCGGGCGACCGGGTGGCCGCCGCCGACGGCGAGGCGTTCAGCGCCGACACCGAGTTCTATCCGGTTCTCCTCTCTGCGAACGGCTACGACGACGTGTTCGGGTACGCCGCCGACCGGGTCGGTACGCTGGCGTAGGCGGCCCGGGAACCGTCCACGGGGACCAGCGTCTGCGGCTCACGCGTCGCGGACGGCACCTGTCCCCGCTCACTCCTCGGGCGGTGCCAACTCCACGAGCGTCAGGTCGCGATCGAGGTAACAGAACTCGTGTGGGGGGTCACCGCGGACCTCCTCGATACGGTACTCCGTGTCGAACTCCGCGCCGTCGGGGACGCAGTACTCGTGGCTCGGACACTCGGTGTGCGGACACGACCCCGGGAGTCGGACCTTGCTCCCGGCGTAGGCGCCCTTCGAGGCGACGTTCACGGTCAGCGACGCGGGCTCGACCTCGACGGCGCGCACCCCGGAGTCGTGGACGGCACAGTCGAGCAGTTGGCCGTTCTCGCGGACCGACGTCACCTCGTAGCGGACGCCCTCGGTGAGGTTCAGACACTGCTGGCGGTAGGGACAGCCCTCACACGCCGACGACTCCCCGCCGTAGACGAACTCCGTCCCGGGCGTCGCGAGCCGGTCGCCGATGAGCGTGACGTTGGACATCTACAGTGACGTAGTCGACCCGCGCGGATAACAGTACTGTCGGGCGCCCGACCGTGCTGCGCCCGTCGAAGGCGGCCGCGACCACCCTCGACGGTCGACGTGCGAGGGGCGGCAAGCGACCGGCCCACTGAGGATTGCAGCCGGCCGTCGTTCGGCTGCAGCAGTTCGCTGGCGAGGCGGTGTACTTTCAGGACACGCCGGTAGTTGTCGGGGCCGGCCATCCCCGCGATGGCGGCGGCGACCGACACCGGGCTGCGGTCGCTCGTGATCGCCCGGAGAACGTAGAGGCGCCCCGCAGCGGGTTCCCGTTCCGGAGGTACTGATCCGAGAGCGAACACCGTGGCCACTCCGGGCCGTACGATCGGCAGTGCACTCCCGATCATCGCCGCGTGGTCAGGTCTCGGCGCACGGACTCCCGGCCGAAAGGAGCTCCGCCCGCCGAACCAGGCCCGATCAGTACAGTCCCTCGGGCGGTTCATTCGTCACGATAATACCGTCCGTTGGCTAGCAAAGCGCGTGGCGGCGGTCTGCTTTCTCGCGTTTTGGCTCTCGATGGTTGCGTTAGCGTTCGGAGTCCTGAACGCGTCGGACGGGTTTGGAACCCCATCGCAGACGATCCCGGCGAGCCTCACCGGATCGATCGGAGTCCCGCTGCTCGCAGGCGCTGTGTCTTGGATCGGTATGGTCCTCTCGTCGTGTCTGTACGAGAAACAAACAGTTTCCTGAGAAAATTATCTGAAAGCAGTAGTTGTGCAGGTGCGTTGTCAGGCTACCTGCTCCGCTACCGTCTCGTGATGCATTCGGAGGGTCGTTGGCGTGACGTTCGCTATGTCCGCGGCCTCGGCCTGTGTTACTCATCCACCCGCCTCCTGGCCGGCTGTGTAGGAGAAGGCCGCAGCGAAGCCGGCGGGATGGACGCCGGTCGTCCCGGCGGCGTCCTCGACCGCTTCGGCAAGTGCTCGCGCCCGGCGTCGGATACGCTCCGGACAGTCGAGATCGGATGCGAGCCGCGAGATGTACATCGTCGGCGTCGCGGGTTTGGCCGGGAGTCTCAACTCCTCGTTGAGCCTTTTGTATGCGTTCGTGACTCGCGATTCCCCGACCGTCGCGACCGCCAGGATGTCGTCGAGGAGTTGCGATCGGTCGCCATTCCTTCCGTCCAGATACGTATACAGCAGCCTTTGGTGTGCCCCGCTGATTCGAGACGCTCGGTCCCGTCGCATACCGGTCTGGCCCGATCACGCGTGGGACTCCCCCTCCGATCGGGGGGATCAAATCAAACGCGACCGCCGTCTCTCGTAGAGCTGATACTGTCGGCTATAGTCCCATGACGGATTTCGACACTCCGGGGTGTCGAAAATCTTCACGTAGTTATAGCCAACAGTATGAGGTGTAGCACTCGTTTGAGTAACGCAGAACCCTCTCGGACGCGGGTCGGCGTTCCTTTTTATGCGATTCCACAGGTACAGGGCGCGCGTCGACTGGATTTCATCCCGGTAATTCAATAAACCACCTCCAAGTGGCGGTATTCATTATACCATAAGTATTAGCATATGGTAGGGTATGGCTACCAAGCCCTCGGACAACGTATACACACTCGACAGTGAGCCATCGACGCGGGGAATCAGTGATGTCGACCTCAACACGTTCGATTCGGGGGCAGTCATCAAGTTTGTCGCTGCCTTCGCAATCGGGGCGTTCTTCTTTCTCCTGCCGGTTCCCTGGCAGGGGGAGATAACGGTCCCGTTCGATATCGTCGTCAGTCGGATCACGGAAACGTTCCCCGACGCGGTGGGGGTGTACGCGCTGGCGATCATCGTCGCGGGCGGCGTCCTCACGACCGTCGCGGAGCTTGACAAACGGGAGGTCCTTTCACTAGGATATGATCTGTCGTACTTCGAGAGTTCGGCCGTGTTCTGGTTCCTCCGTCTCGTCGGAGCGATCCTCGCTCCGGTGATGTTCTTCAAACTCGGCCCCTCGTTGCTCCATACGCCGGGGACGGGCGGGTTTATGTGGGGCACGCTGATCTACAGCGTCGGCGTCATCATTCCCATCGGGGCCGTGTTCATCACCATTTTCGTCGAACTCGGTGGCCTGGAATTCGTCGGAACGCTGGCGCGGCCGGTGATGAACCCACTGTTCAAACTCCCGGGCCGGGCGGCGCTCGACAGCCTCGCCTCGTGGGTCGGGTCCTACAGCGTTGGGTTCTACGTGACCCGTAACGTCTTCGAGCAAGGCGGGTACAACAAGCGAGAGGTGTTCACGATTGCGACGTGCTTCTCCACTGTCAGTATCGGGTTCGTGGGCGTCGTCGCCGCCACGGTCGAAATGTTGAATCTGTTCCCCCTCATCTTCTTCGCATACTTCGTCTGCGTCGTGATCACGGCCGCCATCCTTGTGCGGGTCCCGCCGATCAGTTCCGTTCCGGACGAGTACATCGCCGAACCGGATCCCGAGATTCCGTTTGAGGGCTCCCTCGGCGAGTACTTCCGGTTTGCCGTCAGTGAGGCCGTCGGCAAAGCTGCCGAGGGTGAAACCTTCCTCGGGGCTGCCAAACGTGGCTTCATCGATGGGCTCAAACTCACGAGCCTCATCCTGGGGACGATCCTCGCCGTGGGGCTCGCGGCGACCTTGCTTTCGGCGAATACGCCGACGTTCGACATCCTTGGTGCACCCCTGGTGCCCGTGATCGAGGCCCTCGGGATCCCGAACGCGGAGACTGTTGCACCCGCGACGATCGTCGGAATCACCGAAATGTACGTCCCGGTCCTCCTCGTCGTGGAGGCCGAGCCGATGGCCCGCTTCTTCATCGCCGTGCTGGCGGTGTCACAGCTCATTTTCTTCTCGGCTGTCGGCCCGATGGCGATGGATATGTTCTCCGACGTGCCGATCCGGTTCCGCGATCTCATCGCGCTCTTCGTGATGCGAACCGTCATCCTGGTCCCGCTGATCGCGGGCATCACCCACTTGGTTGCTGCAGCAGGACTGTTGTAGGTGAATGAAAATCTCCGGATGACAAGCTGTGGCTGGCCGCTTCTGAGCCCGTTGACCGGCTCAATCACGGAAGCCGATCACCAACATCAAAAGTCGGAGCGGGACCTCGTGGTAAGTAACCTGCTGGGACCGGCCATTTAAATCGGGCTCCGATAGGAGGGCGAACGATACTGGTTCTTAATTACTAACCTCTAGATATGGGGCCACAACAGACTGCCGCCGATAAGGAAGACCGGATCGGGGAGCCAAGCGATCAATGGAAGGAATACCAGGGCGCCCCGACGGGTACCGACATCGAGTGTAAGGGCTGGCGACAGGAGGCCGCTCTCCGAATGTTGAACAACAATCTGGATCCGGAGGTCGGCGAGGACCCCGAGAACCTCGTCGTCTACGGCGGCACGGGCCGTGCCGCACGGTCGTGGGATGCTTACGATGCGATCCTCTCAGAACTGCGCGAACTCGGCGATACGGAGACGCTGTTAGTCCAGAGCGGGAAACCAGTAGGTCGGTTCGACACACACAAAAAAGCGCCACGAGTATTGATTGCGAACTCGAATCTGGTCGGAAAGTGGGACAACTGGGAGCACTTCCACGAGCTCGAAGCCGAGGGGAAAATTATGTACGGCCAGATGACGGCCGGCTCGTGGGCGTACATCGGCACCCAAGGTATCATTCAGGGCACCTACGAGACCCTCGCGGAACTCGCCCGGCAGGAGTACGACGGCGATCTGGCGGGGAAGATCGTCGTCACCGGCGGCCTCGGTGGGATGGGTGGCGCACAGCCGCTGGCGGTCACGATGAATCACGGCATCTGCATCGCCGCCGAGATAGACGAAGAACGCATCGACCGGCGGATCGAAACGGGCTACTGTCAGGAGAAAGTCCAGGACCTCTCGGAGGCGATCAGGCGGGCGGAGGACGCTGCAGACCGCGGGGAGGAGTACTCGGTTGGCGTCCCGATGAACTCCGCGGATATGCTGGAGGCGATGTTGGAGCGGGACTTCGTCCCGGACGTCATTACTGATCAGACGAGTTCACACGACGTACTCGAAGGCTACTACCCGAGTGGGTATACGGTCGAAGAAGCCGACCGGCTTCGGGAGCGCAACCCCGAAAAGTACCGAGAGGAGAGCTTAGACACGATGGAGCGGCACGTGGATGCGATCCTCGAACACCAGAATCGGGGCGCGATCGCCTTCGAGTACGGCAATAATATTCGCGGTCAGATCAAGGAACACCGCGGCCGCGATGACGCCTTCGATTTCCCCGGCTTCGTCCCGGCGTACGTCAGGCAGATGTTCTGCCGCGGCCAAGGACCGTTCCGCTGGGCCGCGCTCTCCGGGGATCCCGAGGATATTTATCGGACCGACGAAGCGATCCGGGAGCTGTTCCCCGAGAAGGAATCGCTGCTGCGGTGGATCGATCTCGCCCAAGAACAGGTCCAATTCCAGGGGCTGCCCTCCCGCGTCTGCTGGTTGGGATACAACACCAACGATGAAGGGCTGACCGAACGCGCCCGGTTCGCGCTCCGGATCAACGACCTCGTTGCCGACGGCGAGATCGAGGCGCCGATCGTCGTCACGCGTGACCACCTCGACGCCGGCAGCGTCGCCAGCCCGAACCGCGAGACCGAGGCGATGAAGGACGGTACCGACGCCGTCGCGGACTGGCCGATCCTCAATGCGTTGCTCAACTGCGCGGCGGGTGCCGATATCGTGTCGGTCCACGACGGCGGCGGCGTCGGCATCGGTAACGCGCTCCACACGAACAATCACGTCGTTCTAGACGGCTCGGACCTCGCCGCCGAGAAGGCCGAACGCGTCTTCACCACCGATCCGGGGATGGGCGTCGTCCGCCACGTCGACGCCGGCTACGAGGATGCCATCGACCAGGCCGACTCCTCGGATGTCCCGATCCCGATGCGCGATCGGTGAGTGGATTGTAGAGAGTACACGGCGAAAACCCACCCCTTAGGGGTGGGATGAAGCCGACAGCTGGGAATCAAACCACCGGACAGTGGCCGGCCGACTCCCCAATATTTGCCAAGCACAGATTTTACGTATAAGATATAGAAGTCCGGCGTACTGTCCCCGTCACGCTCGACGTAGACAGTGAGGATGCCGCGCTTCTCGAAGACACTGTAGACACGTTTCTCCGGTGCGCCCAATACGTCGTAGACCACGCTTGCCAAGGCGAATACGTCGCCACCAGCAAAGCCACGCTGGAGGACGAAACCGACGACGACGTGCGAGAAGCCGCAGACGGATTCAACGGCGGGTTCATCCAAGCAGCGCGAAACAAGGCCGCTGAAGCGTCTAAAACCGTCGTTGTGCGCTGGAGGCACGGTAAGAAGGCGTCAAAAGCCGCGTATGACTTCGCCGCACGTCGTTTACGACCACCGTACCGCCACGTTCCCCGATTACTCCGTGTCTCTCGCCACCACAGACGGTCGGATTGAAGATTAGAGCTGCACATCGAGCAGGGAACGCGGTTGACTGAGGCCGGAGTTGGTGTCGGGATCGTCAAATCAATCGTTGGGATTAACAATCGCGAAGTCACGGTCGCGGGTGAGGCGGCTCACGCCGGCTCAACCCCGATGCTCGATCGCAGTGATGCGCTTGCGGCCGCCGCGGCGTCCATACTCGATCTCGAGAGCGCGGCCGAAGAATGTGCTACGGGAAGCGAAGCCGCCGTTGGAACTACCGGTAAGGGAGATGTTTCCCCAAACGCCCGGAATATCGTCCCCGAGGAGGTTCAGCTGCAACTTGATATTCGGGACGTATCACACGAGACGATGGACCGACTGGTCGACCGATGCCGGTCGCGCCTCGCTCGACTCCAGCGCCGTCGGGATGTCGAGACACCGCTGGAACGCTATCGGGATAGTGAACCGAGTCAGATGAGCGAACGCTGTATCTCCGCCGCCGGAGCGGCCGCCGAGGCGTGTGGAAGCGACGCCATTCGCTTACACTCGGGAGCGATGCACGACACCGCCAACGTCGCCGCGGTCACCGATGCCGGACTGCTGTTTGCACCCTCGGAAGGGGGTGTCTCGCACTCTCTTCGGGAGTGGACCGACTGGGAGGGCTGTGCGGTCGCTACCGCGGTCCTCGCCGAGACCGTCCGGTCGCTGGCACGGCGTGGCTGATAGTCCAGTTCCACCATACGGAGGGACCGACTCTTTGCGAATCGGTCGTCTACCCAGTGGTATGTCGCGATACACGATCAATCCACCACAGCTCAAGAATGCTCGCGAGATCGGCTACAACCACGCTATCGTCGAAGATGGAACATTCTTTATGGCTGGCCAGGTCGCAATGGACGAAAACTCGAACATCGTGGGTGAAGATATCGAAACCCAAGCACGCAAAGTCTATGAGAACGTTGAGATCCTCCTGGAAACGATCGGAAAAACACTGGCTAACGTCGCGAAAGTTACGACCCACATCGTCGATCCACAGACCCACTACTATGACGGGTACAAAGACGTGTACTGGGAGACGTTTGACGAACCGTATCCGTGCCACACGGTTCTCGGACACGACCAGCTAGCGAACGAGGACTACCTGATTGAGGTCGAAGTCGAAGCCCCACTCACGGAGCAAGATGTAGACGACATCACGCCCGACGGGGAGATCATACGTGAGGTTTGAGGAGCACCTCGCTATCCCACTTCAACAGGTATCGTTCTCACCCTACCGCTGCGTGGAGGAATGTCGCAGCTTAGTTTCTCCACTGAATTACGTCCTTCGCCACACGGAGGGGGAATCTACAATACGATCGACGGTTCGCGTTTCGGTATGAACGATGCGATCCGAGCGGTGATGCTAGATCCGGATTGGTTTGGCGATGTTGACGCCGAACGTGACCATTTCCGAGACCTCCTTGATAACGTCGTCGTTGAAGCGATCGACTGTCAGGAAGACGAGATCCCCGACCGCGTCGGGGAAGCTGACTTGCTACTGTCCCACTATACCGGCGTCTCGGCTGAGGTAATGGACGCAACGGGATGTCAAGTCGTGAGTCGCTACGCAACCGGAATCGACGGCATCGATGTCGACGCCGCTACTGAACGGGGCGTCCGTGTAACACGGGTACCCACCTACTGTAACGACGAGGTGGGGACACATATCGTCTCGCTGGCGATGGCGTTGAGCCGTGGATTGCCGATGTACGATGCGTCCACCGAGGACGGGACCTGGGAGTGGGATCTCGCAGCCCCCATCCATCCGCCCGAACGGCAGACCTTCGGGTTCCTCGCCTTCGGGAATAAGGCACAGGCTGCCGCGGAACGTGCCCGTGCTCTCGGTTTCGATGTGGCTTCTCACGATCCTTATCTTAGCGACGACGAACTGGAAGCGAAGGGTGCCACCCCGGTCAGTTTCGAGGAGCTGCTCGATATTTCGGACGTGCTCTCGCTGAATACGCCGCTCACGGACGAGACCGAGGAGATGATCGACGCTGACGCGCTTGCTCGGCTCGACGATAACGCGATCCTGATCAATACCTCACGCGGGCGTGTCGTGGATGAGACCGCGCTGATCAACGCACTCGAAGCCGACGAACTCCGCGGTGCTGGGTTAGACGTTCTCGCCCGGGAACCACCCGACCCCGACAACCCCCTGCTCAGTCGCGACGACGTCATCGCAACGCCACACGCAGCCTGGTATTCCACCGGGTCGGAGGAGACACTCCGTCGCCGGGGCACCGAAATCGCAGTTGCCGCCCTCCGTGGGGAAGAGGTCGACGGGCTGGTCAACACGGACGTCCTCGGGGAGGCGTGACCGCCATACGGAGGTGGTAGCATTTACCCGGTGGTTTCGGAAGGTGGCTTATGTCGCACACTTTCGAGTTTACCGACCGAATGGCACGGATGCCACAGTCGGGAATCCGCGAGATATTTGATGCCGCACAGGCCTACAACGACCTCGCGGATTTGAGTATCGGCGAACCGGACTTCGCGACGCCCGAGCCCGTCGCTACCGCGGTGGCCGACGCTATCGGAGATGGTACCAGTGGGTACACACAGACCGTGGGACGGGCGGACCTCCGAGGAGCGATCGCGGAGAAACTCGCAAATACAAATGATATTCAGGCTGACCCGGTGACAGAGGTGATGGTCACTCCCGGGGCGATGGGTGCGCTCTTCGCCGCAACGCAGGTTCTGGCCGATTCCGGCGACGAGGTACTGCTCCCCGACCCGTACTGGTCGAACTACCACGGACATATCGCCAACACGGGCGCGGACCTCGTCACCGTCCCGACATCCGCCGCGGACGACTTTGTGCCACGACCTGAGGCCATCGCCGAACGGATCACAGACGGTACCGTCGGGCTGATTCTGAACACGCCGAATAACCCCACGGGTGCCGTCGTTCCGCCATCGACACTCCGAGAGATCGGCGACCTGCTTGTCGAACACGACGTCTGGGCGATCCTCGACGAAACCTACGAGGATCTGGTCTATGACGGCGCGACGCATCACTCGCTCGCCAGTGACGACGAGTTCTTCGAACGGTCAATCACGGTCCACAGCTTCTCGAAATCTTACGCGATGACGGGGTGGCGGATCGGGTACGCAACCGGCCCGGAAGACGTGATTGAGCGGATGCGTGTCCTCCAAGAACACACGGTCTCGTGTGCCTCCGAGCCCGCCCAGGTCGCGGCGATGGCAGCGCTTGATCATCCCGGGGTCGCGTCGAGGATCCACGACGCCTTCGCCAGCCGGCGGGAGCTAATCCTCAATCGATTGACCGACATCGCGGGCGTCGATCCCGGCACCCCACGCGGCGCGTTCTACGTGTTTGCAGATGTCTCGGCGTTGACTGACGACACCAGCGAGTTCACAAAACAGTTGCTCTCCGAAGGGGTGGCGGCAGTCCCTGGATCAGTGTTCGGCGAAGCGGGGGAGGGATTCCTGCGGTTCTCGTACGCTAACGACCAGACGGTGATCCGGCAGGCGATGGACCGGTTCGAACGCGCGGTGGAGACGCAGTGATTTATTGATTGTAAACGAATACCTCGGCGGCGTCCCACCCAGCGGTGATGACATCGCCACGGTCGAAGACCGTCTCGGGGTCCGGATCCTGGTGTGTCACGTCGATCACAGCATCCAGTGAGGCGACCGAGATCGTGTACTGTGTTTGATCCCCCTCGAAAGCAACCTGTTCGACGGTCGCTTCGTAGGCGTTGTCCGCGTCAACATCATCGTGATCAAGGGCGATCTTTTCGGCCCGGAGCGCGATCCGGACATCGTCGCCAACTGTGACCCGGTCGTCACTCTCGACTGTGACCTCCCCACCGCCGACGGCGACGGCGGCCCGTCGACCATCAATCCGGTTGACTGTCCCGTCGAGCATTGTCGTGTCGCCGATGAAACCCGCGACGAACGGCGTCGCCGGCTGTGCGTAGATCTCCTTCGCCGGTGCAAGCTGTTCGAGTGCGCCGCCGTTGATAACGGCGATCCGATCGGCCATCGACAGTGCTTCGGTTTGGTTGTGGGTGACGTGAACGATAGTCAAATCAGTCTCCGCGTGGATCCGTGTAAGCTCGCTACGCATCTCCTCGCGAAGTTTCTTGTCGAGCGAACTCAACGGTTCGTCCAGCAACAATAGCGTCGGCTCGTAGACGATTGCCCGTGCGAAGGCGACGCGTTGCTGCTGCCCGCCCGAGAGGTCTCCGACCGGTTTGTTCTTGTAATCGACGGGTAGCTGTACCAGTTCGAGTACTTCGTTGATTTGGCCGTCGATGTCCTCGGGATCCTCTCGGCGCATCTTCAGCGGGAAGGCGATGTTTTCCTTGACGGTCATATGCGGGAACAGCGCGAGGCTCTGAAACACGAGTCCGATGTTTCGCTCGTTCGGCGGCTCATCGGAGACCGGACGATCGTCGATGTAGATCTCGCCCTCCGTGGGTCGCTCGAACCCCGCGATCATGTGTAAGAGGGTCGTCTTGCCCGCTCCGCTCGGACCGAGAATCGTCATAAACTCCCCGTCCCGGATCGGAATCGATACGTCGTTGACCGCTACGAGCGAGCCGTACCGCTTCGTGACGCGGTCAATCTCGACCACGGTTTCCTCCTCTTTGTCGCCCCCACTCTCGGATACCTGCTTGGATACCATTCCTGTGTGAGGGCTATTCACCCACACAAAAATAGATACACCCCTCCAAGCGGAGGCTTGGATAAGTACGACCCGCGTTCATACCGTGATGTACTCGACGATGTTCTTCACGAGCTTATTCTCCGCTCGGCGCAGATGCTCCTCGAAAGTGCGCCGCGAGATGTCGAGTTGTTCGGCAATCTCGGCCGTAGTGGTTTCCCGTGGGATCTCGTAATACCCCTCGTCGATAGCAGTGAAAATGGCTTGCTTCTGACCGTCCGAGAGGTTCGGTAGCGCCGAGTCCAACATCAACAGCGGCACATCCGGGACCACCGATTCGATCTCGTGTTTCGACTCGACATCGACGTAATGATCGCGGTTGATGTCTTGGTAGACTCCGGTCAACTCAGCCTCGGTCAGTGAAACGATACGGGTCAGGAGCGTCCCGTGATCGTACGTCAACGGCGGTAGCGAGAGGGAGTTGTGGTCTTTGAGATACTCTTCGAGGAGGTCGTCGTGTGAGTCCAGCAGGCAGTTCTCGGTGATGAGCACAATCTCTTCGTCCTTGTGGACGATGTCCTTGATCCCCACTTCGTCCGAGATCATAGACAGCGACGGATCCAGATCCTGCCCAGTTAGATGTAGCAGATCGCAGTATCGGTTACACCACAGCTCCACCCGCGCGTCGTTTTGCCTCGTGATTGCGGCATATGGGCTGTCGTGATCGATTCTGAGAGTCGCTTCGTACATAGTTATCGTTACTCACGGACCATTCACCTGTACTACATTTAAATCGCTCGCCATATGATGGGTCGCGTTTCATTGCTACCTTCCCAGTATATCGGGGTAGAATGTCCGAACAACAACGCGATGTTCCGAGCGAGCGCTGGTGGAGGTATCGGGGCCCGCCAACCGGCATCGAACTCCAAACAAATGGCCTGCGCCAGCCCAGTGTCCTGACCGTCACCTCTGCACTCGCTGGCAACTGGGAACACCTCCACGAACTCAAAGACGGGGGAAAGATCGTGTGCGGCCAAAGGATCGCAGGTCGGGGGCCTCCTTCGGTACCGGAGCCGTCCTCCGATAGAGCACCCACTCACCGGCTGAATGTGTCTACCAATACTACGGTGTCGACCCGGAAGCCGGATCGTTCTCACCGCCGATCAAGAAAGGGTTTGAGTGTGACGTGCCACGCCGACGATCCATATGAGGACGTCATAACCGAAGCCGAACGATCGAATGTCACTTCGATCCGGGATCGATTCTAATGTCCCTAAAGTCCACGGAGTGGCACTGTCTGGTGACGGACCACGGAACGACCCCGGGTGATTGTCGTGGCTGAGTACACCGTCGTCCACGATGCCGCACAGTTCGTCCGGAACCGCGATGAGGGACTTGATGCCGTTCCGGACGCTGCTGTCGTCGTTGAGGACGGCACTGTCGTGGCGGCTGGACCGAGTGTCGAGGTGGTTCAAGAGTACCCCCCCGAGAACGCCGCAGTCGCGATCAACGCCGATGGGAAAACCGTCCTCCCAGGGTTCGTCGATCCCCACACTCACGCCGTCTTCGCGGGCGACCGAGCCGACGAATTCACCGCAAAGCTCCAGGGGAAAACGTATCAAGAGATCGCCTCAGAGGGTGGCGGCATCCTCCGGACCGTCCGAGCCGTCCAAGAGACTCCCCGCAAGGCGCTGGTTCGGAACCTGCTTTCTCATCTTGACCGGATGCTCGCCCACGGGACCACCACCGCCGAGGTCAAGTCCGGATACGGATTAACCGTCGAAAGCGAAACGAAGCTACTGGAGGCGATTCGTGAGGCGGATAAGCGACATCCCATCGATCTCGTTCCGACATTTATGGGCGCACACGCCGTCCCCGAGGGGTGGGACACCGACGACTATGTCGATCACGTGATCGAAGAGCAACTTCCGGCCGTCGCCGATCGCGGACTGGCGGAGTTCTGTGATATCTTCTGTGAGACGGGCATCTTCACCGTGGAACAGTCCCGGCGGGTGCTTACAGCCGGCCGAGAGTACGGGTTGACCCCGAAGATTCACGCCGAGGAATTCGAGCGAATCGGCGGTGCGGAACTCGCCGCCGAACTCGGCGCCTCGAGTGCAGATCATCTTCTACAGGCGACCCCGGAAGACGCCCAAGACTTAGCCAGGGCTGACGTGGTGCCCGTACTGCTTCCGGGGACGGCCTTCGCACTGGATGCCGAGTATGCCGACCCCGAGCAGTTTGCGGCCGCGGGCACAACAGTCGCGATTGCGACGGATTTCAACCCAAACTGCTTTTCGCAGAGTATGGAATTCACCGTTGACCTCGCGTGTCACGGGATGCGAATGGACCCTGCGTCGGCCCTCCGGGCGGCGACCGCCGGTGCCGCCAGTGCCGTCGACCGTCCGGATGGTCCCGGACGGCTTCGCGAGGGGGACCCCGGCGACCTCGTGATCGCCGACGTCCCCGATTACGAGCATATGCCGTACAACTTCGGTGTCAGTACTGTCGAGACAGTTCTCAAATCAGGGGAGGTTGTCCACGATGCCCGATGAGGTGCGCATCGACGGCGAGTCTCTGACACCGGAAGACGTTGAGGCGGTTGCACGCGGGGGTGCTTCCGTCGTCGTGCCAGAAGAGGCCTGCGAGCGTGTTCGGGAATCACGGGAACGAGTAGAAGACATTGTTGAGTCCGGCGAAGCGGTCTACGGGGTCAATACGGGATTCGGCGAATTGGTCCGGGAGCGAATCTCAGCGGAGGATATCGGGGAACTCCAACGTAACCTCCTCCGGAGCCACGCCGCCGGAACCGGCCGGGAGCTGGCGACCGAAGAGGTGCGTGCGATGCTCGTTACCCGGATCAATGCCCTGGTTAAGGGCTATTCAGGGATCCGCGAGCGTGTAATAAGTCTGCTGGTCGGGATGCTCAACGAGCGGGTCCACCCCGTGGTGCCTGAGAAAGGGAGCCTCGGCGCGAGTGGTGACCTCGCGCCGCTTGCACACTTGGCGTTGGTTGCGATCGGGGAAGGCGAGGCACGCATTGACGGCGACCGTCTGCCCGGCGACGCGGCGCTCGCTCGCCGCGACCTCACTCCTATCGATCTGCGTGCCAAAGAGGGCCTCGCTATGATCAACGGGACGCAACTGACCGTTGGGCTCGGTGCTCTGATAATTCAAGACGCCGAGCGCGCGGTCCGTGCCGCCGACATTGCCGGGGCGCTGACGACCGAAGTAACGATGGGGACGACCGCCGCCGCCCACTCCCGGATCACCGACGTGCGCCCTCACGAGGGCCACCGTGAGTCCGCTCGGAACGTCCGCCTGCTTACTGCTGGATCGGGAATTGTTGAGTCTCACCGCAACTGCGACCGGGTCCAAGACGCCTACTCCGTCCGGTGTCTTCCTCAGGTTCACGGTGCGGTCCGCGACGCCGTGTCCCATCTCAGATCAGTGGTCGAGACAGAACTCAACAGCGCGACCGACAATCCGCTTGTATTCGACGCCGACTCGGTCGATGAGCGGGCCAGCGGGACCGACACCGCCGCAATCCTCTCGGGTGGGAATTTCCACGGCGAACCGCTTGCACTCCCCTTAGACTATGTTACGAGCGCGCTGGCGGAGCTTGGAGCTATCGCCGAGCGCCGCGTGGATAGGATGCTCAACCCTGAGATCCAAGAAGACCACCTCCCACCATT
This sequence comes from Halobellus ruber, assembly GCF_014212355.1. Lineage (NCBI taxonomy): Archaea > Methanobacteriati > Methanobacteriota > Halobacteria > Halobacteriales > Haloferacaceae > Halobellus > Halobellus ruber. Next base: position 318,528 of record NZ_JACKXD010000004.1, read on the forward strand.
CCTAACGGAGAGCAGTGGCCTTCAGTCGGGGTATATGATCGCCCAGTACACCGCAGCCGACCTCGTCAGTTCGACCCGAAATCTCGGGCGTCCCTCCACGGACAGTATTCCCGTCAGCGGCAACCAGGAGGATCACGTCAGTATGAGCGCCCAAACCGCCCGTTTATCCCGGGAAGCCATCGAGAACGTCCTCCACGTCGTCGCGACTGAACTGGTGTGTGCGACGCAGGCACTCGACTTCGTGGCCGACGGTCTCGAACCCGGCGATGGGACCGGCGCCGCGGCCGTGCTGGTCCGTGAGCACGTTCCACACCTCGACGAGGATCGCCCGGTCGCCGACGATGTTGAGACCGCACGTGACCTCGTCACCGATGATACGCTTTTTGAATGGGTTGAGAACGCTGTCGACGGCAACCTTCAATAGGTATGTCACAACATTTCCGAGCAACCGCGTTATCGTCCGATCGTTCCGTTTTGCGTCCTGCATTGGGGGGTTCCACCCGGGTGGTTGTCACTCACCCGGGACGGAAACGTAGTATGGACTGGCAGACGGATTCCGACACAGTATGGGGGCGCCCGTGACCCGCATCTTCCGTTCGCCGAGCGCGTACGTTCAAGGGCGCCACGTAATCGACAACATCGGCGAACACGCCCAAACCGACGGGTCCCGCGCCGTGATAATTGCGGACCCGGCAGTCCGTGGGATCGTCGGCGATTCGATCCGATCGGGGCTGGAGGCCACTGGACTGACCACTGATTTCGTTGATTTCGGCGGAACGTGCACCGACTCCGGGATCGACCGCGCAGCCGAGGAAGCCGAGGGAGCTGACCTCGTGGTCGGGGCGGGTGGCGGACGGACCCTCGATACTGCGAAGGCCGTCGCCGCCCGACACGATACCCGGATGGTGACGGTTCCCACCATCGCCTCGACCGATGCGCCGACGAGCAGCCTTTCAGTCGTCTACACTGAAGAAGGGGAGTTCGAGGAACTCCGGTTCCACGGGGTCCACCCTGACTTGGTCCTCGTTGACACCGCCGTCATCGCGGCCGCGCCCATCCGTTTCTTCAGGTCGGGAATCGCGGACGCAATCGCAACTCGGTTCGAGGCCGAGACCGCAATCGAGGCGGGCGCGGAGAATGTCTTCGGCGGGCAGTCGACCCGGGCTGCCCGCGCTATCGCCCGCGAGTGCTTCCGGACGGTCGAGGCCCACGGCGAGAGCGCCCTCGCGGCGGTTGAACGCGACGCCGTCACTAAAAACGTCGAGTCAGTCGTCGAGGCCGCCACACTCCTGAGCGGAATCGGGTTCGAGAGCGGTGGGCTCGCGGCGGCCCACGCCGTCCACGATGGCCTCACGCGGATCGAGCCCACGCACGACGCGACGCACGGCGAGAAGGTCAACATCGGTACGCTCACACAACTCGTCTTGGAAGGCCGGGACATCGAAGAGTTCCACGACATCGTCGATCTCTCGCTCGACCTCAATCTCTCCGTGACGCTCGCCCAAATCGGGCTGACGGACCCGAGCGACGAGCAGTTGCGGACGATTGCCGAGGCGGCCTGCCAGCCGCAGGAGACGATCCATAACGAGCCGTTCGACGTGTCGCCAGAAGCAGTCCGGGAGGCCCTGGTGACCGCCGACGAATTAGCGCGTCAGCGACGGAACACCCGCGAACCCGGATAGCCGACGGGACTGGCCGTCAGCCGCCCATAATCTCGTTGACCCTGCTCTCCCAGTCAGGCTCGTGTTCCGTCAGGACTTCCAGCGATGGCGTAATCATATTGCTGAACTGCTCTTCGCTCGTCGGGAAGGCGACATCCTCGACCATCCACCCTGGGATCTCCGCGTTGGGGTGAAGCGGCGCGACACCGAGATTCCGGCACCAGGGACCGATATTCTCACCGCTTGCGGCGGTGTTGATGTACTTCTGTCCCCAGTAGGTATGTGAGTCGTCGAGGTTCTTGGGGATCCACATCGTGTCGCGGCCGGCGCGTGCGCCCTCCTCAGGGATCGTGTAGTCGACCGGCGCGCCCTCGTCTCGCGCGTTGACGATGTTCGCGGGGAGCATCACCGACATCGCGACCTCGCCTTGCCGAAGGTTCTGGGTGAGCGTCGAGTCGTCCCCGATGGCGCCGACGTTTGGTTTGAGTTCGCGATACTTCTCCCAGACCGGCCCCATCTCCCCGACCGGCCCCAACTCCGTGTCGGTCATCTTTCCGATGACCGGAGTCACGCCGTGACCGCTGGTGTAGAGGCCAATATCGTTGTCCCACTGGTCCTCCCACCAGATGCTCCAGGAGGTCGGTTTCGAGTCCAGCCGGTCGGTGTTGTACGTCAGCGAGTAGGTATACGAGTAGAGGTTAACGAATGGCCACTCAGCGCCCTCGGCCTCGGGCTTCCCCGCCGCCAGGAGATTTGTGATGTTCGGCACAATCTCCGTGTCGAGCGGCGTCATCAGGTCCATCTGAAGCGACTGGAAGCTCGTCTTCGTCAACGACCATTGTACGTCGACCGGTGGCGTTCGGTCCTGTCGGATCGCTGTCCGAATCTTTGCCTGCATCTCGTCTTCGTTGGAGTTGTCGTACTCAACAGGGATTCCAGTCTCCTCGGTGAACGGCTTCGAGATGTACTTGTGGAGGTTATCCTGCCAGGCGCCGCCCCACGCCCGGACCGTGATCGAATCCGGTTTCGGAGGGACGCTGCTCTGCTCGGTCATTCCGCCGTTACTGTCGTCTCCACCATCGCTCGTGTCTTCACCGGAGCCCCCGTCGCCGCCGGAGCCGCCGCCACCGCCGCTGCATCCGGCGAATGCGATCGCCGACGCTGCCCCTGCTGACGCGAGGAAGTGTCTCCGTCCGATGGTCTCTCTCCCCTCCGTGCTACTGTCACTCCTTCTCATATCTCGTTTCAGGGATATCTATTCAAAGGTATACAAATATGCCCACCATACGGTAACATATTTATTAATCCCAGCGGCTTCCGCTCTGGGAGTGTTCAATTATATCCCTTCCGGATATCGGAGCCGAGCCCGTGTTCATCTGACGGTGTATCCACCATCGATGACGATGGTCTCACCGGTCATATACGAACTGGCGTCGGAGGCGAGATAGACGACCGTCCCGCCCAGATCTTCCGGCGGTGCCATCTGCTCCATCAGCATCTCCGAGAGCCACGCCGCCTCCATCTCGGGGTTCTCCGCCAGGAGTTCGTCGATCATTTCCGTCCGAATGTATCCCGGGGCGAGGGCGTTGGCTCGGACGCCGTGTTCCGCCCATTCGGAGGCCAACTGTCGCGTGAACGACACCACCCCGCCCTTGCTCGCGTGGTAGACGACTTCCTCCTGCGGGTAGTTTGCGACGAACGCCGACATCGACGCCATATTGATGATCGTCCCGCCGCCGTTGGCGACCATCCACCCCCCGGCGTGTTTCGTGCAGAGAAACACGCCGGTGAGATTGGTCCGAAGTACCTCGTTCCAGGTCTCCAGGGACATCTCGTAGGCCGGTGCGGTCCGGGCGATGCCCGCGTTGTTGACCAGCACGTCGATCCCGCCCAACTGATCGACTGTCTCCTCGACCAGCCGCTCGACGTCGTCCTCTGTGCCGACATCGGCCGACACACCGGTTGTCTCCACGCCGGTCGTTTCCGCGATTTCTTCGGCCGCTGCCCTCGCCTCATCGCCGTTCCGGTTCGCGACGCAGACGTCCGCGCCCGCTTCCGCGAGGGCTTCTGCGAGCGCGCGGCCGATCCCACGACTTCCTCCGGTTACGATCGCCGTTTTGTCGTCGAGCACGAACTGGTCGAGTACCGACATACGCCAGCCACTGGCGCCCGGATCCATAACTTCCGCCCCTCCAACAGGTGGGTCACTCGAATCGCTTGCGGACACTCTCGGCGTGTGCCTCGAGACCTTCGAGTTCGGCCAGCGAAACGACCGCCTCCGAGATGGACGCCAGCCTGGCCTCATCCAGGTGCTGGACAGTGCGGGACCGGACGAACGAGTCGACGGAGAGTCCTCCAGCCGTCCGCGCCGCTCCCGACGTCGGGAGCACGTGGTTGGGGCCGGCGGCGTAGTCGCCCGCTGCGACCGGGCTGTACTCCCCGAGGAAGACGCTTCCCGCGCTGTCGATGTTCTCAAGCGTCTCCCCGGGCTCCTCGGTCATCACAACCAGGTGCTCGGCGGCGTACGCCTCGGCGAAGTCGGTCGCGTCGTCCATCGAGTCGGCGACGAACACGCCGCTGCTGTCGTTCCGGAGCGCGTCGCGGATGATCCCGGAGCGCTCCCGATCCGGGGTCTGTCGTTCGATTGCCTCGGTCACGGCTGCGGCGAGCGATCCGTCCGGGGTGACCACGACTGTGGAGAAGTGGGGGTCGTGCTCGGCCTGCCCAACGAGCTCTGCGGCGACGATTTCAGCATCCGCGCTTCCGCCTACAACGACAAGTACCTCCGTCGGTCCGGCAATCATATCGATCGCCACATCGCCGCGGACCTCGGCTTTGGCCGCTGCAACCCACCGGTTTCCCGGGCCGACAATCTTCTCGACGGACGGGACTGTCTCGGTTCCGTACGCGAGAGCCGCCACGGCCTGTGCCCCGCCGGACACGTATACCTCGTCGGCGCCCGCAAGGTGGATCGCCGCAAGAGTTACTCGGTTCAGTTCCTCGGCTGGCGGCGTCACGACTGCGACCTTCTCGACGCCTGCGACCTTCGCCGGAACGACCGTCATCACCGCTGTCGATGGATACGTGGCGTTTCCACCGGGGACGTATGCGCCGACGCGCTCGATATGGCGGAACTGTCGGCCCATCGTCCGGTTGCCGAAGGAATCCACCCAGTCCTCCCTGACTTGGCGTTCGTGAAACTTCCGGACGTTCTCAATGGCGGACAATATCGTTTCGGGTATCCCTGAATCGATCTGGTCTGCAGCCGCCTCCGCGGCGTCGGTTACGTCGAGCGCGTCGAGCGCGACGCCGTCAAAGTCCCAGCTGAACGACCGAAGGGCTTCGTCGCCTTCGGTCCGCACCTGCGCAATGATGTCGGCCACGTCTTGGCGCACCTCGTCAACCCCGGCATCCCGGTCCAGGGGGGTGTCAATATTAATTACCATCCGCCACATAGTGGTGTCGCGAGCCGATCCGGCGTTTAATATATAAAACGTCCGCCATACGGGGGAGGCGGATGTATGATCATTAGTGGTATAGCCGGAGTGAGATGCGTCACGTGAGCAATCGGCGACCGGCGAGGAATAACCCGTTGGGGCGTCTCAGTCGGCAGACCGGGACACTCACCTGCTCGGCTGGTGGGATAACTGTTATCATTCCTCGAAAGGCAATTGTGGATCATCACAATGAGGATGAACGGATTTGGCACCAGTGGCGGGCGATTACGCCAGGTGTGATCCACGGATGAGTATCAGAGAGGGGCTCCGCTACGGAAGCCTCCGCGCCAAGTGGCGCGTCGTCGACGCACTCATCGCAGCGAAGGAACGCGTTCCGGTTCATTTCGAGGACATCTCCGACCGGTTCGGGTACGCCCTGATCATCCCTGGAATCCTCCTGGTGAGCTTCCTCGCTGTCGGGATGGTTCTTCTTGCTTGGTACAGTGTCCTCACCTACGATACCGTCGAGATCATCATCTACGAGTACACCCTGGGGAACTGGGAAGAACTCGTCGACACCGGGGCGTTCTACACAGTCTTTTTCCGGACAATACTGTATTCCGCCGTGGTCACCGTCGGCTGTGTCGCGCTGGCGATCCCGTACGCGTATCTCGTTGTCCGCACCGATCGGACCCTGTTTCGGTATCTCCTCCTGTTCGGGCTGTTCGTCCCCTTCTTTACCGGAGTCATCATCCGAGCGTACGGCTGGCTGATCATACTTGGCAAGAACGGCCTCTTGAGTTGGGTGCTCAGCGCTCTTTCGCTTCCATCGATGAGCTTCATCGGAACCCCCGTAGCAGTGTTCGTCGGTCTCCTGCAGTACCTGCTTCCCTTCGCGGTGTTGATGTTGACACCCGCGATTGCAAGCATCGACCCCGACCTCGAGCGGGCCGCGAGAAACTGCGGCGCAAGCCAGTGGCAGACGTTCCGCCACGTGGTGTTACCGCTGGCACGGCCAGGCATCACTGCCGCGACCATTGTCGCGTTCACCATCTGTATGGCCAACTATTCGATCCCCGACCTGCTCGGTGGTGGGACGATAAGTTTCGTCGCGAACTTCATCTACAATCAGGTCTTCGGCACGTTGAACTATCCGTTCGCAGCAGTTCTGAGTCTGGCCTTGGTTGCTGTCGCCTCATCGTTCGTCTTGATCGTGTTCAAAATATACGGAACCGGCACGCTTGGTGTGGAGGTGGACGAGGCGTGAGCCTCCTGCGTCGGTTCGGCGGCGATCATCCTTACCTGACCGCGTTCACACTCGTCGAGCTCGTCTTCCTGATTCTCCCCTCGATCATCATATTGGTCGTCTCGCTTGGCTCGGGCGAGATCATCTCGTTCCCACCGACGGAGCTCTCATTGAAGTGGTATGCGTCTCTACTCGACCAGTCGGAGTACGTCAGTCCTTTCATCAACAGCGTCGTCGTCGCCACGTTCTGTACTGCTATCTCTATACCGATCGGTATCGTGACAGCGCTCGGGCTGAACCGCTACGACATCCGCTTTGAGGACGGAATCCAGATCTATCTTCTCCTGCCGTTCACCGTCCCGCTCGTTGTTTCGGGATTCATCTTCCTCATCATCTTCGGCCGTCTGGGCTGGATCGGGCAGCTTTGGGCAGTGGGGCTTGGGCTGACGATCATCAATATTCCATTCATGATCTGGAGCGTCGCTTCAAGTGTCAACGCGTTCGACCCGACCCTTGAGGACGCTGCCCGCAGTCTCGGCGCCGAGGAGATACAGACCTTCTTCAAGGTGACGCTCCCGTCGCTGATGCCGGGGGTGATCTCGGGCGCGCTGCTGATGTTTATGCTCGCGCTCAACGAGTTCATCGTCAGCCTCATTATTACCGTGACCAGCACCGAGACCCTCCCGGTCGCGATCTACGGGGCAATCCGTGGAAACATCAGCCCCCAGGTTGCCGCAGTCTCAAGTATCTACGTCGTCGTCGCCATCGTCGCTATCATCGTCGCCGACCGCCTCGTCGGCCTCGAACGTTTCCTCCACACCTGATTGCCACCCATCGCCCGAGTGTATGACCGACACACGCGTCCTGTTGGCCGTCGACGCCGGTACATCCTCGATTAAGACGGTGGCGTTTGACCTCAGTGGGACGGAGTTGGCGATCGCAACTCGGGAGACGACGACGCTCAGGCCTACACCGGGCCACGTTGAACAAGATCCGTCGGCGATATGGGATCAGACGGTGGCAACGCTCCGCGAGGTGACTGCCGCTCTTCCCGACGGGGCAACGCCGCTCGGCGTGGGCGTCACTGGGCAGGGCGATGGACTGTGGGCGATCACTGAGGCGGGTGATCCAGTCCGCAATGCTGCCCTGTGGTCCGACAGCCGTTCTACTGAGATACTCGAAGAGTGGGCTTCAGACGGACGTCTGGACCGGATCGTTCGCCAGTGTGGATCGAAGCCATATCCGGGTATGAGTCTCCCGCTGTTGGCGTGGTTGGCCCGCGAGGAACCCACACAGTACGAGCGGGTCGACACCATCCTGTCGTGTAAGGACTGGCTCACGTTCCGATTGACGGGCGAACGGACGCTGGATCACACCGAGGCGACCATCCCGTATTTGAACAAAGCGACCGAGCGCTACGACCGGGATATCTTCGAGGTGGTCGACTTACCGGACGCAAAGTCGATGCTCCCGCGGCTGGTCGCTCCGACTGAGGTGGTCGGGGCAGTCACAGCGACTGCCGCAGCCGAGACTGGCCTCGATCCCGGACTCCCAGTCGTATCAGGGGTCTTTGACGTGCCGGCGTCGGGCATCGGGACCGGAGCGGCGACCAGCGACGGCCTCTCGATCACGCTCGGTACGTCCCTGACACACCAGGTGTTTGTCGATGGCCCGCAGCCGGACACCTCGGGCATCCAGATGAGTCTAGGAATCGAAGGGCTTTGGACGTACGCCATCAGCTCAAACGCCGGGACGCCGAGCCTCGAGTGGGTCGCCGAAACCCTAATCGGAGGCGAGGAGGTCGCAGCGCTTGAGATGCTAGCTCGGACAGCACCAGTCGGGAGCGACGGGGTGGTATACCACCCGTATCTGAGTACGAGTGGGGAGCGAGGACCGTTTATCGATCCGAACGCCCGTGGGCAGTTCGTCGGGCTGACACCCAACCACGGGACCGAACACCTAGTTCGAGCGGTATATGAGGGGCTTTCGCTGGCGATCCGTGACTGCGTCGAACATCTTCCGGCCGACCCGACGACCGCGGCCCTGGCTGGCGGCGGGACCCGTTCGGAGTTGTGGTGTCAGTTGATTGCCGACTGCCTCGGCTGTACTATCGTTGTACCCGAGAGTTCGGAAGCGACGGCGAAGGGTGCGGCCGTCCTGCTCGCGATGTCGCAGGGTGAATACCCCTCACTTTCGGCGGCGATCGAACGGATGGTCACGATCGACCGCCGGTATAACCCACGAGAGCGGGTCGCAGATCAGTACGACATCTTGTTTGACCTCTTTTCGGAAACCAAGCAGGAAATGAACTCGATCTGGTCGCGGCGTGCGACAGCATTCGATCGACTGGGCTCCGAGTCCGGGGAGTGATACCCTCCGTCTGTGTCGTCATCGAATATTGTCCCGTCGAGGGCCTTTCTAAGTACTAACGACAACGATCGGCGGAGGCCATCCCCGCGGACTTCGGTAAGATTGCGGCCTGCGACCCCGAGGCGGCGTGGTGGGTGATGAAAACCCGCAGTGATGGCCACGCGGCGCTCGAAGCGCTCTCCGAGCCACCCGACGGCGAGCCGCGGGTGCCACGCACCTACAGCGAGCATATGACCCCCGAGAGTATCGCCTCGACACGCCGGGGGTGACGGACGTGGTGACCTTCGAGTGTGCCCGCGAGACGCGAGTAGACGAGACGCCCCGCGGCGTGTGAGTGGCCGGGGCGCTGGGACTGGAACGGACACAGGGCGGGGGACGGGAGCAGCCATTCGGGCAGAGCCGGAGGCCGCTGGAGGCGCCGTCGGTGCCACGACTACAGCGCCCATATCGTCCGCAGGGACTGATTCCCGCGTGTCGGCACCCAGTGTAGGACGCGGGGGACGCCGCCGGGGACAGTTACGGGACCCACATCGGCCACGGAGAGAGGACGCGACGTGAGTGTGGCCCGCCGCCTATCGAGGCTGACAGCGTCGGCCCCGGGCGTGAGAACCGCGGTTGCCGGCGGGACGCCGCGACCAGCGTGTGCTTCGAGGTACGGACTGCCCGTGCGTGTTGCTCTGCGGAGCCGATCCCGGAGCGGTGACAAGCGTGCTGAGATCCCACCGACGGGGGTGCGATGCGCCACTGACGAGCGCGGGGAGCAGACACAAACGACACCGGACCCACGCCACGGGGGATAGGTCACGCGTCCGCTCGAACGCCGGCCACGAGCGGTGGCTGCAGCGACTCCCAGTTCGTGGGTGCAGGCGTGCAATCAGTACCTCAGTCGGTTGGCGCTACAGACGGCGTGTGTAGCCTGCTTGCGGAGCCGATCCCCTCTGTAGTTCCGTCTCTTTCGGGCGTCGGATACAACTTTGTAGTACTCGGCCGGAGAATAGGGTCGAAACGGAACCGAAAGAACTCACTCGCGGGCAAGGGGCGCTCCAGCGTTTCAGTGGTCTCGAACTCCCCTACGCTCGTGTTCCCTGTAGTAGCGTTTGCAACTGGTTGCACATCCGATCGCACGCCGTCGTGCAATCGAGTGAGCGAAGACTTACAAACGCCACGATAGTTCGCTCGACGGAGTCGAAGACTTCCGGTTCGAAGGCGTACCAGCCGACGTTCCCGCGGTCCGTCGGAGGCTCGGCCGGCATCTCCACAGTTGCGTCAAGATCGTCATTGTCACCGGCAGAGACGACCCCGTACGAGCCCGGATCCGCAACCGTCATCGTCGCGGTCGCGTAGCCGCCGGCATTCGCGAGCACATACGGGAGCGACGCCTCACCGAGCACGTCACCGATGAGGACGACGAAGCGATCGTCGACGATATTCGCTACGGATAAGCAAGGCGAGTGCCTCGGGGTCGTACGGAAATCGAAGATTTCCGTGATGACGAGAGACTCCGTCTCTCGAGCCACTTGACCCTGAGGGTGAAGCCGACACGAACTTTTAATTAAATCATATTTCGTACGGTAGAGTACGGTCGGAGACTCCAAAAGACGGGTTAACGAGCTTGATCCAACGCTGACTGATACTGTTGGCTATAACTACGTGAAGATGTTCGACACCCCGGGGTGTCGAACCCCGTCACGGGACTACAGCCGACAGTATGAGACAACTATGGAACCGTGGTGTCTCTCAAAATCCGCCGGTGGCGGTGAGACGGACACTATCCGGTCGTGGTGGAGCGACCGACTCCCACGGACGCATCGAGCGTTCGGGTGTTAATTCCAACCGAGTGCATCTGCACAGGATCGGGAGGGACTAAATTCGCCTGCGGGTGCGGTGCAGAATCCTGAACGGTGAAGCCTCGGGGCTTGTCCCCGAGATACTTCACGGGCGATGGTTCTCGTCGACACTAACGTCCTCTACGCCGAGAACGACACGGAGCCAACGAGACACGAGGCTGCCGCGACGGCACTGGCTGTGATCCACGACGGCGAGTTCGGACAACCGTACAGCAGCGACGTCATCTTCGACGAAACGATCACGCTGGCCCGGACGCGGACGGGATCCGTCGACGTTGCCACCCGGTTGAGTGACCGACCCCCGGATCGCGAGCGGTTCCCGCAGGTATTCGGGCTACTACGGGTCTCCGCGGGTCCGTTCTCCGACGCGACGGGAGTGTTCGATCGGGACGACGACCAGGAACTGAGCTTCGCTGACGCGACGACCGTCGCCCGAGCGAGAGGCTACCGACGGGCGGGAATGGAACGCTCAGCGTGCTGGCCACGTCACGAAAGACCCGTAGCGTCTTGTGAACGACAGCGGGTCCATCGAGTCGGGAGCGCGGGGGCTTCCGAGGTCGTCTCGGCACTGTTTTCACCCACTTCAGTCCTACCTGAACAGTATCGGCGTCGTTCCGGAACCACTTTGATGCGCCCCCGACGCAGTCCAACCAATGCCTCCTTTCGACGACGTCACCGTCCTCGTGCCCACCTACAACGAGGCCGAGACCATCGGGCAGGTCGTCGCCGACTTCCGCGAGGCGGGCTTCGACGACGTCCTCGTCGTTGACGGCGGCTCCGACGACGACTCCCCCGAGATCGCCGACAGCGAGGGCGCCCGCGTCGTCATCCAGTCGGGGTCGGGCAAGGGCCAGGCCGTCCGCGAGGGAATCCGCGAGTACGTCGATCGCGAACACGTCCTGATGCTCGACGGCGACGCGACCTACAGCGTCGACGACGCCGAAGCGATGTTGGAACCCCTCCGCGCCGGCGACGCCGAACACGTCATCGGCAACCGCTTCGCGGACCTCCGGGAGGGTGCGATGACGCGGTTCAACCAGTTCGGCAACCGCCTCATCAATCGGGGGTTCGCGTTCGTCCACGGGCGGAGCTACGACGACATCCTCTCGGGGTACCGGGCGTTCACCCGCGAGTCGTTCCTGAGGATGACCCTTTCGGCGGACGGGTTCGGGATCGAGACGGAGATGGCCGTCGAGTGTGCCAAGCGCGGCATCGACACGGCAGTCGTCCCGATCACCTACCACCCGCGGCCCTCGGGGTCGGACACGAACCTCCGGCCGATCCGCGACGGCGGGATCATCTTCCTCGAACTCTACCGCCGCGCGAAGACGAACAATCCGCTCTTCTATTTCGGTAGCCTGGGCGTGCTCTCGACGGTCTCCGGCCTCGTCATCGCCGCCTACGTCGGGATCGAGTGGATCACTCGGGGCATCTCCCACGAAGTGATGGCGGTGGTTTCGGGGTTCGGAATCATCGTCGGCGTCCAACTCCTGATGTTCGGGGTGCTCGCGGATCTGGTGTTGTCGCTGCACCGCGACACGCTCCAGAAGATCGACGAGGAGACGGGCCCGGAGTGAAAGACGGCGCGGGATCACGGATTGATGACCGATCAAAACCTCGAAGCGCTTCGCGACGAGATGAAGGACCAAGGGGAAGCGCTCGCTGACGGGCTCGGCGGCGATCCCGACGACGACTGACAGCGTCCGCTCGACGGCGAGTGAATCGATGTACGGAGTTCCCAGTCGGTGTTTTCAATTCTTTCACAAAACATACCGTATCCCAGCGCAACGATGTCCATCGACCGAGACATCTTCGAGAATGCAAGCGAGGACGAACTCGCAGAGCTTTCGATGCCGGATCGGGTCCTCGGATTCCTCGCGGCCCACGCGGATCAGGCGTTCAAAGCGCGTGAGATTGCGTCCCGGATCGACGTCGACGAGGGGGCGGTCAGTACCGCCCTCTCGCGACCTCGTCGAACACAAAGCAACGTACTGGGCGATGACTGACGACGCCGAGCGCCTCGAAGGCTACAGCGGCTACGAGTGGGCGACTGAACCGTTCAACGACCGTCTCGGTCCCGCGGACGAGGAGGCGTAGCGCGAGCACGCCCCCCGGAGACCACACCCGAGCGTCGAAGACGAACAGTGACCGACAACGAAGGTCTCTTCGAACGGGGCGACGTCGTCTACGGTGCTGACCCGTTCAAAAGTGGCGAGGACGCTCGACCCTGGCTCGTCCTCTCGAACCACGAAGGAGTCCGTTCCACGGCGAGCAGTACATCGCGGTCACGCTCACGACGAGATCTTGGCTGGATGGCCTCATCGAGATCCCCAAGGAGAGTTGGCTTTGCGGCGGGTCCCCCGAGTAGAGTCGGATCGTTCCGTGGGGCGTCTAGTCGATCGCCCGCGAGGACATCAGTTTCCGGCAGGGATGCCTCACCGACGCCCTTGTCGACGAGGCGGTTGCAGCACTCGTCGAGGAACTCCGGTAGTGGTACTATCACGGAACAGCCGATAGGAGAGAGTGCGAGTCGACCGTGGTGCTATACGGACAGAGCGGTCCAGCAGTAGTACCGCGAGGCGAGCGAACGCGAGCCTCGCGGCAATTTTTGGTCCAGATTTTTTGCGGGGGTTCGAGGCCGCGCGGAGCGCGGCCGAGGACCCCCGATAAAAAAGGTGGATTAGAAGCTGTTCTTGATCTTCTCGAAGAACCCCTCCGAAACATCCACGTCTTCACCTCCGGCCTCCGCGAACGCCTCCAGGGCTTCACGCTGTTCCTGGTTCAGGCTGTCGGGCGTTACCACCTGCACCTGGACGTAGAGGTCGCCGTGGCCGCGACCCCGCAGGTGCGGCATCCCCTCGCCGCGGAGCCGGAACTCCTCGCCGCTCTGGGTGCCCGCGGGAACGTCGAGGTCGGTCGACCCGGTGACGGTCGGAACCTCGACGGTGGCCCCGAAGACGGCCTTCGGGAACGAGATCGGGTGGCGGTGGTAGAGGTCGTCACCGTCGCGCTCGAAGTCGGGGTGATCGCGGACCGCGACGTCGATCAGGAGGTCGCCCTTCGGGCCGCCGTTCTCGCCCGGAGCGCCCTCCCGCTCCATCCGGAGGGTCTGGCCGTCGCGGATCCCTGCGGGGATGTCGACCGACAGCGTCGCCTCCTCGCGGGTGACGCCGTCGCCGCCGCAGACCGAACACGACTGGCTGTAGGTCTCGCCTGCGCCCTCACACCGGGGACAGGTCTGGGTCTGCTGGACGCGTCCGAGGGGCGTGTCGCGGACGGTCGTGGTCTGGCCCTGGCCGTTGCACTGCGGGCAGGTCGTGACGTCGGCGTCGGCTGGGTGGCCGCGGCCGCCGCACTCCGAACACTTCTCGGGCCGGGTGAGCGTGAACTGCTTTTCGACCCCGCGGGAAACCTCCTCGAGGTCGAGGGTGACCTGCGTGCGGACGTCGCTGCCCTGCCGGGGGCGGTTCCGGCCCCCGCCGCGACCCTGGCCGCCGCCGAAGAACTGGTTGAAGATGTCCTCGAAGGGGCTGCCCTGGCCGCGGCCACCGCCGCCGCCCATCCCGCCGAAGGGGTTGCCCTGACCGCGGCCACCGCCGCCGGCGCCGCCGTTGTCGAACCCGCCGCGCTTCTCGGCCTGCTCGAAGCGCTCGTGGCCCACCTGGTCGTACATCCGGCGCTTCTCGTCGTCGGTGAGGACTTCCTTGGCCTTCTTGATCTTCTTGAACCGCTCCTCGGCGTTCTCCTCGTCGGAGACGTCGGGGTGGTACTTCGCGGCCTTCTTGCGGTAGGCTTGCTCGATCTCGTCCTCGGTGGCGTCCCGGGAGACGCCGAGGACGTCGTAGAAGTCCTCGCTCATTCGTTACCAGTGGGTAGTCGGTTGAGCCACTTCAACCGTACGGGTGACGTATCCGGAACGGAACGCCGGCTTGGGGCGCTATTTTGTACCCGGCGGGCCACCACCGGGGTATGAAAGCCGTCCAGTTCACCGCACACGGCGACCGCGACGTCATCGAGTACTCCGAGGTCCCGATGCCGGAGCCCGGCCGCGACGAGGCGCTCGTGGACGTGAAGGCCGCCGCGTTGAACCACCTCGACGTGTGGACCCGGCGGGGGCTCCCGGGGATCGACCTCGAACTCCCACACACGCCCGGCAGCGATATGGCCGGGATCGTGGAGGCCGTCGGCGAGGACGTGGGCCGGTTCGAGCCAGGCGATCGCGTCGCGCTGTTGGCGGGTGTCGCCGGCGACGGTGGCGACCGCACCGCCCCCCGGCGCGACGACCCGACGCTCTCCCCGGGGTTCCACATCATCGGCGAGCACACGCCGGGGGTCCACGCCGAGTACGCCGCGGTCCCGGCGTCGAACCTCGTTCCCGTTCCCGAGGGCGTCGAGTGGGAGGTCGCCGGCTCGGCCGCCCTGGTGTTCGGGACCGCCTGGCGGATGGTGACCGACCGGGCCGACGTCGACCCCGGCGAGCGAGTCGTAGTCCACGGCGCCTCCGGCGGCGTCGGCCACGCGGCGGTCCAGATCGCCGCCCACGCGGGGTGTGAGGTGATCGCCACCGCCTCCTCGGACGCGAAACTCGACCACGCGGCCGCGTGCGGCGCGGATCACGGCATCAACTACGAGGAGCAGTCGTTCGCCGACGCCGTCTACGACCTGACCGACGGCCGCGGCGTCGACGTCGTCGTCGACCACGTCGGCGAGGCCACCTACGAGGGGTCGCTGAAGTGTCTCCGGAAGGGCGGCCGGCTGGTCACCTGCGGCGCGACCACCGGCGGCAACCCCGACGCCGACCTCCGGCGGATCTTCTGGAACCAGCTGTCGGTGATCGGCTCGACGATGGCGACCCCCGAACAGGCCGAGCGCGTCTTAGAACGCGTCTGGGACGGCACCTTCGCGCCGCGGATCCGCGAGCGGCTCCCGATGAGCGAGACCGCGCGGGCCCACGAACTGATCGAGGACCGTGAGGGCTTTGGCAAGGTGGTCGTAATCCCCGACAGTGAGTTCTGACGACGACGGCTACGTCCACCGCCCCGGCGGGACGGACGCCACGGCCGACAGCGACGCCCCGGGAGCCGCGGCCGGGTCGACGGGGGCGCCCGCGCCGGAGGGGTTCGGCTCCCGCGGGTGGGTGCTCGTCGGCGTGCTCGTGGTCTGTACGCTCGTGATCCCCGGGATCATCTACCTCCGGCCCGGGCTCCTCTCGGCGGTCGGGATCCCGTACATCGCCTCCCTGCTCGTGCTCCCGCTTGTCCCGGCGGTCGCGCTGGGGCTCACCGCCGTCTGGGCGATGACCGCCGCCACCCGCGACGACGAGTGAGCGCAGGGCGAGCGGGTCGGCCGCCCGAGGCCACGGTTTCGTGCCGGGGGGACGGGATCCGTCCGTCGGTTTTTCTCGTGGATCCGAAGCCGACGTCCGAGGAAGACTTATTAGGGTGTGTGCGTGTGATCCACTCGCAGGGATGTTCGAGACGTTCTCCACGGGCTACTACCTCGGGCGGCTCTACGTCGAGCCGTCGGACCGCGACGTGCCCGCGATCCGGCGCGAGGACCACGAGCGCGTGAACGAGCGGCTCTACGGGGACGAGGGGCTGTTCCGCGTCGACGCGCCGCTCGTCATGAAACTCGACACCGGCCACATCCCCGTCCTGGGTGACGAGGACGTGCCGTCCGGCACGCTCGCGGTCCCGGACGACATCGACGACCGGGACCTCCCGGCCGAGCGCGACGTTCTCCTCGCGAAGTCCGAACGGGCCGCCGAACTCCTGAAGTACTCCGGCTACCGCTTCGGCGACGACGGCGCGGTGACGTAATCGGGCGGCGTCTATCGACCCGGAGTTACGCAATTGGAAGGTGCGAACCCTCGTGTAGTGTCGACCGGCGGAGAATCCACCGCTGGTGTGGAACTGGAAGGGGCCGCGGGCTTCCGAAGGCCGCTTCTCCTCGGTGACGACAGTTGCAGTCCACAGGAACCGACCCTACATCACCGGCCGACAGTATAAGTACCCCGCGTTCGGGCGTCGAACTATGCTCGATCAACTCCTCGGCCGGGCCGAACTCAAAGACCGGATCGAGGAACTCGAAGAGGAGAACCGCCACCTCGAACGCCGCACGGAGGCCGAGGAGGAACGGCGCTCGGAGGCCGCACGGAAGCGCCAGGAGGCGGAGGCCGAGGTCAACCGGCTGGAGGACAAGGTTGAGGGGCTCGAAGAGCGGATCGACCGCCTCTCGGGGACCGACGACGTCGAGGTGTCGTTCCGCGGGACCGAGATCCTCCGCGACGACCGCCGCGACGAGGTCCTCGCGCGGCTCGCGTCGGTGTCGACCGACGCCGAGGGCGCCCTGACCGCGATGGTCCGCGACGACGTCCCCGACGCCGTCCGCGACGTTCTCGGGGAGCGGTCGGCGCTGGTCCGGCGGGCGGCCCCGTGTCTGGTCTGCGTCGACGACGCGGGCCTGATCGCGGCCGCGCTCGCCCCGCCGACCCCGCCCGCGCCGTTCGTCGAGTGGGGCGGGGGCTTCCGGATCGATCGTTCGTGGTTCGCCCCGGTCGATCCGACGTGGGTCGCCCTGGTGCGGTCGGACCGCTTCGCGCTCGGCGTCTACGACGGCGAGACAGTGACCCCGGTCGACGACATCGAGTCCGACGTGCAGGCCTCCCACTCGAAGGGCGGGTTCTCCCAGGCCCGGTTCGAGCGCCGGCGCGACCAGCAGATCGACGAGCACCTCCAACGCGCCCGCGAGGCCCTCGAAGCCCACCTCGGGAGTGACGCCAGCGAGTCGGGAGCCGGCGACGGCGACCCGACGCCCCCGGCCGACGCCGACGTCGTCGTGCTGGGCGAGGGGACCGTACTGGGGCGGTTCACCGACCTCGCGGATCGGACCGCGACCGTGGATGCGACGGGCGAGCCGGCGGACGCGCTCCGGAGTGCGGTCCGGGACTTCTGGGCCGTCCGACTGTCGCTTCTGTGAGCCGGCCGCGCCCGCCGGGGTCGTCGCGGGTGGGTGACCGCGGCAATTAAGATTCGGGCCGTCGTTGCCCGCGAGTATGGCTGAAACGGCAGACGCGGGCGGCGAGCGGGTCGTCGTCCTCGCACACGGGAAGTTCCCCGAGCGGGCGAAGACCGCGGTCGGCGTGCTCAAGTATAGCAACGACGAGATCGTCGCCGTCCTCGATCGCGACCGCGCCGGCACCGTTGCGTCCGGGCATCGATCGGACCTCCCCGAGGTGCCGATCGTCGCGTCGATGGCGGAGGCACCCGAGGCCGACACGCTGCTCGTCGGCATCGCGCCCATCGGCGGCGGCTTCGACGAGTCGTGGCGCCCGGACGTCCGGACCGCGATCGAGCGCGGCTGCGACGTGGTCGCCGGGCTCCACTACTTCCTCTCGGAGGACGACGAGTTCGCCGCCCTCGCCGACGAGCACGGCGTCGCCCTCCGGGACGTCCGCAAGCCCGATCCGGACCTGGGCGTCGCGGAGGGACGGAGCGCCGACGTCGACGCCGACGTGGTGCTGACGGTCGGGACCGACTGCTCGGTCGGGAAGATGACGGTCTCGTTGGAACTGGTGGAGGCGGCCCGGGAGCGCGGCATCGACGCCGGCTTCATCCCCACCGGCCAGACCGGGATCATGATCGCCGGGTGGGGAAACCCGATCGACCGGGTGATCTCGGATTTCACCGCCGGCGCGGTCGAGGAGATGATCCTCGAGATCGGCGACGACCACGACGTCCTGTTCGTCGAGGGGCAGGGCAGCATCGTCCATCCCGCGTACTCGGCGGTCACCTGCGGGATCCTCCACGGCGCAATGGCCGATTCGTTGGTGTTGTGCCACGAAGCGGGCCGGGAGTCGGTCCACGGCTACGAGTCGTTCGGTCTGCCGCCGGTCCCCGAGTACGTCGACCTCTACGAGCGGCTGGCCGCGCCGGTCCACGAGGGCGAGGTCGTCGCCGGCGCGCTGAACACGCGGGGGATCGACGACGACAGCGACGCGCGGGCCGCGATCGAGTCGTTCGCCGACGACCTCGGCGCGCCCGCGGCCGACGTCGTCCGGTTCGACGCCGACGCGATCCTCGATGCGATCCTCGGCGGCGAGAAGCAGCCCGAGGGCCGCAGCGCGTCCGGCAGCGGGGGCGGGTAGCGAATGCTCGACGCCGCCTTCGAGCGGGTGTCGATGCCCCTCGCGAACGCGTTCACCATCGCCCGCGGCACCCAGGAGACCGCCGAGAACGTCGTGGTTCGGATCACCGACGACGACGGAACCACGGGCGTCGGTGCCGCCGCCCCCTCCCCCCACTACGGGGAGACGGCGGCGACCGTGGAGGCGGTGCTTCCCGAACTGCTGTCGGTCGTCGAGGCCGTCGGCGACCCACACGCGGGCCAGCGGATCGAGCGGGAGCGGCAGGCGGTAGTCGCCGACAACCCCGCGGCCCACGCCGCGGTCGACATCGCCCTCCACGATCTCGCCGCGAAACGGCTCGAAGTCCCGCTGTACCGACAGTGGGGACTCGACCCGGAGGCGACCCCGAAGACGTCGTTCACGATCGGGCTCGACGCCACCGACCGGATGCGCGAGAAGGCCGCCGAAGCGGTCGCGGCGGGCCACGACGTGCTGAAGGTGAAACTCGGCACCGACCGCGATCGGGAGATCGTCGCCGCGATCAGGCAGGCCGCCCCCGAGGTCCGCCTCCGCGTCGACGCCAACGAGGCGTGGACGCCGAGGGAGGCGGTCCGCCGGATCGATGCCCTCGACGACCACGGCGTCGAGTTCGTCGAACAGCCCGTGCCCGCCGAGAACCCCGACGGGCTCCGGTACGTCTACGAGCGGTCCGCGCTGCCGATCGCGGCCGACGAGTCCTGCGTGACGCTCTCCGACGTCCCGGCGGTGGCCGACCGGGCGGACATCGCGAACATCAAGCTGATGAAATGCGGCGGTCCCGGGGCGGCAAAGCGGCTGCTCCACGCCGCTCGCGCCCACGGGCTCGAAGTGATGCTCGGGTGTATGATCGAGACGAACGCCGCGATCGCGGCGGCGTGTCACCTCGCGCCGCTGCTCGATTACGCCGACCTCGACGGGTCGCTGCTCCTCGATTCCGACCCCTACGCCGGCGTCCCGATCGACGGCGACGGGATCCACCTGTCGGCGCTTGCGGACGACGGGCGAGCTGGAACGGGCGCGCGACAACGGGACTGAGAACGACGACGCTCGCATTCACCAGCCGGGTCGACGGGGGTGACTTCCGTCAGCGATTGCTGACCGGGAAACGATCCCGGGCGGGACTGGAAGGGGCTGCGCTCTCGGCGAGCGAGACGACGCAAGGACCGCAGGAGCGAGCCGTGCGAGACCGGATGTCTCGCTGGAAACCGGCGGCTCGCCGCCGGTGACGAAGCGAGCGACGAGGACCGCAGCGAGTCGCAGCCGCCGAGAGCGCAGGGGCTTCCGAGGTCTGCTTCGAGTAGTCCGGGTCAACACCAATCGCACCAACGTAGACCGGTTCCGCGTCCGAAGCGCTTAGGGGTGGTTCGGCCCTACCACGGGTATGAGCGATACCGACGACGGCATCACGCTGTACCGACTCCAGGCGTGTCCGTTCTGCGAGCGCGTCGTTCGGGCGCTCGACGACCTCGACATCGAGTACGAGTCCCGGTTCGTCGAGCCGATGCACTCCGAACGGAACGCCGTCAAGCGCATCTCCGGCAAGCGGAGCGTCCCCGCGCTCGTCGACGGCAACACCGGGGTCACGATGTCCGAATCCGCGAACATCGTGGAGTATCTGGAGCGGACCTACGGCGACGGGGGGGTCGCCTGATGGACCTCGACTTCGAGGTCACCGACCTCCCGGAGAGCGACCACCCCGAACCCGGCGACGTCGCCCCCGACTTCATCCGGCCGCTCGTCGGCCCGGAGTACTGGGAGGACGCCGCCCTCTCGGAAGTCGTCGCCGAGGGGCCGACGCTCCTCGTTTTCCACCCGATGGACGGCGCGTTCCCCACGACCTACATCTGGAACGCGTTCGACGACCACGGGTTCGCCGAGGAGGTCCAGGTCGTCGGCGTCTCCGTCTCCACGCCGTACGCACACAGGGACTTGCTGGAGGAGCGCGCCGCGGGCGCCCGGCTCTTTTCGGACCTCGATGCGGGCGTCGCCGCGGCGTACGACGTCGGGAACGACCTCGACGGGATGGAAGGCGTGACCGAGCACCGCCCCGCCGTGTTCCTGCTCGACGCCGACCGGGCGGTCCAGTACGCGTGGGTCGCCGACGAGTGGCCGGCGTTCCCCGATTACGAGGCGATCGCCGCGGCGATCGACGAGCACGTGTAGACGACGGCGTCCGCCTGCTGGTACTGTACAGGTGGGCGTGAAATCGTCGGAAACGTGACCCCTCGAAGCCCCACCCGACGAGATCAGTCTTGCAGTCGCGCAACCAAACACGGCCCGCCCACCCGGGACCTCAAACCTCCCGCGTGACCCCGTCCCGGAGGTCCCGGCCGAAGTAGTGACCCAGGATCGACACGAGCAGCCCCGCGCCCGTTCCGACCCCGACGATGGCGACGCCGTAGTCCGCGAGTATTCGGACCGCAATCGGCGCGAAGACGCTGGTGAGCGTCCCCAACAGAAAGGCCGCGCCCGCCGCACCCGCCCCGGCGAGGCCGACCTCCAGATACCGACTGCGGGAGCCGATCACACCCGCGGCGAACGCGACCGCGAACAGCCCGAGGAACCGTCCGATGGCGCCGACGATCGGGACCGCCCCACCCGCGATCACGGCCGCCAGCGACGCAAGGAGGATCACGAGAAACGACCGGAGCGAGAAGGCGGGGGCGATCCCGGACGGCAACAACCCGCGGAGTCGACTCCCGGAGGTCGACTTCTCGCGCGCAGCGCCGGAGTCACCCCCCGCGGAGCCGCCGAGGTCGTCGTCCATGTCGTCCAGCAGCGCCGCGGGGTCGTCGGCGTCGGCGTCGCGTTCGTCGGAGCGTTGCATACCGAAACATAGGCGTCGCGAGTGGTGACTCTTGTGCCTGTGTCGGTGGTCGTGTTCGGGTGCGTGGTGTGCGCTGGAAGTCAGCCATCGGGCGGGACTGAAACGGGCGGGCGTCTCGCCGAAGTTGACGAGAGCGCAGCTCTCGTCAGCCAACCAGAACGCGAAGCGTCTGGTGAAGACGCGCGACGCAAGTCGCGAGGCGGCGGCGCCGCCTCGGCTCATACGAACGGGCGCGGAGCGCCCGTGAGTAGACACCGCAGGAGTGAACGAAGTGAGCGACGAGGAGCACAGCGAGCGCATCGAGTCGAGACGCCGGGAGCTTTCGGGGCGCTCACAGCCACGCTGACGACGACGCAACTGGAAACTGACCAACCCTCACAACAGTAATGGAGTGGATTCAAGTCCGCGCCGGGGATAGCTCGGGGTATGAACCCCGGAGACCGCGTCAGAATCGAGCGCGCGGGCGTCGAAAACGAGGGCGTGTTGATGCCCTCCTCGACGCCGGATCACCTCGTGGTCAAGCTCGACGGCGGGTACAACGTCGGGATCGCACGCGAGGATGCCGACGTCGAGATCCTCGAATCCGACGTCTACGACGTCGAAGCCGCACACTCGGAATCCGACGCCTCCGAGATCGAGTTCGACGAGGACCTCCCCACGGTCTCGCTCATCTCGACGGGCGGGACGATCGCCTCGACCGTCGACTACCGGACCGGCGCCGTCACCGCGCAGTTCGACGCCGAGGACGTGCTTCGAGCCGTGCCGGACCTCGCGGGGCGCGCGAACTACCGCGGGCGGGTCGTCACCAACATCCTCTCGGAGAACATGACGCCCGACGTGTGGCAGGACCTCGCCGAAGCCGTCGCCGAGGAGATCCGCGCCGGCGCCGACGGCGTGGTGGTGATGCACGGCACCGACACGATGCAGTTCACCGCGTCGGCGCTGTCGTATATGCTCGATACCCCCGTCCCGATCGTGTTCACCGGGAGCCAGCGCTCGGCGGACCGGCCCTCCTCGGACAACGTGATGAACGCGGTCTGTGCCGTCGAAGCCGCCAAATCCGACGCGGCCGAAGTGCTGGTCTGTATGCACGCCTCGACCGCCGACGACGCGTGTGCGCTCCACCGCGGCACGAGAGTTCGAAAGAACCACACCTCCCGGCGGGACGCCTTCGAGACCGTCGGCGCCGAGCCGCTGGGGACGGTCGATTACGACACCGAGACCGTCGAGTTCCGCCGCGGCTACGCCGAGCGCGGCGCGACCGACCTGGACGTCCGGACGGCGCTGAACGGCGACGTCGCCCTGCTGAAGTTCACGCCCGGGCTGGACGTCGACCGCTATGCGGGGATGCTCCGCGACGCCGACCTCGACGGGGTCGTGATCGAGGGGACCGGGCTCGGCCACGTCCACACCGACCTGATCCCGGTGATCGAGGAACTGACCGACGGCGGCGTCGTGGTCGCGATGACGAGCCAGTGTCTGGCGGGCCGCGTCTGCGACCGCGTCTACGACACCGGCCGCGACCTCCTCGACGCCGGCGTCGTCGAGGCCGGCGACACCCTCCCCGGGACGGCGAAGGTGAAGCTGATGTGGGCGCTGGAACACCTCGACGACCCCGCGGCGGCGATGCAGCGGCCGGTCGCGGGCGAACTCCAGGAGCGATCGGTACCCTGGACGTAGGCGGGGAAGGGCACCGGGCACGGCATCGACGGACGATTCCACGCGGACGACACCACCCTGTATGACCGAGACCCCACGCGAAACTGACGACGGAGCCGCCGCGTACGTCTGCGGCGACTGCGGCCGCGCGTTCCATTCCGAGGACCTCCGGGTCCTCCACCGCGGCGTCAGACACCCGGACGCGCTCGACGCCGCAGAACAGGACGCCTACCGCGAGGTCTACCGGGACGAAGAGCGGGCGATCCGGTCGTTCCGCATCCGCGCGCTCGGCGTCCTCGTGGTCCTGTACTTCGGGTTGCTGTTTCTCTACGTGATCTATGCGTCGTGACGCGACGCCGCGGTGGCGCGACCGCGTTGTGACCGTCGCGGCGGCGGTCGTCACGTTCGCGCTCGGCGTCGCCCTCCTCGCCCGCGGGGTCGCCGCGAGCAACGCCGCCGTCGGGCTCTCGGACGCCGCCGGCGACCCCCTCTCGGTCCCGCGGTGGCTCTACGTCGCGACCGGCGGCGCCGCCATCGGCGCCTCGGCGCTGCTCGCCGGCTTCGTCACCGACCGCGGGTTCGTGGCCGCGATCCACGAGTGGCGGCGCGACATCGGCGGCGACCGGCTCCGCCGCGCCGGCCGTCTTCTCGCGGGTGTCCTCGGCGCCGCCCTCGTCGCGCTCGTGGTCTACCGCGGGTTCGTCGGGCCGCAGCTCTCGACGGTGAACTTCGCGGTGATCGTGCTCTTCGCCGGCGGGCGGGCGGGGCTGACGATGGCGTCGTACCTCGTCGGCAACGCGTGGCCGGCGGTCAACCCCCTCCGGGCCGTCGACCGGCTCCCGACCGGGGTCGTGGCGTACCCCGACAGCCTGGGGCGGTGGCCCGCGCTTGCGGGGATCCTGCTTCTCGTGTGGGTTGAGACGACGACCGGCGTGACCCGGCGGCCGGCGGTGCTCGCGACCGCGGTCGTCGGCTACGCGGTCGTCACCGTCGCCGGGGCAATCCTGGTCGGCGGCGACGCGTGGTTCCGGAACGCCGACCCGATCGCGACCGCGTTCCGGTTCTACGGTCGCGTCGCGCCGCTGTCGTGGGACGGCGGCCGCCTCACCCTGTCGATTCCCGGGATGCGGCTGGTTCCGCCGGTCGGTCCCGACGGCGACGTCGGCACCGCGTCAGGGAGCGCGGACGACCGTCTCGCCTCGGGGCTCGACGACGTCGCGGTCGCGGTGGCGCTGGTGTGGGAACTCACCTTCAGCGGGTTCGTCACGACCGAGCAGGGCGCCGCGGCGGTGCGGGCGGTTGCCGCGGCCGGACTCCCGCCGCTGGTGATCTACGCGACGCTGTTCCTCGGCGGGTTCGCCGTGTTTTACCTCGCGTTTCTCGGTGCGGCACGGGTCGCCGCCCGCCGGGTCCGCACCACGCGCTCGGCCCGGACGCTCGCGGTCGCGTTCGCCCCCTCGCTTCTGATCGTCGCCGCGGGCTACCACCTCGCGCACTACTTCGGCTTCTTCGTCTCGCTTTCGCCCACGCTCGCGGCGGCGCTCGCGTCGCCGCTGTCGGCGCCCGCGAACCCGGTCGTGCTCACGCTGCCGGCGTGGATCTCGGCGCTCAACATCGCGTTCGTGCTCGGCGGCCACCTGGTGGCGATCTGGGTGGCCCACTCCACCGCCTACCGGCTGTTCCCCAGCCGGCTGCAGGCGATCCGAAGCCAGTACCCATTCGTGGCCGTGATGATCGGCTACACCGCGGTGAGCCTGTGGCTGATCTCGCTGCCGACCGCCTCGCCCGCGTTTCTGGGGTGAGAGGCGAACTCGCCCCCTCGGTGGGTGTAACCGCGGTTTCAGTCAACGTAACGTCTACGTGGGCGTGACACTATCCCCTACCCGATCCACGATGTCGGTATTTCAGAGCCCGCTCGTTCGCTACGGGATCGCACTCCCAAGCGCCGCCGTCGCCGTCGCCATCGGCGTTCTCGTGTTCGAGGGAACCGCCCGGCTGTTGGTGTTCGGAATCGCCGCCCTGGAGGTGATTGCACTACCGCAGATCCTCAAGCACGCCGAGTGAGGGCGGCCGGCGGTCGTTTCGGCGGCACCCCATCGTAGATCGGTGATCTCGCGGCCGCCGCACCGCTTGTGTCGGCCACAGGAACGGATGCTCGGTCGAGTGGATCCGCGACAGCGCACCATCGGTATCGGCGGGGAGCTGATACTGTCGGCTATAGTCCCGTGACGGATTCCGACACCCCGGGGTGTGGAAAATCTTCACAGCCACCCTCTGATCCAGCGCGGTGTTCGTATCGGCTCCTGCCGTTCGGCGGGCCGGAACACTCTCCCATATCCACCCAAAGGCGCGTGTATGGTCGAAACGACCGATCTGAAGCGTAGCGGCATCGTACTGTCCGGCGTCGTCGTCGCGGCGGCACTTGCAGTCGTCCTGTACGGGATCGTGCCACTGTTTACCGGCGTCGGTGCGGTCGAGGTGACCCTCGGCGGACTCGTCTTCGTCGGACTCTCGGCAGCGGTCAGGCGGTTCGCGTCGGCCGCGGTCCCGGACTACGAGGTGGCCGAGGTCGAGGTCGACGACGTGATCACGCGCGACGGCGACAGCGGCGGCCCGGTCCCCTTCAGCGGTGGCGGCGCGTCCGCCAACGACATCGTCGAGCGGATCGAGCGGGCCGATGACGATACCGCCGTCGAGGCGCTGATCGTGACACTGAACACCCCCGGCGGTGCAGTCGTCCCAAGCGAGGACATCCGGAAGGCCACGGCCGATTTCGACGGTCCGACCGTCGCGTACGCGGAGGATATGGCGGCAAGCGGCGGCTACTGGATCGCTTGCGGTGCCGACGAGTTCCACGCCCGCGAGGCCGCGATCGTCGGCTCGATCGGCGTCGTCGGAAGCCAACTCGGCCGGACGGAACTGGCCGAGAAGGTTGGACTGGACTACCGGCGGTTCGTCGCCGGCGAGTACAAGGACACCCCGACGGAGTGGCGCGAGCTCAGCGACGACGAGGTCGCGTACTTCCAGGGGCTGCTCGACGACTGGTACGACCAGTTCGTCGAAACGGTTGCCGCCGGCCGCGGCCTCGAAGAGCAGTTCATCCGCGACACCGAGGCCCGTATCTACCCCGGTGAGGCGGCCGTCGAGAACGGACTCGTCGATCACTGCGGCCCACGCGAACGGATGGAGGACCGACTGGCCGACCGGCTTGGCGTCGACGAGATCACCGTCGAGGAGTTCGAACCCGATCGGGACCTGCCCGAGAAGCTGAGTATGGGAGCGCAGAAGACCGCTCGCGCGTTCGGCGCCGGCGTCGCGAGCGTTCTCGTCGGCGATGAGGCGCCCAGTATTCGGGTCCGGTAGGCTCTCCGGTCGGAGGCTTGCCGAGTCGCGCTCGACGGAGATCGGGTAGTTAGCGAAGCCAGTGGCACATACCCGGCGCGCATCTCACGCAAAGCGCTCCGGTTTTCGATCAGAGGAGATCGGCCACTACAACCAGCCCGGAGAACAACCGGATTATGTACCTCAGTTAATACGGCTGCTTTCGACACATATCCGTGACAGTAACTGCGAAGACCTTTCCACACTCACAGTTCACTCGATACATCTCCGTCTCTGCTTCAAGCCACCTGCCGCAGTCACACTGGATCTTGATAGTTCTGTCCCGGGAGTGATCTACAGATCCCATCACGGACCTACAGGATATGGTTGGTGCTACGACATAACCCTTTGATTTCACTCGAATAGTCACAGTCAGTCTTGCACGCACGTCCAGCTAACGTCGGCGAGGCGAAGTGAACGCCGACCAACTGCTGCATACAACCGCTATATTCGTACTGTCGGTTGTAACGGTCGTGTTAAGTTAAGCGTGAAGAGTGAGGCGTGCTGATTTCTGAGTGATCTATGCCCGAAATCACACGCCTCAGCGACGGTAGCGACTGGATCGAATTAGATTTTGTGGAGCGTCAGCGGA